>NZ_JBFREL010000015.1:0-135426 GCF_052114265.1 Paenibacillus sp. MCAF9
GGTTAATCCTAAGCCCAAAAACCAGCGATAAGCCAGATTAGTTTGCACTTCACGTTCCAACTGACGCTCCGAACGAATCCCATAGAAGTAGCCTAGGAAAATCATCTTAAAAAGTACAAGTGGATCAATAGCAGGACGTCCATTATCCAGCGAGTAAAGATGGCGTACCTTTTCATCAATAAATGAGAAAACGATATACTTATCGATCTTCCGAAGCATATGGTCAGTAGGAACTAAATCCTCAATAGAAACCAATTCAAGGCTTTGTTGTTTTTCGCGATTAGAACGCAGCATAGACGACACCTTCCATTCAAACGAGTTAATACCATTATAACATATTAACGCGGTGTCGTAATAAACTATGCAGGTATAAATATAGCTGTCGAGACTTTCTCGACAGCCTGGGGGCTGTCTCAAAAGTGTTCGTATGACATGAGAACATCCCATTTAACACGTGAAAGGACCTCGAAATCCACTACAAAGTGGAGGTTTAGGTCCTTCTTTTAGAAGGTATTTGATTCCAAGTGGGGCTCAATAAATCCGAAATCAACTTTTGGGACAGCCCCTTTCTTATCTCGGTTAGATAAATAAAAGCAAATTAAGAGGATGAACATCAATGTTTAAACAATGGATATCAGTAGATGTAACGGAAGATAGAGAAATTGCAGCAATAATAGGAGCTGCAATTGCTCCATAGGTCTCTTTGATTTACGGGAATGGTCGGTTAATACCGATATTGCTCTTAATTGTTGTCATCGGTTTGGACTGGGTAACTAGCATTTCGGCAGCACTAAAAGATAAAACATTTTCGTCTTGCAGTAGATTTAGGGACTGTATATACAGCTAAATTACGTGCATTCGGGGGAAAAATGATGTACCAATCGAGCATCCTCGAGTGCAAATGTAGTAAAAACAGAAAGACGTCAACACGTTTTATCGGATATGAATGATATTTCTTATGATGATACTTTGGATTTGGGTATGTCCAAATCAGCTTGATGCTGGATCAACAACGATACCAAAACCAGCCTTCAAAAATTCAATGATTTTATTAGCATCCTCTTTAGTCATCTGCGGTTTCACCTGCGGTTTAATTATTGGCGTCGGCTGCAACTTAGCTGCAACCCGCAATTTAAAAATCACCCAGACTGAATTAGAATTGTCTTATACTGTGATGGTAATAAAATTGGAGAGCAAACATTAGAGGTCATTATACAGAAACAGGTGAGTTAATCGTGGCAATCGCTCAAATCATAGATATTAAAAAGGTATGTATGACAACACCAATACTACGCTATTTATTTGCGTCTGAAGAGGTTAGTATGATTCCTGCCCCAGATCAACCAAGCGGCCAGCCTACACAATAAACGAAAGCATTAACCAATCCTTTGGCATAATCGCCACTCTCGCATATTTCAATGCCGATTGATGTTCGGTGTGGTGTTGCGTTCAATAAAGAGAATAATGTATCTCACAATTTTTCCTTAAAATTTTTTTTATATATTATAGTAATTAGGAACTGTGAATTTTGGAGTATTTATGAATTTAGTGGATTATGTGAAAGATAATGAATTAATAGAGAATTAATACGTGAAATATTACAAAATGGTGGGTGAAGTATGAAAGAACAACTATTCAAATATTACAAGAATGAAGGTTCAAATTACGCATTAGTGTTCTCCTATATGAAAAAATTCTATAATTTCTACATAATTTTTTTAATATTCTTTTTACTAATAAGCTTATCTACAGTAGTTTCAGTACTGTTTATTAAAATCTCTCTTTTATGGATTATATGGTCTCTATTTATTATCTCGTTATTAATTTCTACTATTCTTTTGCTCCACAAAACACTAAATAGTAAGGCTAGGAGAATAATAAAGCAGGAACACTCAATTACTCCCGATCTTAAAGATTGGCAGTCAACAACATTTGAAATACAAGTTCATTTAATTTCTGAGTATCTAATAGAACATGATTTATATTATAGGTGGAAAATAGAAAAGCTAATTGAAGCTTATAAGCTAGAAAATGAAAAAGGGAAATTACCCCCTTTAATCGCCCCGGGGATAATTTTAGCTGTGTCTATTCCAAATCTCACTCAATTACTAAGTCGCATTTATGATTACGAGTTTTTCAGTGTCCCCAGTCCATACATTGAAATTGTGATTTTCTTAACAGTATTAGTTTTGTCTATGGCTATAGTTGCTACGATTACTATGCTTAGTCGAATGAAAGATGATTTAACAGAAATGATAGTTAATAAGGACCGTTATAGAAGAGTTCATCTTATAAACATACTTGATGATGTCATGATTCAAATGAGGGAGTAATTTATAAAATTAATTACTTTCTTTAAAAATTCTGAAAGTGCAACCTATAGTACGCGAGTTAATCCTTAAGGTACATAGAAATCAGCTTGTCTGAGAATCCAGCGATCAAAAGCTTAGATAGTTATTTGGTTATTAATTTTGGTGGACAATTGGTGGACAATGAATTCGATTGTATTCAATACAAATCATAAAAGACCTTATTATACTGGGGATTAAAACAAAAAATCGGGCGCCCCTTTCGGAGCGCCCTTTTCATGGGAGAGGAGAAACCGGACGAAGAGCTTATGGGGAAACGTAAGTCTTCTCCGCGGTTGTCTACGACATCTTGCGACGCCGATAAATTTATTTTGTCCTTATTACTGGTAAATATACTTGTTCAGAATGAAAAAAATATCCTAGCGCAGATATAGGCTGGCGGCGTCCTCAACTTTCGAGATGCAACTGCTTTATTATGAACGGGATTCTATGGTACGATAGGCGGGAATGAGATAGAAGGGGGCAATTGCAAGTGAGAGTCATTGCGGGCGAGGCCAAGGGCCGCACGCTTAAGGCTGTGCCTGGTATGAATACGAGACCGACAACGGATAAGGTTAAGGAAGCTATTTTTAGCATGATCGGACCTTATTTTGACGGAGGAATAGCGCTGGATCTGTTCGCAGGTACAGGTGGATTGGGTATTGAGGCTTGGAGCAGAGGCATAGAACGTACTGTTTTTGTTGATCGGGAAAGAATAAGCATTGATACGATTCGTCAAAATGTTGAAACGGCGAAGATGGGAAGCGCTGCTGAAATTTATAAAAATGATGCGGAGCGCGCATTGAAAGCGCTAGCGAAGCGGGAGCAAAAGTTCCGGCTTGTTTTTCTTGACCCGCCATACAAAATGATTACGATGGATAGTCTTATGACACAGCTTGCCCAAAATCAGATGCTTGAGCCGGATGCGATTATCGTAGTCGAGCACGATGCAGCTCACCGTTACCCGGAGAAGCTGGAATATTTTGACCAACTGAAGCATGCGAAATACGGGGATATTGCCGTTTCTATATATCAATATTACAGCGATGACAGTCATCAAGACGGGAGTGAATCCGATGTTAACGAATAAACAAGAGCGCGTTGCTGTATATCCCGGCACGTTTGACCCTGTAACTTATGGGCATTTGGATATTATTCGAAGGTCTGCCAAACAATTTGATCGGTTAATCGTTGCTGTATTGAACAATTCGAGTAAAAATCCTTTGTTCAGCGTGGAGGAGCGCAAAGCGCTGCTTACCGAAGTGACGCGCGATATTCCAAATGTGGAAATTGACAGTTTCCGGGATTTGCTCGTTCGATTTATGAAAACACGGCAAGCTAATGTCATTATTAGAGGCATTCGTTCAGTAACTGATTTTGAATACGAGCTGCAGCTCGCTTCAACTAATCATTTGCTTGATGATGAAATAGATACGATGTTTATGATGACGAATCCGAAGTATTCCTACTTAAGCTCAAGCATCGTCAAAGAGATCGCACAATTTCACGGCGCAGTGCATGAGCTGGTACCGCCAATTGTGGAGAAGCAGCTAAGAGAGAAATATAACTCGAAAATTTAAATAAATGTTTGAAAAAGCCATTGTTTATCTTATTTTGGATTATATCGATTTACCTGTTCTCCGAAATGGCAGTAGAATGAGGGATACAAACAGTCCCATAAAAGTAAGTAGGATACAGGCTGATATGGAGAACTGCCATAAAAATGGTAAATCATTTGCGTTTATGATCTCAGCGACAGTGTGTTGTATAGAGTAAGGATCAGATGGCGCCAACGTTGGCGTTGCTCCAGGTGCGAGTATCGGACGAAGCATTGAAGTGAGCGGCTTCCACAGAATGATCATAAATACACAGGCATGGAGAGCATGAATGATTCTCCATAATGCGAATGGGAGCAGCTTAAGGTCCGTCCCTGTAATCGAATATCCAGCTTGTAAAATGCCGCTTAGTCCGCTCCATGCAAGCACAGTCGCGATAGCGGCAGCATTCCCGAGCATGCCAGCTCCAGGAGCATCCCAGATTGCAGCCGCATAAGCACCCATATGACCTTCAAAAAAAGCTTGGCTAATAAAGCTTAGCCCAGCCTTATCCAGCCAAGGAGAGAACAGCGGCTCTGATAATTTTGCAAGCACAGCAGCAAAAATCATAAATCCGCCGATCATCATAAGCTTCTGAACACTTGCTGCAACAGAGTCTCCAAGCGCTTTGCCGAAGCTGCGCCCATCCTGCTCTCTTCCGAGGCGAAATGCCTCTGCTGCACGATGAAGGATGGTGCTGCGATGCTCCGCGTCATTGGCTGTAGCTGATTGTTTATGACCTAGTTGCTGACCTGGCTGTTCCTGATCTGACCGCTCCTGACCAGGCTTTTCTTTACGGCTGAACAGCGTCATTATAAACATGACCCATAGCGCGGATATCCATACGGCTGCAGCAATAATGGCACCTACAATGGGCTTGTGCAGAAAGCCTGCGCCGATAACGACAAGCATAAATAATGGGTTTGGCATATGAGCGAGGGCTAGCAGCCGCTGGCCCTGTTGTTTTGTCACGACGTTTCTTTTGCGTAAGGAAGCTGTCGCTTCTGCTCCCGCGGGATAACCGCCCATCCAACCAAGAACTATCGCAAGCGCGGCTTCACCTGGCAGTTTAAACAGTCGGCTCATCAGCGGCTGGAGCAGAGAGCCTAGCGCATGTGTGAGCCCGAAGGCTGCAATAAGCTCAAACAATACGAGAAACGGCAATAAACCGGGGAATACAATGTTCCACCAGACGGTGAGTCCTTGAAGCGAGGCTTGAAACGCAGCATCTGGCTGAATGATGATGGCAACAACGAGCAATACGGACAGGAACGCTAACATAACTGTTTTAGCCAATGCTACTCCACTCCTTTAATCTGCTGCAAAAATACAAATGATGCGACACGCCGAAATGCAGGGCTAGGGCATCATGAGATGGACAATCATATACGTTAAATAGTACGCGTATAAAGTCATGGATAGACCATTTGGAGCAGCTTGTCTGCCTCAGAATAGTTAATGCTATATTTGACTGGCAAATTGGAAGTTTGAACGGGGTGTGCGATTGCAAAAACAACGATCAGATTTTCGCAGAATAGCAACGATCGCTGTATCGACAGCGGCTTTGATGTGGGTATTGTTATATGCTCCAACGCCCTATGTTGTTTATGAGCCGGGGATTGCTGTCCCTGTTAAACCGATGGTAACGATTGAAAAGGGAGACGCTTTAGGAAAAGGCGACTTTTTGCTGACAGCAGTGAAAATGACGGAGCCTAATTTCTTGCGGACTTTTCAATCGATGTGGAATTCGAATATGGATGTTCATCTCAAACGAGATGTGCTGCAAGGTTACACAAAAGAAGAGTATGCACAAAGGCTAAGCATCATCATGCAGGGCTCGCAAAACAATGCGATTGAAGCTGCTTATCATTACGCAGGTTTACCCTATGCAAGCAAGCTGAACAGCTTTGTTATTACGGAAGTAAACCCTATCGATCACCCTTTGAAAAGTTCATTCAAAGCAGGAGATAAGCTTTTAGGCATACATGACGAAAAACCGCCGAACAGCTTGGCGGATTTGTTTGAGTCACTTAAAGCTTATGATAAGCAGCAAAACGTTTTATTTGATGTGGAGCGCAAAGGGCAGCAACTACAGGTTTCTTACTCATCGGATACATTAAAATCGGTCTCGACTAACGAGCAGCTCTTGAGTGTTCTGGGCATCGTAAACTTGACGGAACAACGCGGCTTGGACCCATCGGATCACAATAACCGCATCAGTATAAAAGTAGGCGATATTGGGGGGCCATCAGCCGGTCTCGTTTTTGCTTTGCAAGCTCTGGATCTGCTAACGAACGGTGATTTGTCGGGAGGTCATCGAATTGCGGCGACAGGCACGATTACTCCACTCGGAGAGGTCGGAGCTATCGGCGGAATAAAGCAAAAAGTTGTCATTGCAAGCGAGGAAGGCGCGGAGCTGTTTCTTGTTCCTTCTGATAACTATAAGGATGCCGAGGCGAAAGCAAAAGCGCTTAACGCCTCGATGAAGGTGGTCAGCGTAAGTACGTTGAAGGAAGCTGTGGAGCAAGTAAAAGTTTATCTCACTGGGAACGAAAGGTAACTTTCAATTATTTAATTCGATTAGGAATCGATGGTTACGGGTCTTTCCGTAAAATCACGGAATAACGATTGAGGGGCATGAATGCCCGGTACGCCTAGTGAATAGACACTGCTCGCTTGTGTATCAAGCTCCAAATAACGGAAGGGCTTTGGTGCTCTTGCTGCACTCAGCAGCACAGGCAATTTGGCACAATTTCGCATGCGTCGCAATAAAAGCTTGCCTTTTTCCGTAAAACCAAGCACTCTTATATATTCAACACCCGAAGCAAGCTTATCCGGTGTGAAATCAGATTTCTGATGTCCAAGCAGAATAGCAAGAAGTGAACGCTGCAGCTTCGTTCTCGTATAGCGCTTCGTTTTTAAAGCTTCTAGCAGGTCATCGAACTGGCGCGAGGGCAGCTTGGGAAGGGCATTCAAAATGCGATGCTCCAATCCTTCTGTCATCTCATGCAGGTTCGAAAGTTCATATGACGAGCGAGTTACAATCGCGTGAAGCAGCGCATTCGTAAAAGGCTCCCAGCTGATCGGGCAACGTCCGCTTTCCCATTCCTGCTGCAGGATTCGCGTTGTGGATTCCGGTACATAAGCGCGCGCTTCCTCAAGAGAGCGTTTCTCGAGCAGCAGCTTGCGGATTGCGGTCGCGCTTGCGATTTGGCTGTCGGTTGCGGTTTCTTGATTGTACTGCGCTTTCTCACGTGTGATCGTGTGCGGCTCCATTTTGCCGCCTAGCCGTTTCAGCGCAAGCAAATAATGGAGCGCTAATGTATGATTAGGAAGCGCGAATGGAAAATTAGCGGCAGAGGAATAGCCCTGATCCGATAAGTAGATGGTGATGGCGCTGCTATACGCGTTCGGATAACTAATTCCCGTTTGAAGCAGCTGCTTCAATAAGGCTTTAAAGGCTGGCGGCTCGTTTGTAATGAGCTCTGCTGCCTGTAGCAGCGGCTCAAGCTCACCGTTTTCCGTTCCGAAGCAGAAGCTGTCAATGACGCCTGTCGCCTCTAATAAGGACACAGCGCCATAGGCGAACCACTCTGCGGCCTGTGTTGCGTAAGCAACCGGCAATTCAATGACAAGATCGCAGCCGCCTTCAAGCGCCATGCGTGTTCTAGCCCATTTATCCAGCAGGGCGGGCTCGCCGCGTTGCAGGAAATGGCCGCTCATGACGGCAACGACGGCGTCAGATTGCGTTATTTTGCGCGATTGTTGCAAATGATACAAATGTCCGTTGTGAAATGGATTATACTCGACAATGAGCCCGACGGTGCGCATTCGCTTGATCCTCTCTCTGTTAAATGTTGGTTGTTTCACTATAGCATAGAGAGGGAGCACAATCACGGTCTGCATCAAGTGTTATTGAAAAACCGTGTGAAAATGTTGACAAAACAGTAGTCTGATAGATATAATAATCTTTGTTTGTTTGGGGTGATCTGATGCAGTTTCATATTCAAGAAACAATGTCCAAAGGGTTGAAAACTACAATCGACGAACAGCTCGATGTTAGTGACCTTTTTAAAGGACGCCAAGATGTTTATCGTACGGGACCTCTCCATGTATCGCTTCAGGTAACTGGGCACGAAGAGTTTATCGAAGTGGATGGCAAGCTTGCCATCGATCTCGAGCTTGCCTGCTCACGCTGCCTTGAACCGGTAAAGGATCATACGGTTATTCGATTCTCTGAAGTATTTAAGCGGGCTACGTCTGACGAAGACCGTGATGAGGATATGGAAGAGGAAGAGAGTGATTTCATTGAAGTAAATGCGGACAGACTGGACTTGAAGCCTTATGTGGAAGAAGCACTTCAACTGTTCATGCCTTTTGCGCCGCTTTGCAGCAATGATTGTAAAGGTCTCTGTCAGACTTGCGGACAGAACTTAAATGAGCACAAATGCAGCTGCTCCACGGAGAAGGTTGATATCCGTTTTGCAGCGCTAAAGGATCTATTTAAGGAATAAGAGTAGTGCTGATTGAATTTTTGAAGGAGGTGTTAAATATGGCAGTACCTCAGCGTAGAACATCCAAGACTCGCCGTGATAAACGTCGTACGCATTTCAAACTTGCAGTACCGGGCATGGTGAAGTGTGAGCAATGCGGCGAGCTGAAATTGGCTCACCACGTATGCAAAGTTTGTGGATATTACAAAACAAAAGAGATCATTTCCCAATAAGAAATGATGTCTGGGATAGCACTTCATCCAAGTGGTGAAGTGCTATTTTTTTGTTCATATCGATTCGTATGACGCTAGTGAATGGATGAAAAAGCAGTTATATTTTTATGCAACATTGCGCTCGAGCGTATTTTTTTATATACTTAATTAGTACCAGGTGATAATATCAAGCAACATACATATACTAATCGTACTGATGCCTCACGAGGCCGCGGAACGGATATAAGATTGTCTATCATTCACTATTTGGTAAAAGGTGGTGCCGAACATCGAACGAATGCCCAAACGGCAGCGGCATCAGCAGCTTGCCCGACACATTGATGAAAATCCTTTTATAACGGATCGGGAACTGACTAGGTTGCTCAAAGTAAGCATCCAGACGATACGCCTTGACCGGATGGAGCTTGGTATACCAGAGCTTAGAGAACGTCTGAAGCTGATGGCAGAACGTTCATACGACTCCGTTCGATCGCTCGCATTGCACGAGGTGATTGGTGATATTGTCGATTTGGAATTGGACAAGAGCGGCATCTCGGTATTCGAGATTCGTGAAGAACATGTATTCTCCAGAACGGGCATTGCACGCGGTCATCACGTATTTGCACAAGCAAATTCACTTGCCGTTGCTATTATAGATGATGAAATTGCACTTACCGTAACAGCGGACATTAGATTCATTCGACCTGTTAAGCTTGGGGAGAAATGTATTGCCAAGGCTTATGTTCGTTCCATTTCGGGCGAGCGAAGCAAGGCGAAGGTAGAGCTGTTCACATATGTCGGAGACGAAATGGTGTTCCAGGGTAACTTTGTTATTTATCGGTCCGCGGGAGACACAGATGCTGAAGGAGGAGACGTACGTGCGGATCGCTATTGATGCTATGGGGGGAGACAATGCCCCTGGCTTAATTGTGCAAGGAGCGCTTGACGCGGCGGCGCAGTGGCCCGATACAGAGCTGCTGCTCGTTGGTGAAACGTCTGTTATTGAACCGCTCATGAAAGGGCAGAAGCCCGCTAATATAACCATTTGCCATGCTGATGAGGTCATTGGTCCAGATGATGAGCCTGTTAAAGCGGTGCGCCGCAAAAAAGGAGCATCCATGGTCGTTGCTGGACAACTCGTTCGTGAAAAGCAGGCAGATGCTATGCTGTCAGCAGGCAATACTGGCGCTTTGATGGCGACTGGACTTCTTGTTGTCGGTCGAATGGATGGAATCGAACGGCCCGCGCTCGCTCCTATGATGCCTACGATGGATGATGTCGGCATTCTTACGCTTGATTTGGGAGCGAATATGGATGCAAAGCCGGAGCATCTGCTGCAATATGCAATTATGGGAAGCATTTATCGTGCCAAGGTTCACGGACTGGAGAAGCCGAGAGTTGGGCTTCTGAACGTGGGAACTGAAGCGATGAAGGGCAATGAGATGGCTAAAGCGGCTTACGCTTTGCTTGAGCAAGCTCCAGTGAATTTTATCGGCAACGTTGAAGCAAGGGATGTTCTAAATCGAAATTGCGATGTCCTTGTTTGCGACGGTTTTGCCGGCAATATTATGCTGAAAGCCATGGAAGGCGCCGCGGGTACGATTTTTGATTCGCTTAAGGACGCTTTCGGTCAGACGCTGTTAACGAAGCTTGCTGCGGCAATCATGCTTCCTAAGCTGCGTGTGCTTAAGAAGAGAATGGACTATAAGGAGCATGGCGGTGCACCTTTGCTTGGACTGAATGGCCTTGTAGTAAAATGCCACGGCTCCTCGGATGCCCTCGCTGTGAAAAATGCCGTAAGACAGGCTCGCAGCGCCATTCAAGGACAATTGATTGAAACAATCGCATCAGAAATCAACGGGAAGTGAGTGTGCGAAATGGGTTTACATCCTGTCGGAATAATTGGTACTGGTAAATACGTGCCAGAACGTATTTTATCGAACAAAGAGCTAGAAGCAATGGTTGAAACAAATGATGAATGGATTGTTACTCGCACAGGCATTAAAGAACGCCGCCTAGCTTCAGCGGAAGAAGCAACATCCGATCTTGCGCTGCATGCATCGCGTGAAGCGATTGCCGCTGCTGGCCTTACGGCAGAAGATATCGATCTCATTATAGTTGCTACAATTACGCCTGATATGTTTTTCCCTTCGACTGCCTGCTTGCTTCAAGATAAGCTGGGAGCAAAGCAAGCGGCTGCGTTCGATTTGTCGGCTGCTTGCTCCGGGTTTATATATGGACTAGCGACAGGAACGAGTATGATCGCCAGCGGCATGTACAAGAATGTGCTTGTTGTAGGCGCTGAGACGCTATCGCGAATTACTGATTACACGGATCGCAACACATGCATATTGTTCGGTGACGGTGCAGGTGCAGTTGTGCTTGGACCGGTTGAAGAAGGCCGAGGCTTCCAATCGTTTGTGCTTGGCGCAGACGGAAGCGGTGGAGACCTGCTGAAGGTTCATGGAGGCGGATCACGCGTTCCAGCATCGGAAGAAAGCATCCAGTCGAAGCAGCATTTCATTCATATGGCTGGCAATGATGTATTCAAGTTTGCGGTTAGAATTATGGGCAGCGTGGCTGAAGAGGCTTTGCAGAAAGCTGGCCTAAACAAAGAAGATATTGATCTCCTTATTCCTCATCAAGCGAATATTCGGATTATCCAGTCCGCTTTAAACAGACTAAGCTTGTCGGAAGATAAAGCGATGATTAATTTGGACAAATACGGTAATATGTCATCGGCATCCATTCCAGTTGCACTGGCTGAAGCCGTTGAGCAGGGTCGTGTGAGTGAAGGAGATCGCCTTGTGCTTGTAGGTTTCGGCGGCGGCCTGACATGGGGAGCTTCGGTTCTGGTATGGTAGTATGAAAGCAGCAGCTTTTTGAAAAAATAAGACGTTATAAGTTTTCCTCTTATGACGAGCTTACATATCACCGCGAAACGAGCTATACTGTCTGATGCAGTTCGAGCCGTATACGTGTGTAAGGGGGAAACGTTATGAGTAAAATAGCATTTGTTTTTCCGGGGCAAGGCGCACAAGCTGTCGGAATGGGCAAAGACGCATATGATGCGTTTGATCGTTCCCGTGCGATTTTTGAACAAGCGGATGAGGCACTGGGCTTCTCATTAAGCCAGATTATTTTTGAAGGACCAGAAGATACGCTTAAACAAACGGCGAATACACAGCCAGCACTGCTTACCGTTAGCGTTGCGCTATTGGAAGCGTTGGAAGGCCGGGGTCTGAAGCCGGATTTTGTTGCTGGGCACAGTCTTGGGGAGTATAGCGCGCTTGTCGCTGCTGGAGTCCTATCCTTTGAAGATGCTGTTCGTACTGTCCGTGCTCGCGGTCAATTTATGGAGCAAGCTGTTCCTAGCGGCCAAGGCGCAATGGCAGCAGTGCTCGGCGCTGAACGCGATACGCTCGCAGCGCTTTGTGCGGCAATTACCGCTGAAGGCTCGGCTGTTGAGCTTGCAAATGTGAATTGTCCTGGTCAAATTGTGGTGTCAGGTACTGCAGCAGGTGTTGATGCTGTTGTCCAGCGCGGCAAAGAAGAGGCTGGAGCTAAGCGGGTTATTCCTCTTGAAGTAAGCGGTCCATTCCATTCATCCCTAATGAAGCCTGCAGCTGTAAATCTTCAAGCGACATTAGCTGATATAGCGATGAAGGATGCTAATGTTCCTGTTGTGGCGAATGTCACTGCCAATGCGGTAACATCGGCGGATGAGATACGTGGTCTGCTCGTAGAGCAGGTGTGCTCACCTGTCCTTTGGGAAGATAGCGTACGTTATTTAGTCGAGCAGGGCGTTGATACATTTGTGGAAATCGGGTCGGGAACGGTGCTTGCCGGCCTGATCAAAAAAGTCGACAAAAATCTACGCGTCATCTCGATTAACAGCATCAGTGCGCTTGAAGCGCTGCAGGTGAATGAACAATAGGATGGAGGGGATTCGATGTTTGCTAGCTTGGAAGGAAGAAAAGCACTCGTAACAGGCGCATCGCGGGGCATTGGCAGATCGATTGCTATTGCCCTCGCCGAGGCAGGCGCGGATGTTGCCATTAACTACTCAGGCAGCGAAGCGGCAGCAGTTGAAACGGCGCAAGCTGTAGAAGCACTCGGTAGACGCGCTATTGTTATTAAAGCTAATGTTGGCAAAGTAGATGAATTTGACGCGATGGTCAAGGAAGTCATCGAGCAATTCGGAGCGGTTGACATATTAGTGAATAATGCGGGCATTACAAGAGATAATTTAATCATGCGTATGAAGGAAGACGAGTTTGACCAAGTCATTGAAACCAACTTAAAAGGGGTTTTCAACGGCATTAAAGCGGTCACTCGCTCTATGATGAAACAACGCTCCGGCCGAATCATCAACATTTCTTCTGTTGTTGGTGTGCTCGGAAACCCTGGGCAGGCTAACTATGTTGCAGCCAAAGCTGGTGTCATTGGTCTTACTAAGGCTAGTGCCCGCGAGCTTGCGTCACGCGGCATTACAGTTAACTGTGTAGCCCCAGGATTTATTCAAACCGAAATGACGGACAAGCTGCCGGAAGAAATGCGCCAATCTTTATCTGGCCAAATTCCGCTTGCCCGTCTCGGTGATCCGAGCGACATCGCAAACGCAGTCCGTTTTCTTGCTTCGGATGCTTCAGCCTATATGACTGGACAGACGATTCATGTGGACGGCGGTATGTATATGTAACACCAGATAATTCGGCAATAATGAATTAAAACGGTTACGTATGGCATTTTATCTTTAATTCTCGTATAATACCATGGAGGAGGTGAACCGGATGTCCGAAGTAGTAGATCGCGTAAAACGTATCGTCATCGACCGACTAGGCGTAGACGAAGCGGAAGTTACACTTGAAGCTTCATTTAAAGATGACCTCGGCGCTGACTCTCTTGATGTCGTTGAATTGGTCATGGAGCTAGAAGACGAGTTTGATATGGAAATTTCTGATGAAGATGCTGAGACAATCACCACTGTGGGAGAAGTAGTTAAATACATACAATCTCATACGTAAGAAGGACAAGTCCCGTTTTTAATAAACGGGACTTCTCTCCATCTAGGCAGTTTCCTGCATTACACTTAAGCAAGCAAGGCAGCTTTTATATAAAGAAGCGTGAATGGCTTTATGTGCATCTCATTTATACCTCCTTATATTTCAAGCGTAAAGGTTTCGCCGTTTGGTACGGCTAGGCTTGTATTTACGGAGAAATATAAGCAGGGTATACGCAATATAGCAACATTGACCGATTAACAAAGGTGACGCAGCTTGCGCATCAAATTTGCTGGACATAGAGGTGAATCGAATGAAACAAAGAGTTGTTGTTACGGGTATGGGGGTTATTACCTCACTCGGTTCCGATTTGGAAGAGTTCTGGGGTAACTTGCTGGACGGAAAATCAGGTGTATCGGTTGTTGAAGCTTTCGATTTCTCTGAGTATCCGACGCGCATTGCCGCAGAAGTTAAAAATTTCAATCCCGAAGATTACGGTTTAGATAAAAAAGAAGCACGCAGAATGGACCGTTTCGTACAATTTGCTGCTGTAGCTAGTCAATTGGCAGTTAAAGATGCTGATTTGCAAATTGGTACAAATGCAGACCCTGAGCGTGTTGGCGTTATGGTCGGTTCCGGTATCGGTGGACTAGGTACTTGGGAAGACCAGCACAATATTTTGCTGGAGAAAGGCCCTAAGCGCGTCAGCCCTTTCTTTATTCCGATGATGATCGCGAACATGGCTTCTGGACAAGTATCCATGCTTACTGGTGCGAAGGGTCCAAATAGCACGGCAGTAACCGCTTGTGCTACGGGCACTCATTCCATCGGCGATTCTTTCAAATTGATTCAACGCGGCGACGCTGACGTGATGATTGCTGGCGGAGCAGAAGCGACGATCAGACCGACTGGCATGGCAGGCTTCTGCTCAATGCGTGCGATGTCCGTTCGCAATGAAGAGCCTGAAAAAGCAAGTCGTCCGTTCGACGTTGACCGTGATGGTTTCGTAATGGGCGAAGGCGCTGGTGTACTCGTGCTTGAATCACTTGAGCATGCGCAGGCACGCGGTGCAAAAATTTATGCTGAGGTTATTGGCTACGGTATGAGCGGTGACGCTCATCACATGACTGAGCCAGACCCAGATGGTGCAGCTCGCTGCATGGTGAAAGCATTCAAGGATGCTGGAATTGATCCTTCTGAGATCGACTACATCAATGCGCACGGCACTTCGACACCTGTCGGTGATCGCTCAGAGACAAAAGCGATCAAAAAAGCGCTCGGCGACCATGCTTATAAAGTAGCGGTCAGCTCAACGAAATCGATGACAGGTCATTTGCTAGGTGCTGCTGGCGGCGTTGAAGCTGTAATTCTCGGCTTGACTATCAAAAGCGGTATCATCGCTCCGACTATTAATTTAGACAATCAAGACCCGGAGTGCGATCTTGATTATGTACCTAATAAACCGCGTGAAGCGAATGTAAGGATAGCATTATCCAACTCATTTGGCTTCGGCGGCCACAATGCATCGATCGTGATGAAAGTTTATGAAGCGTGATTCCTTCTATGAGCTGCAGCAGCGGCTGCAGCTCAGTTTTAAGCGGACAAAGCTGCTGAGGCAAGCTTTCACTCATACTTCTTATGTAAATGAACACAAGCGCGGGTCAGCTCAGGATAATGAGCGTTTGGAATTTTTGGGAGATGCGGTGCTTCAATTACTCGTTTCTGAGTATTTGTTCGCAACGTATCCGCAGCGGCCTGAGGGCGAGCTCACGAGAATGCGTGCATCAATCGTCTGCGAGCCATCTTTAGCCCAATTTGCTGAACGCTTGGAGCTCGGTTCGCATGTGCTTCTCGGACGCGGTGAAGAGCAGCTAGGCGGTCGGCAAAGGCAAGCATTGCTAGCTGATTTGTTCGAGTCGTTTGTCGGTGCCATTTTCCTTGACGCAGGAATTGAGGAAACGAGAGCTTTTCTTAATGAGCATATGTTTCCTTTTGTTGAGTCAAACGACTATGGTCTTCTTGTTAAAGACTCCAAGTCGAAGCTGCAGGAACGATCGCAGCATCATGGGCTTGGTGCGGTGGAATACCGAATCATTGAAGAACGTGGACCTGCGCATGACCGTGAATTTGTCGTTGAAGTATATCTCGGTGAAGAGCGTTTTGGCGTCGGCAGCGGGAGGACGAAGAAGGAAGCGGAGCAGCGTGCTGCAGCTGAAGCATGGCGCACGCTATCGCAGGAACAAGGCTAATCAGCATAGAGAGTTTCCGGAAGGTCTTCTGACCTGCCGGGCGCTCTCTTTTTTTATGAACGTTTATTATGTGGACCTGATAAAAAGGAAGAGCGGTTTAACCAGCTGAAATAAGGTGATAAACGCAGCATTTGGTTGCTTTTAGTAGCTTAAATGGTTATCAAGGCCCATAAGATGTGGTACAATGAGGGGTGAGGTGAAAACCAAGACATGTTTCTGAAACGGATCGAATTATCAGGCTTTAAGTCTTTCGCAGATCGGACCGAAATGGAGTTTGTAACCGGTATTACTGCGGTTGTAGGGCCGAACGGCAGTGGAAAAAGCAACATCTCGGACGGCATACGCTGGGTGCTCGGCGAGCAAAGCGCAAAGAGCCTCCGCGGCGGCAAGATGGAAGATATTATTTTTGCCGGAAGCGATGCTAGGAAAGCTGTCAATTACAGCGAAGTATCCCTTACTCTTGACAACTCGGATGGGGCATTGCCGCTCGAGTATAACGAGGTAACAGTGACACGGCGCGTACATCGCAGCGGAGATAGCGAATATTTAATAAACAAGCAGCCATGCAGGCTAAAAGATATTACCGAGCTATTCATGGATACCGGTATCGGTAAAGAAGCTTATTCCATCATTGGACAAGGGCGAATTGAAGAAATTTTGAGCACGCGCTCGGAGGATCGTCGGGGAATATTTGAAGAAGCCTCTGGCATCGTCAAATACAAGTCGCGTAAGCGCGAGGCACAGAGGAAGCTTGATGAAACTGAGCAAAATCTTCTTCGCATTCATGATTTGGTGACTGAGCTAGAGGATCAGGTTGGCCCGCTTCGCAAGCAGTCGGAGAAAGCCATTCACTTCAAAGCGCTCAAGGAACAGCTGAAAACGAAGGAAATCTCTATGTACGTACATAACATCGAACAGATTCACGGTTCATGGACGGAGGCAAACGGCAAGCTTGAGCGTTTGCAGCAGGAGCAGCTTCAGCTATCTACGGTTGTCAGCAAACATGATGCACATTTGGAGAAGGATCGTCAGCAGCTGCGGGAGCTTGAGCTTGAGCTTGATCAGCTTCATGAAGCGATGCTGCAAATTAGTGAGGATTTCGAGAAATGTGAAGGATACGGCGAGGTACTGAAGGAACGCAAGCGCAACTTGGAGCAAAATAAACGTCAGCTTGAAGAGTCAATCGCTGCACAGGATGCTCGCATTGTCACAATGACGCAGGAAGAAGCGGAATTTCGCAGCCGTGCAGCTGCGTTGCAGTTGCAGCTAGCAGATCTGCGCTCGAAAATAGCCGATGAAGAAGCGCGTCTTGTAGGCGTTGCAGGCGGAGCAGTCGTTGATGCGGAAGAAACACTCAAAAGCGAGCTATTGGAAGTGCTCAGCTCGATGGCGCAGCACCGCAACGAAATTCGTTATGCTTCGCAGCAGCAAGAAGCATTGCAGCGGCGGATGGAGCGAATTAGTGAGGATGAGACAAAATGGCTGGAGCAGCAGGAAAAATTGGACGAGAGACGCTTTTCACTTGCGGCTGCGCTTGAATCTACGCTAGCGCGACTAGAGCAGGCAAGAAACAAAACGCTTTCGGAATCTGAACAAACGAGAAAGATTTCTCAAAGTTTGGAAGAGGTCACTTTAGCCATGCGAAAGTGGGAGCAGAAGCTCGACAGCCATGTTTCTAGGCGCGATACCATGAAAGAAATGCAGGATGCGCTTGATGGCTTTATGCAGGGCGTAAAGGAAGTTCTTAAAGCTTCCAGACGCGGCAATAGTGGAATCAGCGGTGTTCATGGCGCGGTTGCGGAGCTTGTTCGTGTTCCTGAACGCATTGAGACTGCCGTTGAGACTGCACTGGGCGGGGCCTTGCAGCATGTGGTCATGGAGGATGAGAAAACGGCTCGCGCAGCTATCGCATTCTTAAAGCAGCGTCAGCTAGGACGAGCTACCTTCCTGCCGCTCGATGTTATTCGTGGCAGACAAGTTCCTGAGCATGACAAGCGAATAGCCGAATCCATTGAGGGCTTTGTAGGCGTTGCTGCTGATTTGGTAAGCTCGGATGACCGCTATTCAGCGATTGTGAACAGTTTGCTTGGCAATGTTTTGCTTGCAGAAACGCTGGAGCAAGCCAACCGGATTGCATCGAAATGCCAATATCGATACCGCGTCGTCACGCTTGAAGGTGATATTGTCAATGCTGGCGGTTCAATGACGGGGGGCAGCTTGCAGAAGAAAGGCGCTAGCCTGCTTGGTCGTCAACGTCAAATCGACGCGCTTGATCAAGAGATTGCAGATGCTCGCAAGATGGTAGAGCAGCTTCGTAATAAGCTAAGCGATTTGCGCAAAGAGCATTCTATTCGCACGCATAATATTGAAGAGCTGCGTGCAGAGGGCGAGAAAAGCCGTATTGAAGAGCAGCAAATTAGAGCTGAGCTTCAGCAGCTTCATAATGAGGCGAAGCATCTCGACGAGCAGCGTCAGCTGTATTCAGCGGATCGTAACACTCATTTGTCTGAGCAGAAAGATGTTCAGGCAGCAGCCAAAGCTGCTGAGCTCCGGTTAGAGCAGCTGGTTATAGATGAAGCGAGGCTGCAGGAAGCGATTCGTATGGCAGAAGAGCGGCGTAAAGCTAGCGAATTTGCGAAGGAAGAGCTGCAAGGCCAGCTTACCGATATTAAGATTGCTGCAGCGAAGACTGATCAAGAGAAATTATCTTTCGAAGATCAATCGGCGAGAGTGCGTGCGGAAATTGGTCGGGCGAAGCAAGAGCTTGGAAGCTTGCGCTCCTTGTCCGTTCAGCAAGAGGAAGAAATCGCAAGGCATGCCGATGAAACGGTACAGCAGATTGAACAGCTCAATCACCTGCGTTTGAAGAAGCAGGAATGTGCAGAGCAAACGGATTTCAAACGATCAGCACGCGCTAAGCGTATTGCCGAGCTCGATTTGGGCGAAAGTGAAACGAAGGAGCAGCGCGGACAACTTCGGACGGTTGAAGAGCAGATGAGGCAGACCGAAATTGCGGCTAACCGTCTAGACGTGGAGCTTGATAATTTGCTTCGGAAGCTCAGTGAGGAATATGAGCTTAGCTATGAGCTCGCTAAGGAGCAGTACCCTATACCTGAGGATGTTCTCGGTACACAAAATGAGGTTAGAGACGTTAAACGTCAAATAACCGCTCTTGGCGAAGTGAACTTAGGTGCAATCGAGGAGTATGAGCGAGTCAGCGAACGTTTTGAGTTTTTGTCCGAGCAGAAGGATGATTTGATCGACGCAAAAACGACGTTGTACCAGGTCATTCGCGAGATGGACGATGAGATGTCCAAACGGTTCAAAGCGACGTTTGAAGCGATTCGCAGTCATTTTGTTATCGTATTCGCGAAGCTGTTCGGTGGTGGCCGTGCTGATCTTGTGCTCGTTGAGCCGGATCGTGTTCTTGATACAGGAATCGACATCGTCGCTCAGCCGCCAGGCAAAAAACTTCAAAATCTACAGCTGCTCTCTGGTGGAGAAAGAGCTTTGACCGCAATCGCTTTGCTATTTGCAATTTTACAGGTGAAACCCGTTCCGTTTTGCGTGCTTGATGAGGTTGAAGCTGCGCTTGATGAGGCAAACGTGTCACGCTTTGCTCAATATTTGCGTGAGTTTTCAGAGCTTACGCAGTTTATCGTCGTTACTCATCGTAAAGGCACGATGGAGGAAGCGGATGTGCTATATGGTGTTACGATGGAGGAAGGCGGCGTATCGAAGCTCGTTTCTGTGCGCTTAGAGGATGAAGAGCCGGTATCCGCATAACTTATAGAAAACGGCAACGTGAGGATGGGGAGTTGGAACGATGAGTTTTTTTAAGAAGCTGAAGGAAAGCATCGCTACAAAGACAGAAGCGGTGACAAATATTTTCAAAGAAGGCTTATCGAAGACGCGTACAGCTTTTGTGGAAAAGGTAGAAGAGCTAATCACACGCCGCAAAAAAATCGATGAGCAGTTTTATGAAGAACTAGAGGAAATATTGATTGGCGCCGACGTTGGTGTGAATACCGTTATGCAGCTTATTGATGATCTGCGGGTCGAAGTGAAAAAACGGAAGATCGAGGATGCTTTGGATTTGCAGCCTATTCTCTCTGAGAAGCTGATTCAGCTCATGAAGGGTGACGATCATTCCGGCTTGCGGATGGCACCAAGCGGCATCACTGTTATTTTGTTCGTTGGCGTAAATGGCGTTGGCAAGACGACAACCATTGGCAAGCTTGCTCATAAATTCAAGAGCGAAGGCAAGAGTGTGCTTATGGCAGCTGGCGATACGTTCCGCGCAGGAGCTATTGAGCAGCTCGAGGTATGGGGGCAACGTGTTGGTGTCGATGTCATTAAGCAGCAATCAGGAGCTGACCCTGCAGCTGTGATGTTCGATGCGGTGCAAGCTGCAAAGCAGCGCGGCGTAGACGTTCTGTTATGCGATACGGCTGGCAGGCTGCAAAACAAAACCAATTTGATGGAAGAGCTGAACAAGATTTTCCGCGTGATTCAGCGCGAGCTCCCTGACGCTCCCCATGAGGTTCTTCTTGTGCTTGATGCTACGACTGGTCAAAACGCACTTAGCCAAGCGAAATTGTTTGGCGAGAAAAGCGGTGTAACCGGTCTAGTACTGACTAAACTTGATGGAACAGCTAAGGGCGGAATCGTAATTGCTATTCGAAATGAGCTAAGCCTTCCGGTTAAGCTTGTAGGTCTTGGCGAAAAAATGGGCGATTTGCAGCAATTCGATTCAGAGCAATTTATTCATGCTTTGTTTGCTGGATTAATCCAACGTGAAGATGATTATGAAGCTGGAAAAACGGCGGAGTAGGCTGCAGTTAATGATGGTTTGGAGCAGGTAAAACAGCTCGTAAAGGTGACAAGGGAAAATACTTGACAGTAGCCTATAGTGTCATGTATTATAAAAGACGTTGCTGGTGTAAAGGTGTTTACCTTGTCGGCAGAACAAGCAAATAACAGGAGGGGCTGAGGGGATGAAAGCAAATGAACCAGATGCCTTGTCCAAGACAACCCGAATAAACTTGTTGTTCGACTTTTACGAGCCGCTCTTGACAGAGAAGCAGCGGACGTTTCTCAAATATTATTTTCACGACGACTTCACACTTGGGGAAATTGCTGGCGAGTTTGGAATTAGCAGACAAGCGGTATATGAGCACATCAAGCGTGCAGAACAAGTGCTGGAAAGTTATGAAGGCAAGCTAGGCTTGCTTGTAAGACATGAATCCTTTCAACAATTAACTGTGCAGCTTGTAAACAGCGTTAACGAGCTTTCCATTGCAGAGCAGGACAAGCAGGCGCTTATGAGTGTCATTGCACAATTTAAATTAGCCGAATAAAATAGGAAGAATGGAGGTGACGGTACATGGCAGCATTTGAGAGCTTATCGAGTCGGCTTCAAAATGTGTTCAGCAAGCTGAGGGGCAAAGGCAAGGTTTCCGAGGATGATGTTAGCGAAGCAATGCGTGAAGTACGTTTGGCGCTTCTAGAGGCAGACGTTAACTTTAAAGTCGTGAAGGACTTTATTGCGAAGGTGAAGGAACGGGCTATTGGCCTCGATGTATCCAAGAGCTTCACGCCCGGCATGGTCGTCATCGATATCGTAAATAAAGAGCTGACCGAGCTGATGGGCGGCACGCAGAGCAAGCTGGTAAAGGCTAATAAGCCTCCGACAGTCATTATGATGGCGGGTTTGCAAGGTGCGGGTAAGACAACAACTTCAGGCAAGCTGGCAAAATTGCTTCAGAAGAGCAACAATAAGCCGCTTCTTATCGCTTGTGATATTTATCGTCCTGCAGCCATTAAGCAGCTTCAAGTGCTTGGTGAACAAATCAATGCGCCGGTCTTCTCCTTGGGTGATCAGACTTCACCTGTAGAGATTGCGCGTGCTGGACTGCAGCATGCCAAAGAGAACGGCAATGATTATGTCATCATTGATACCGCCGGTCGTTTACATATCGACGAAGAGCTGATGGAAGAGCTTAAGCAAATTCATCAGGTTACAAAGCCGGATGAGGTTCTCCTCGTTGTTGATGCAATGACAGGACAAGATGCTGTAAACGTTGCACAGAGCTTTCATGAACAGCTCGCTTTAACAGGCGTTGTACTAACGAAGCTCGATGGCGATACTCGCGGTGGCGCGGCGCTGTCGGTAAAAGCAGTTACAGGCTGTCCGATTAAATTCGCAGCAATGGGTGAGAAAATCGACTCCTTGGAGCCGTTCCATCCAGAGCGAATGGCTTCCCGTATTCTCGGCATGGGCGATATGCTATCGCTTATTGAGAAGGCGCAGTCGAATATTGATGCAGATAAAGCGAAGGAAATGGAACGTAAAATGCGTACAGCAGAGTTTACGTTCGACGATTTCCTTGAACAGATGGAGCAGGTTCGCAATTTGGGGCCGCTTGATCAAATTATGGATATGCTGCCCGGCATGAACAAGATGAAGGGCATGAAGGATATGAAGGTCGATGAGAAACAAATCGGCCGCGTCGAGGCTATTGTCCGCTCCATGACGAAAGAGGAGAAGCAAAAGCCAGAGCTGCTTAATCACAGTCGCCGCAAGCGTGTTGCTGCAGGCAGCGGAACAACGATCGTTGAGGTTAACCGCCTCATTAAGCAGTTTGACGATATGAAAAAAATGATGAAGCAATTCTCATCGATGATGGGACCGAAAGGACCTAAGGGCGGCAAGAAGGGCCTGAAAGGTATGCTCGGCAAAAATATGAAGTTCCCGTTTTAATGGTTGTTTACTCTTTGAAGGAGGTGAATTTTTAATGGCAGTACGTATTCGTTTGAAAAGAATTGGTGCTCACAAAGCTCCTTTCTACCGCGTAGTAGTTTCGGATTCCCGTTCGCCGCGTGATGGTCGTTTTATCGAAGAAATCGGTACTTATAACCCGGTTGCACAACCGGCTCAAGTTAAGATTGATGAAGAGAAAGCGCTAAAATGGTTGCAAACTGGAGCTCAAGCTTCTGATACCGTTCGTGACTTGCTTTCCAAAGCTGGTGTTCTTAAAAAGTTCCATGAGCTTAAGCAACAGAAATAACTGTTGAATAGCGGAGGGCCTTGAGATGAAAGAATTGATTCTTGTCATAGCGAAGGCATTGGTTGATCATCCTGAACAGGTGCAAATCAATGTGAAGGATGATGACCGTGGCACGATATACGAGCTTTCGGTTCACCCCGAGGATATCGGTAAAATCATCGGTAAACAGGGACGCATAGCGAAAGCGATTCGCACGGTAGTGACTTCTGCTTCCGTGAAATCGCAAAAGCGTGTCATCGTCGACATTATGTCATGATGTACGTATGAAGAGAAGGTTGGGATGAATGTCCTAACCTTCTTTTCAATATGTACACTTATCCATGGATGTCGCTAATCATTACGGCTTCGTTCTTCAACATGGAACGAAGCCGTTTTTGCATGTATAATAAGGCTATACACATATGAAGGGCTGGTTCTAATGAACGAAAAATGGTTTACAGTCGGGAAAGTCGTTAATACGCACGGTATCCGCGGAGAGCTGAAAATTCTTTCGCAAACGGATTTTGCAGAGGATAGATTTGCTTCTGGAAACAAGCTGCTTATGGTCAACGAGGAAAGCGGAGCTTCGCTGGAAGTAAAAGTAATCAGCTCACGCGCGAACAAAAACGTATACATATTGAAGCTGGAAGGCTTCACTGATATTAATGCGGTTGAGAAATATAAAGGTTGGGTATTGAAAATTTCAGCCGACCAGCAGCTTGAGCTTGAAGAAGGCGAATATTATTATCACGAAATTATAGGCTGCCGTGTCGTTACTGAGGAAGGCGAGGAGCTGGGCACGATTTCGGAAATTTTAAGCCCAGGCGCAAATGATGTGTGGGTAGTGGATCGTCCGAAGGGCTCGGGGAAGCAATTGCTTTTGCCTGTTATCGATGATGTCTTAGTCAATGTCGACACAAAAGAGAAAATCGTAACGGTCCATTTGATGGAAGGATTGATTTAACCGATGAAAATAGATGTGCTGACGCTGTTTCCCGAAATGTTCGACGGCGTGTTCAATTCGAGCATTTTAGGAAAAGCGAAAGAGAAGGGGATCGTATCCCCTCAAGCAATCAACTTCCGTGCTTATTCAGGCAATAAGCATAATACGGTTGATGATTATCCATACGGCGGCGGTGGCGGCATGGTCTTGAAGCCAGATCCGGTCTTTGCTGCGGTAGAGGATCTAAAGCTGGATGACAATATAAAGCCGCGTGTTATTCTTCTATGCCCGCAAGGTGCACAGTTTACGCAGAAGAAGGCTGAAGAGCTTGCAAAGGAACAGCATTTGGTTCTTATTTGCGGTCACTATGAAGGTTATGATGAGCGTATACGCGAGCATCTTGTAACAGACGAGCTGTCGATTGGTGATTACGTGCTTACGGGTGGAGAAATACCTGCGATGGTGCTCATCGATAGCGTTGTTAGATTACTTCCAGGAGTGCTTGGCAATGAAACTTCTGCCGTTACAGATTCATATAGCACAGGTTTGCTTGAGCACCCCCATTACACTCGGCCTGCGTCGTTCCGCGGCTGGGATGTCCCGGATGTTCTTATATCTGGTCATCATGCGAATATTGAGGTGTGGCGTCGTGAGCAGTCGCTGCTGCGGACGCTGCAGCGCCGTCCTGACCTTCTGAAGAGCGCTCCGCTTACGGACAAGGAACGCAAATGGGTGGCTTCACAGTTAAAGCAGGAGCCTAATAAGACGGGCAAATAGTACGACCCTAGCTAATAAACAAAGCCGCAACGAAATTCGTTGCGGCTTTGTTTATTTAGAAGTATTCGATGATTATGGCGTATAAAAGTTTTGGGTATAGTAGACGTTATAGGTTCCGCCTAATGCAACACCTGTACCTAGTCGCTCAAGCTTGCTGTTTAATAGTGCTTCACGATGGCCTTCTGTTGAATTGACCCAGCCATAGTGAGCAAAAATGCTATTTTTGTATCCGGCAGCTATGTTTTCAGCAGCTGAGTGATACTTAACGCCTTTTGCTTTCATTCGGTCAAAGGGAGACGAGCCATCTGGATTTGTATGGTCAAAAAATTTACGTGTACTCATATCGTTGCTGTGACCATGCGCAGAGGCAGCAGCGAGCTTGTCCCATTGCAGCAGAGGTATTTTGCGAACAGCGCGCTCAGCGTTAGTAAGATCAAAGAGCTGTTGTTCATATGCGTCTGCCAGCTTGGATGTATTAGCTGATTTTAACGCTGTGGATTTGGAAACGGCTTGATCCATTTGCATGACACCAGCTATTTTGTTTCCATCACGTCGGTCAATGAAGAGAACGGTATGTACTTTTTTTGCAGTGTAAGCATAATAATCGTTATTTGTCTCGACATTGGTTGCTTCGCCAACCAGCTTTTTGGCATTACCAATCGTTTGACCGATCTGGATGCCCGACTTCATCGCCCAGCTATCTTTGCCGTTGGAGAAAAGTGCGATTACCCGATCATTTTGGATGCCGAACATCATGTAGTTGGTATAGCTGCTATTATAAACGTACCAGGAGAAACCATATTCGCTTGGATCAATTCTTGACGGTTTTCCGAGCGTTTGTTGAAGCTTTTGCAGCGAATCGTTTAACGTTATTTCTTGAAGGCGATCAACGGTGTTAATAATTTTAGCATCGGACAACGCTTTTGAGTGAAGTTTGAGGTTATAGAAGAAGGTAAGCGCCTCAGCGCGTGTAAGCTTTCCATCTGGTATGAAGCCGCTAACGGTGGCAGAGGTGCGTCCATTCGATATTTTCTCATCAAGCAGCCACTGAATTGCGCTTTGCTCTGTAAATTCCTTTCCATTTGCCGCGGAAGCTAGAAGCAACGCAGCTTGTCCACGTCGGAATTCGACATTTTGAGAAGCGTTATTGATAGGCCAGCCCAAATTATTCGCATAATCGTAATAAGGCTTGGTCCAATTGCTGGCGCTGGAAGATGATGTTGTGACTAATCCATAGGCTCTCAATAGCATAGCAAGAAACTCAGCTTCATTAACAACCTTGTTTGGCTTGAAGGAATTATCCCCATAACCTTGAGCTAATTTCTGATCAACAGCCCAAGAAATATAGGAGCCAGCCCAGTGTCCATTCGTATCTTTAAAAGCCAAGGATTCAGCAGAGGTTTGCAATGGTGCAGAAATGGTTAATATTAATAGTACAGATGCGATTCCCCCTTTTGTTTTGTTACAAAAAGATTGTTTATTATGGTGCAATTTTGTCACCTCTTCATGTCGGTGTTTGTCATCATTTAGTATACATGATTTATGAATAAAAAAATCGTGTTGTATTATTGGGCTAGCTATGGTAAAATTTCTAATGTTGTTCGTAAAGTCGGACGGTCCGCTATCAGCGATGAACCGATTCAGAGGAATCCGGTGAGCTTATAAGAACGTCTATGGTGGAAGGAGTGAATCAAATGAATCTTTTGCAAACAATCGCGCAAGAAAATCTGCGCCAAGGTCTACCGAACTTTCGTCCAGGTGACACGCTAAAAGTTCATGTAAAAGTTATCGAGGGAACTCGTGAGCGTATCCAATTGTTCGAAGGCGTTGTAATCAAACGTCGCGGCGGTGGAATCAGCGAAACTTTTACAGTGCGTAAAATTTCCTACGGTGTTGGTGTGGAAAGAACTTTCCCGCTTAACTCGCCTAAAATCGAAAAAATCGAAGTGGCTCGCCGTGGTAAAGTACGTCGCGCGAAATTGTACTACCTACGTAGTCTTCGCGGAAAAGCTGCTCGTATTAAAGAAATTCGTTAAGAACAAACGACAAGAGGGGCTTGCGCAAACAAGCTCCTTTTCGTTTTTTCTCAAAGGTCATTTACATATTACAGCATATGGGAAGAAGGCGGACTGAATGGACTCACAGCAGCGAAATGACGGGCTGGACAATGGCAATGATCATGAAATGAAAAATACGCAGGAACATGCGGACATTGAGCAGAATTTACCAAACCGTGCAGCAGCCCATGCATCCGGCTCAGGAAAACAGGGCGGAGCTTATAAAGAAGTCGTAGAATGGATCAAGGCTTTAGTCATTGCGGTCGTTCTCGTATTTCTCATTCGTCAATTTTTGTTTTCACCATTCATCGTCGACGGACCTTCCATGAAGCCTAATTTCGAGACCGGCGAACGGTTAATAGTAAATAAAATTTTGTACACGATACGCGAGCCGAAATTTGGTGAGGTCGTAGTGTTCGATGTTCCAGAACAAGGTCGAAAATTTATAAAACGAGTGATTGGCGTACCGGGTGATAAAATTCGACTCGAAGGCGATGACCTTTATATTAATGATAAAAAAATAGACGAGCCTTATTTAAAAGAAGCAATTGCGGCAGCACATGCCGAAGGCAAGCTATACAACGAAAAAGGAATAAATTCCGATGTATCTGAAATCACTGTTCCTGAGGACACGATTTTTGCACTTGGTGACAATCGCAGCGATAGTACAGATAGCAGGGTTATCGGATTTGTATCGGATAAAGAGGTTGTTGGACGTGCCGATATTATTTTTTGGCCGTTGAACAAACTAGAGTTTATAAAGCACTGGACTAAATGAGGTGAGTAAATGACCATTCAATGGTTTCCGGGTCATATGACGCGGGCGAAACGGCAAATACAAGACAAGCTCAAACTAATCGATCTTGCCATCGAACTATTGGATGCACGGGTTCCGCTATCTAGCCGTAATCCGATGATTGAGGAAATTTTGAACGGCAAGCCAAGATTGATCGTATTAAACAAATCCGACTTGGCTGATCCAAAAACGACAGAGCAATGGATGGCTTATTTCCGTAATGAAGGCCATGAATCGATCGCAATTGATTCCTCAACAGGTACGAAGGTAAATGAGGTTCCGCTCAAAGCAAAGCAAATTTTGCATGAGAAAATTGCACGTCAAATTGCAAAAGGCATAAATCCGCGTGCAATTCGCGGACTTATTGTAGGTATACCGAATGTCGGGAAATCCACGTTGATCAACAAGCTCGCTGGACGCGCTATTGCTTTAACCGGCGACCGTCCTGGCGTTACGAAGGGACAACAATGGATTAAGATTGGAACTGAAATGGAACTGCTCGATACACCGGGCATATTGTGGCCAAAGTTTGAAGACGAGCTCGTCGGATACAGGCTTGCTATGACAGGTGCTATTAGAGAGCAAATTTTGAATGTTGACGATATCGCGTTTTTTGCGATGCGTGAGCTGGTAGATCGTTACTGGCCTAACATGAAAGAGCGGTATGAGCTTGAAACGCCACCAAAGGACGCTACGGATTCAGATGAAATCGTGCGCGTGATGGAAGATATCGGACGTCGGAGAGGCTGCCTTGTTAGCGGTGGACACGTCGATTTGGAGAAAACATCCGGAATCATTTTGCGTGATTTGCGCTCAGGCAAGCTAGGAAGAATTACGCTCGAAGCGCCACCTTATTGATGTGAAACGGGGGAACGTAACGTGCTGCAATATGAACAGTCGTTATGGGAAGAAGGATTTAAAGCGATTGCTGGTGTAGATGAGGTTGGCCGAGGCTGCTTGTTCGGAGACGTCGTGGCAGCTGCCGTTATTTTACCGCCAGGGCTAGTGATTGAAGGGGTTAACGACTCCAAGAAGCTTTCCGAGAAAAAGCGTGACCAGTTGTATGATATCATTTTGCAGGAATGTGTTGCGTGGTCGGCTGCTCGTGTTGATGCTGAAACGGTTGATCGAATCAATATTAAGCAGGCAGCTAGGCTTGCAATGAAAATTGCAGTGGAATCGTTACAGGTTCCTTCTGACTATTTGCTTGTTGATGCGGAGAAGGTCGATGTTAGTCTGCCGCAGCTCTCGATCATTAAAGGGGATGCTACAAGCCAATCGATCGCTGCAGCCTCTATCGTTGCCAAGGTTACGCGCGATAGGCTTTGTATGACCGAATGGGAGCAGGAATATCCAGCTTATGGCATTGCTATACACAAAGGATATGCAACGAAGCTTCATCGGGAGCGATTGCTAGCTAATGGACCAAGTCCTCTGCATCGCAGATCGTTTCTCGGCAACTTATTTACAGAGGAGCAGCTGCTTCTCTTCTAGCTGCATCTCGCAGCACATATTATATGACGCTCGATGGATTGTGCGAGGCAAAAGATGCCTGGTGTAATTATCGGGCGTTATTTTATTTTTTGTGCTGTATTTTGGGGCGAACGGCTACAAGCTTTGCTCATTTTGACCGATATAAGGCTTATAGGTTTAATGAAGTCGTACATGCTTATGTAAAGAGCTCGCTTAAATGCAAAGAGCAAACGCATAGAATGGCGCTGGAGCAACGGAGGCGAATGAACAAATGAATATAAGTCAAATGATGCGAAGCTTCTTAGGAGAGGCTTCTAGTGCGGATACACGAGCTGTGGAGCTTAAAGTTGGACAAGTGGTAAGAGGCGTCATCCTGCAGGTAATGGAAAATAACGAAGCGCTCGTACAAATTAACGGTGTACAAGTGCGTGCGAAGCTAGAGCTGCCGCTTCAAGTGGGACAATCCGCAATGCTCCAAGTGCAGCCTCAATCAAGCGGAGCGCTTGTAATGCTTAAACAGGTTGAACCTGGTCAAGTGGGATTGCCTGATGATACGTTCAAGGAATGGGCTAAACAGCTGGCATTGCCAGAGCAGAAATGGGCTGCACAGATCGTAAAGGATTTGCGGAAGGAAGGCGTTATTCTGAACCGCGACGTTGCGCAAGCCTTTCAACAGGCTGCATCCGCGATGCCGGCTGGTGGAGATGCGGAGCAATGGATGCAGTCCGCTGCTGCAACCTTTAAACGAGGATTGCCTATGACTGGTGCTACTGTAGGTGCGATGCAGCAGGTTATGTTCGGGCGCAGCACGCATGAGCTGCTTGAGACGTTGCAGAAGCAAATTACTTCATTCACGAGCGTTTCGGATGAAGGGACAGTTGAAACAAAAGCCGCAACTCAAGCAGCTGCACGTGTTCAAGCGCTTCTGACGGAAGGGCTCGAGCTGCTTCGTGGAGTGACGGCTGATTCTGGTGCAGCAAGATCAGGAGAAGCCGTTACAAAGGACATTCCGACTGCAAAGCAATTAAACGCGCAAATCGTCAAAACGGACTTGCCGCAGGTAACAGCAGCACCTGCCGCTATGTCTGAGGACGAAGCTCCGGATCAACAAGCTAATCCTCAAGCGGCTAGAGCATTAGCCAGTCAGTCAAGTCAGCCCAACTGGCTGGGTCAGATGATGAAATGGATGGGCGTCGATCATGAGCTTCAGCTTGCCAAAGTTTTTACAGCGGATACTCAATTGAGCCAGCAAGAACAGGCTTCTCAGCCAGCAACAACGGAAACTGCTGCAAAGCCGGCGACTGTAGCGTCTGCTTCAGCACCACCGCTGCAGACTCCTATCGTCGAGGCTAAGAGCAAAGAAGCTACTCCAACCGTAATGCTGGCAAAAGCAGCAGAGTTTGAAACCGCTGATTCTCAGCAAGCGAGGCTGCCGGATCAAAAGCATATGGTTGAACGAGCAGCCTTAGCGGTTCTTTCGACCGTTGCAGACAGCATTCCAATGACAGATTCTTCGCCGCCTGCTCAGCAGGAATCATTGAAAAGTGCCTTGCTAGCTCTTGTTTCATCGGATCATACACCTCCTGCTCTCAAAGAGACAGCGCAGCAGCTTGTACAGCAAATAACAGGCCAGCAGCTTTTGCTTACTCCTGAGCGGAACAGCTCGGTTCTCACACATGTGACGATGTTTATTCCAATCAATAACGCAGACGGTAAACAAACCGCTTCAGTTCACATTCAGACAAGAAGAGGACGAAAAGGAGAGCTTGACGCTTCGAATTGCAGATTGCTCTTTAATTTGTCGATGAATACGCTGGGCGATACGATGGTTGACGTAAATGTGATGGACAAAATTGTAAGTTTAAACTTGTGGAATGATCATCCTGCAATCTCATCGCTTGCAGAAGGATCTCGAAATGAAATTGCTGCCAGCCTGCAGCAAGCAGGCTATCAGCTGCTTTCACTTCGAACAACGCCGCTTCCCAAAGCGGGGGAATCAAAGGTGGATGCAGCATCAGCAGCAGTTAAGAACCAGCAAATGACGGATATGAGCGCCTTTGCAGCCAATCGTTACAAAGGAGTCGATTATCGTATATGAGCAGCGATCATAGTGAAAATCAGCCACAAACGAAAGTCAGGAAAGCAGTCGCTTTAAAATACGAGCCAGGCGAACGCACTGCTCCGGTTATGGTCGCTAAAGGGAAAGGGCATTTGGCGGATCTCATCCTTGAGAAAGCGAAGGAAAATGGCATTCCTGTTCAAGAGGATTCCTCGTTAGTAGAAGTGCTCTCTAAGCTTGATATTGATCAAGAAATTCCGGGCGAGTTGTATACGCTCGTCGCAGAAATTTTAAGCTTTGTTTATCGTTCGGACCGAAAAGCGAGGGAAATGATAGATGGGAGATGATGAGGGAAAAGCGAAAGGGACGCGGAAACTAGATAATAGGAAAGCTACGGGTCAGCTTGGCGAGGAAGCAGCTTGTTTGTATTTAATAGAAGCGAATTATAATATTCTCACGCGGAATTGGCGATGTAGAATAGGAGAAATTGATATTATTGCTGAACATTCTGATAGATTTGTATTTGTAGAGGTGCGTACAAGAAAAGAAGGCAGTAAATACGGCACAGCAGCGGAGTCGGTGGATTATCGCAAGCAACAGAAGGTAAGAGACGCGGCTCAAGTTTATTTACGCAGTGTTGGGCGCTCAGATGCATCCATTCGCTTTGATGTTATTGCGATAACGTTGAGCCGTGCAGATGAGATCGTCACTTCTTTAAAGCATTTTGAGGCAGCGTTCTAAAATGGTAACAAATTGGACTTTCTCTGACAGGAGCTAACCTACAGAGAAAGTTTTTTTATTATGAAAGCGGCTTATCAAGCCCGCGATATTGAATAGCTTCCGCGATATGCATCGTATCGACTGCGTCGCTTGCTTCAAGATCGGCTATGGTGCGTGCCAGCTTCAGCATTCTATCGTATGCCCGCATACTGATTCCAAGCGCTTCAAAAGCACTTTCCAGCAGGCTTGCGGCTTCTGGCTTTATATTTACAGACCTTCGAAGGGCAGCGCCATTTAATGATCCAATAGGATTGTGACTGATGCCTGTTGTGCGATCTTGTTTAAAGGCATATGCACCCAACACTAGCTGCTTCATTTGGGCAGTATTAAGTGATGGGCCAGTTGAAGCATGCTCTAGAGAAATGGGTCTTGGCACTTCTAGCTGTAAATCTATTCGATCAAGCAATGGCCCTGATATTTTAGATCGATAGCGGCTAATGAGTGTAGCGCTGCAAGTGCAGCGTTTATCGCCATACTCATGCCCATAATAGCCGCATGGACATGGATTAAAGGAGGCAGCCAGCATAATGCTGGCTGGAAACTGGAACACGGCTTTGGAGCGGGAAATGGTTACTATACGATCCTCCAGCGGCTGACGTAAAACCTCAAGTACCTGTCTCGGAAATTCTGGCAATTCATCAAGAAACAACACGCCGCGATGAGCGAGTGTAACTTCTCCCGGCTTCGGAATAGAGCCGCCGCCGATCAGTCCGCCAGACGATATGGTATGATGCGGAGCGCGAAATGGTGGATGTGTAATAAGGCCATGGGAGCTATCCAGCAGCTTGCCAGCCACACTATAAATTTTTGTAACCTCCAGCGCTTCTTGTTCAGTCAATAAGGGCAATATCCCCGGCAGACGTCGAATCATCATCGTTTTACCCGTGCCTGGAGGTCCGCTGAGCAAAATATTGTGTTTGCCAGCCGCGGCTATAAGCATAGCTCGCTTGGCTTGATGCTGTCCGATAACATCTCCATAATCACCAATTTCATCTTGCTTATCTATATATGCTTTGTTTTCACTTTGATTAAAGCTGGAATCGTTTCTATGATCGACACGAATATCGTTCCAGTCGGATTGTTTCTTTTTGATTAAATCAAGCTCTTTCAGGTGGCTTAGCGCAAACAAATCCATATCAGAAATCCAGATGGCTTCCTTGACGTTCGCTACAGGCAGCAACACACGCTTAAAGCCAAGTCGTTTCGCTTGTTCAATCATGGCAAGTACGCCGGCTACCGGACGGACATTCCCGTTAAGTGAGAGCTCTCCAAGAAGAAGCGTATTCTCAAAAGGGGCAACGCTAATTTGTCCGCTTGCAGTTAAGATGCCCGCCGCAATGGCTAAATCAAAGGATGTGCCTTCCTTGCGCAAGTCGGCAGGAGCTAGATTAACCGTAATTCTGTCCATAGGAAAAGTAAAACCACTATTTTTTAGAGCGGCTCGAACACGTTCAACAGATTCGCGAACAGCAGGATCAGGCAGACCCACTACGTTGATTTGGGGCAAGCCGCTGGAAATATCAACCTCAACCGAAATGCTTTTACCATCTACTCCATAAACGCTTGCGCTCTGAATTAAACTAAACACGACAAAAAGCACCTCCATATGTGTGAATGAAGGTGCTTCCTTACGATTCCGTTCCATCGTTATGAATTTGCCAATATCATAATTTAGTTATCTTCGCATTGTCAATATTTAAAATGTTTCGGGTATGATTTTTAGGATTGGGTCATACTAAATGGCGTGGTATTTTCCCTTATAAAACGAGCATTCCAGCTGGTTTTATTGCTTTAATCTCATTTTGAGATGAAACCCATATCAAAAAAGCCGTATTAATTATGCGTGAAAGTAAGGTAACTGGCGGGGAAAGGTGCTACAATAATAGAGGTTTGTGTACATATGACTGATTTCAGTCTGTGAAATGGAGGATTTCAACAATGAATATCCATGAATATCAAGGGAAAGCGGTCCTTAAACAGTATGGTGTCGTCGTACCTGAAGGTAAAGTAGCCTTCACTGTAGACGAAGCTGTTGAAGCGGCTAAATCGCTCGGAACAAAGGTTGTTGTCGTGAAAGCACAAATTCACGCTGGCGGCCGTGGTAAAGCGGGCGGAGTTAAAGTAGCAAAAAATCTTGATGAAGTGCGCGCTTATGCTAGTGAGATTCTAGGTAAAGTGCTTGTTACGCATCAAACAGGTCCAGAAGGCAAGGAAGTCAAACGTCTTCTGATCGAAGAAGGCTGCGACATTAAGAAAGAATATTATATCGGCGTAGTATTAGACCGTGGTACAGGTCGTGTCGTTATGATGGCTTCGGAAGAGGGCGGCACTGAGATTGAAGAAGTTGCTGAACACTCCCCGGAGAAAATCATTAAGGAGATCGTTGATCCTGCTGTTGGCTTGCAAGCGTTCCAAGCTCGCAAACTAGCTTATGCAATCAACATTCCTAATGAGCTTGTTAACAAAGCAGTTAAGTTCATGATTTCTCTTTACACCGCTTTTGTTGAGAAAGATGCATCCATTGCAGAAATCAATCCGCTTGTTGTAACTGGCGACGGACAAGTTATTGCTCTTGATGCTAAATTGAACTTCGACTCAAACGCTCTTTATCGTCACAAAGATATCGTTGAGCTTCGCGATTTGGAAGAAGAAGACGCAAAAGAAATTGAAGCGTCCAAATACGACCTTAGCTACATCGCTCTTGACGGCAACATCGGTTGCTTGGTCAACGGTGCAGGCCTAGCGATGGCAACAATGGATATTATCAAATATTACGGCGGCGACCCTGCCAACTTCCTAGACGTAGGGGGCGGTGCTACAGCTGAGAAGGTAACAGAAGCGTTCAAAATCATTTTGTCTGATGAAAAAGTTAAAGGTATTTTCGTTAACATTTTCGGCGGCATTATGCGTTGTGACGTAATTGCAAATGGCGTTGTCGAAGCAGCGAAGCAAGTCGGTCTTGACCGTCCGCTCGTTGTTCGTCTAGAAGGTACTAACGTAGACCTCGGCAAAACTATTTTGAAAGAATCGGGATTGAACATCGTGGCTGCGGATTCCATGGCGGACGGCGCGCAGAAGATTGTCGCTCTCGTGAAATAAGATAACTTGCTGTGTGGCATAGGCCGCATACGAATTCATTCAGGGGATGTGAGTTAAGAGTGAGCATTTTGGTTAATAAAGATACAAAAGTCATTACCCAAGGTATTACAGGAGCAACTGGCTTGTTCCATACCAAAGGCGGATTGGAATACGGTACGCAAATGGTCGGCGGCGTAACACCTGGTAAGGGTGGCACAAACGTTGATATTACACTTGATAACGGCACGCTCGTATCATTGCCTGTTTTCAACACGGTTGCTCAAGCAAAAGCTGCTACAGGCGCTAATGCTTCAGTTATCTATGTACCACCTGCATTTGCTGCAGATGCAATCATGGAAGCGGTTGACGCTGAGCTTGATCTTGTTATCTGTATTACAGAAGGCATTCCCGTGCTGGATATGGTAAAAGTTAAACGTTACATGGACGGCAGCAAAACCGTTCTTATCGGACCTAACTGCCCAGGCGTAATTACGCCGGATGAATGCAAAATCGGCATTATGCCTGGTTACATTCATACAGCTGGACATGTTGGCGTAATTTCTCGCTCAGGAACATTGACTTATGAAGCGGTTCATCAATTGACGACTCGTGGAATTGGACAATCTTCTGCAGTAGGAATCGGCGGCGACCCGGTTAAGGGCTCTGAGTTTATCGATATCTTGAATCTTTTCAATGAAGATCCAGATACCTACGCGGTTATCATGATTGGTGAAATCGGTGGTACAGCAGAGGAAGAAGCTGCTGAATGGATTAAAGCAAACATGAAAAAACCAGTTGTCGGCTTCATTGGCGGGGCAACAGCGCCTCCGGGCAAACGGATGGGACATGCTGGCGCAATCATTTCCGGTGGTAAAGGAACAGCTGCTGAAAAAATCGCAACGCTTGAAGCTTGCGGCATTAAAGTAGCTCCAACACCATCTGAGATGGGTTCAACGCTTGTGAGTGTTCTTGAAGAGCAAGGCCTTCTTGAAAAATGTATCACACGCAAATAATTAAATAGTTTGATCTAAGGTAAGCAACCTTTCAACGACCCGATAACGGGAGTTGGAAGGTTGCTTTTTTTTTTGCGGATTGCCATTATTTTATCGGCTGACTTGCATTCTTATGCTATCTACCGCACAATAGATAAGTATGTAGGCCAGCCCGAGTAGAGAAGGGGCTTGGTACTGATGACTAAAAAACAAGATATTCGTAGACAAATGGTTATTGCCTTTCACGAAATTCCTGGCATCGGATGGCATGCAATTCAGAAGGCTGTTCACCATGAATTTTGGAATAAACGATCATGGAGCATAGAAGATTTACTTGCTATAGGCCTGCATCGTGGTCAAGCGAAAGCAGCGGCTGAACGTTATGCAGAGCGTCCATGGATTTTGACAGAAGATCCGTCAGAAGCAGTTGCTGCAGTAAATGCAATCGCATTAACGCCTTATGATACTGAATATCCGAAAATTTTAAGAGAGATTGCACAGCCGCCTTGGGTCTTGTATGCTAGAGGACGTCTTGAGCTGCTGCAGCGCCCTGCAATTGCTGTAGTAGGTACAAGAGTGCCGACCGCTTATGGCAGGCAATCAGCGACTATGCTTGCACAGGAGCTTTCCTCTGCAGGCTTGACGGTGGTTAGCGGCCTAGCCAAAGGTGTCGATAGCAAAGCCCATGAAGCAGCGTTATATGGAGCGGGAGGAACGATTGCTGTTCTGCCTACGCCTATTGATAAGTGTTATCCAACTGAGAATCTATCATTGTTTCACAAAATTGCCGAGCATGGCTTGCTCGTCTCAGAAACGCCAATCGGTACTCCGCTGCATCCTGGACAGTTTCCACAGCGCAATCGCATTATTGCGGCTTTATCTGTAGGAACGGTTATTGTGGAAGGCGCAACGAAGAGCGGCTCTCTGATTACTGCACAGCATGCAATGGACATGTCTCGGGAGTTGTTTGCTATACCCGGTCCAAACTCATCGCCTAAGAGTGAGGGGCCAAATGCACTCATCAAACGCGGAGAAGCAAAGCTTATTAGCTGCGTTGAAGACATTATCGATGAGCTGAATTGGCTGCCGGAAGCACTTAAAGCTTACAAGGAAGCAGATGCAGCGAACAAGTCCGAACAGGAATTAAATAAGCCGGAGCTCACGCCTGAGGAGAGTAAATTGATTGCTTTTTTGCGAGATCAGCCCTTATCTATTAATGAGTTGCACGAGCTCTCCGGCTTCCCGTTTGGACATTTGAACGCACTTCTGCTAAATTTATGTATAAAACGCAAAATTGAATTGCAGCCCGGATCAATATATATTGCTTTATAGCTTGCAATGGAGAGAGGAGGCGCCTTACATGGCAGATTCTTTAGTTATCGTCGAATCACCCGCGAAAGCCAAAACGATTGGTAAATATCTTGGCAGTAAATATATCGTTAAAGCTTCTATGGGACATATTCGCGATTTGCCCAAAAGCCAGATCGGCGTCGAGGTTGAAAATGATTTTAACCCTAAATACATAACCATCCGCGGCAAAGGCAGCATCCTCAAGGAATTGAAGGATGCCAGCAAAAAAGTGAAACATGTCTTTCTAGCAGCCGATCCGGATCGCGAAGGTGAAGCGATTGCTTGGCATTTGGCGCATTACTTGGAGCTGGATGAGACCGATACTTGCCGCGTTGTATTTAATGAAATTACGAAACAGGCCGTGAAGGATGCATTTAAGACACCGCGCAAAATTAATATGGATTTAGTTAACGCGCAGCAGGCGAGACGGATTTTGGACCGATTGGTTGGTTACAAGATTAGTCCGCTCCTATGGAAAAAAGTAAAGAAGGGCTTGTCTGCCGGGAGGGTTCAATCGGTTGCTGTAAAGCTCATCATCGATCGTGAGAACGAAATCGATGCATTCATCCCTGAGGAATACTGGTCCATCACTGCGAAGCTGACTCATGCAGGAATTCCTTTTGATGCGAAATATCATTCCATTCTTGGAGAAAAACGTGAGTTGGGCAAGGAAGCTGACGTTGAGGAAGTTCTCCAAGCGATGAAGGGCAGCAAGCTCACAGTCTCTGACGTGAGAGAGAAGGAGCGTCTGCGCAATCCAGCGCCTCCATTTATAACGAGCTCCCTTCAACAGGAAGCGGCAAGGAAACTTGGCTTCCGGGCTTCTAAGACGATGTCAGTAGCACAGCAGCTGTATGAAGGCGTTGAGCTGGGTAAAGAAGGTACAGTCGGTTTAATTACTTATATGAGAACCGATTCTACGCGCATCTCGCCTATCGCTCAAGAAGAAGCGAAAGAATTCATTTCTGAGAAGTATGGCGAAGCTTTTGTGCCTGAACAACCACGCATTTACACAAAGAAAAACAGCAACGCTCAAGACGCGCATGAAGCGATTCGGCCAACGTCCATATTAAGAGATCCCGAATCAATGAAACCGTTCTTGAGTCGTGATCAGCTGCGACTGTATAAGCTCGTATGGGAACGTTTCGTATCGAGCCAGATGCAGTCGGCAGTGCTTGACACGATGACCGTGGATTTGCAGGCAGGCGATACAACGTTTAGAGCTACTGGTTCTAAAGTGAAATTTGCCGGCTTTATGAAGGTATATGTGGAAGGCAACGATGATGGCACGGTTGAAGAACATAAGTTTTTGCCGCCGCTAGCCGCAGGTGATGTCATTCAATCAGAATCGATAGATCCAAAACAGCATTTTACGCAGCCGCCGCCACGTTTTTCGGAGGCACGACTAGTAAAGACGCTGGAGGAGCTCGGTATAGGTCGTCCAAGTACGTATGCGCCGACATTGGAAACGATTCAGAAGCGCGGATACATTGCAATGGAAGAGAAAAAATTTATGCCAACTGAGCTTGGAGATCTTGTCATACAGCTCATGGAAGAGTTTTTTCCTGAAATTTTGGATGCGGAGTTTACAGCGAACATGGAAGGCAACCTCGACCATGTGGAAGAAGGCACAGAGGATTGGGTAAAGGTGCTCGCTACATTTTACGAATCCTTTGAGAAAAGATTAGAAGTTGCCGAAGATGAAATGAAGGAAATCGAAATTCAAGATGAAGTGTCTGATGAGCTTTGTGAGAAGTGCGGACGCCACTTAGTCTATAAGATGGGCCGATTCGGCAAGTTTCTTGCGTGCTCGGGCTTCCCGGATTGCCGCAATACGAAACCGATCGTCAAAGATATCGGTGTGACATGCCCAAAATGCGCAGAAGGCAAAATCATTGAGCGTCGGAGCAAAAAGGGACGTATATTTTATGGCTGTGATCAATATCCCGGCTGTGATTATGTGTCATGGGATAAACCGACGAACAAACCTTGCCCGCAATGCGGCGAGTCCAAGCTTGTTGAAAAGCGCAATCGCAGCGGAGCAAAGCTGCTTTGCTCAACATGTGATTATTCCGAAGAGGTATTGGATGAAGACGAGCAAGGTACCGATACGGATTAATTAAGCATGAGCTAGCAATAGTAGCCATACTACAGAATCGAATGACAACCGCCTTACCCGTCCTCCCTTTACAAAGGGGGGACACCGTTGTTAAACGGGCTATTAAGCTGCTGTAATCGATTTATAATCGTTTCATTCATTCTGATGTTTCAATTGGCTTAAATCGCTCAAATCGCACCAAAGCTTCTAGTGTCTTTCACTCATGTGGTACAAAAGTTTGCGCAGGCTAAACTCATATCACGAACTGATGGAAGAGATCTTTGTCTGCACAAGTTGAACTCATATCATTAACTGATGCTGATGGAAGAGATCTTTGTTTGCGCAAGCTGGAAGCGTGTCACGAAGTGACGGAAGCGATCTTACGGCAATGGGATGGATAATCGACTGATTAACACAGAGGTTAGTTCAATTGCAGGTGTCCAGAGGACGCAGTCCTTGGGGCCCTCCCTTGGAAGGGAGGGTTTGGGTGGGTTCGAAAAGCTTGGGGGGGTTTTAAGTTTTAAAAGTGTTTTAAGTTTTAAAAGGGTTTGATGTTTAAAAAGGAATTGAATGTTTTAAAATGCTTGTAAAAGTGTTATAAAATTGTTGTAAAAGTATTTTAAAATACAAAAAGTGTTTTAAAAGTTTTGTAAAGCATGAAAGTATCTAAAAGCTCTTTCATCCTTCAAAAAGCTTATAAAGTTTTAAAGTTGAAAAACTTCACAACTTTCAAAATGTTTGAAATTATTGGAAGGTTTGAAATTATTAATTTACAATAAAAAAAACCTTTGAAGGCAAGGTAGTAGCGCCAAAGGTCAACCTACGTGAACTATATCTGAAAGGATTGAATATATTTTGTCACAACCACAAAAAGTAACCGTCATCGGAGCAGGACTAGCAGGCAGCGAGGCAGCATGGCAAATTGCATCACAAGGAGTACCTGTCGTTTTGTATGAAATGCGTCCAGTCACAAAAACACCTGCTCATCATACGAATCAATTTGCAGAGCTTGTATGCAGCAATAGCTTGCGTTCTAATGGTCTTGCAAATGCTGTAGGAGTATTAAAGGAAGAGATGCGCCGACTAGACTCGCTTATTTTGAGCTGTGCTGATCAGCACGCAGTACCTGCGGGAGGAGCGCTGGCGGTTGACCGCGACGGTTTCTCTGGTGAAGTTACTCGCAGGCTGCATGAGCATCCACTTGTTGAAGTACGGAATGAAGAGGTAACAGAAATTCCGAAGGATGGAATTGTTGTTATTGCTACAGGCCCACTGACAGCACCGGGCTTGTCTTCACAAATTCAAGAGCTGCTGGGCGAAGAGTATTTTTATTTCTATGATGCTGCAGCGCCAATTGTTGAAAAGGATTCGATCGATATGAGCAAGGTTTATTTAGCTTCCCGTTACGATAAAGGAGAGGCTGCTTATTTGAACTGTCCAATGACAGAAGAAGAATTTGAAATTTTCCACGAAGCGCTGACAACAGCTGAGAAAGCAGAAGTAAAGGATTTTGAGAAGGAAGTCTACTTTGAAGGCTGTATGCCGATCGAGATTATGGCAAGCAGAGGCAAACAAACCGTATTGTTTGGACCTATGAAGCCAGTTGGACTTGTAAATCCGCACACGGGTGAGCTGCCGCATGCTGTAATTCAGCTTCGTCAGGATAATGCTGCAGGAACATTATACAACCTAGTTGGATTCCAGACTCATCTCAAGTGGGGAGAGCAAAAACGCGTCTTCTCATTAATACCAGGTCTGGAAAATGCTGAGTTTGTCCGTTTCGGCGTTATGCATCGCAATACGTTTATCAATTCACCTCGTTTGCTTAAGCCTACCTATCAGCTTAACAACCGCGAGACCTTATTTTTTGCAGGCCAGATGACCGGTGTTGAAGGTTATGTGGAATCTGCTGCTTCCGGCTTGATTGCTGGAATCAACGCTGCAAGATTAGCTCGAGATCTTGAACCACTCGTATTGCCGGAGCAAACTACGCTTGGTAGTATGGCTCATTATATTACAACAGCCGATTTCAAGCATTTCCAACCGATGAATGCTAATTTCGGTTTATTTCCACCGCTTGAGAAGAAGATCCGCAGCAAAAAAGAAAAGAACGAAATGATTGCGAATCGCGCTTTGGAAGGTATTGAGCAATTTAAAAAGGAACATTTGCAATAATCTTGCGTAATGAAGGCATGGCAATTTAATTATTTGGAACCTTGAGGAGGCAAAGCAATGGAAATGCAATTTCACGCTACAACGATTTGCGCAGTTCGTCATGAGGGAAAAGGTGCAATTGCCGGGGATGGTCAGGTCACTTTTGGGAATAGCATGGTCATGAAAAACTCTGCTAAAAAAGTAAGAAGGCTTTATCGCGGTCAAGTCGTCGCAGGTTTTGCAGGATCAGTTGCAGATGCCATTACTTTGTTCGAGAAGTTTGAGGCAAAGCTGGAGGAGCATCACGGCAACTTGCAGCGCTCAGCTGTTGAGCTTGCCAAGGAATGGCGTTCAGACCGTGTCCTTCGTAGATTGGAAGCGATGATGCTCGTTATGGACAAAACCGGCTTGCTGCTTATTTCAGGCAACGGTGAGATCATTGAGCCAGATGACGGCATTCTAGCAATCGGCTCAGGCGGCAGCTTCGCATTATCGGCAGCAAGAGCGCTTCAGCGTCATGCACCTCAAATGGAAGCAAAGGATATCGCACGTTCATCGCTAGAAATAGCGGCAGAAATTTGTGTATTCACGAATCATAATATTATTGTTGAAGAGATCGTATAAATCGAGTAACAGGATTTTGGATAGAAGGCCAAACTTCGGAAAGTCTTAGCGAAGAATAGAAATCGGAGGGATTTTATAATGGGAAATGATGCACTGACGCCTCGTCAGATCGTAGCGGAGCTTGATAAGTATATTGTTGGGCAAAAACCAGCGAAACGTTCTGTAGCCATTGCGCTTCGCAATCGTTACCGGAGAAGTTTGCTCGATGAAACGCTGCGCGATGAAATCGTTCCGAAAAATATTTTGATGATCGGACCTACCGGAGTAGGTAAAACGGAAATCGCACGCCGCTTGGCAAAGCTGGTTAAGGCACCATTTGTGAAACTAGAAGCGACGAAATTTACTGAGGTCGGATATGTAGGCCGTGATGTTGAATCAATGGTCCGCGATCTAGTGGAAACAGCTATACGTATGGTGAAAACAGAAAAAACGGAAAAAGTAAAAGACAGAGCAGAAAAATTAGCTAATGATCGCATCGTTTCTTTGCTTGCTCCGTCAACGGCTAAGGCTAAATCGCAAAAAAATCCATTTGAAATGTTGTTTGGCAATCAACAGCAATCAGAAGAGCAAAAGGAAGAGCCGGAAGTGGAAAATGCGCTCTTTCAAAAACGTTCGCAAATTAAAGAGCAGCTCGCGGCAGGCAAGCTGGAAAACGAAATCATTGAAATTGAGGTAGAGGACTCCTCACCTAATATGATGGATATGCTTTCAGGCCAGGGCCCAGAGGGCATGGGCATGAATATGCAGGAGCTGTTCGGTCAATTAATGCCGAAGAAGCCGAAGAAGCGCAAGCTGCCTGTAAAGGAAGCTCGCAAGGTGTTGACGCAGGAGGAAGCTAACAAAATAATCGATATGGATGATGTCATTACCGAATCGATTACAAGAGCTGAGCAATCCGGCATTATTTTCATAGATGAAATTGACAAAATTGCGAGCCCATCACGTGGATCTGGCCCAGATGTATCTAGGGAAGGTGTTCAACGTGATATTTTGCCTATCGTTGAAGGCTCTACTGTCATGACAAAATATGGTCCCGTTAAAACGGATTATGTGTTGTTTATCGCTGCTGGTGCGTTTCATGTTGCCAAACCTTCGGATTTGATACCAGAGCTTCAAGGTCGTTTCCCGATCCGGGTAGAGCTGACTAGTCTTAGCTTGGACGATTTTGTAAGTATTTTGAAAGAACCAAAAAATGCTTTAACGAAGCAGTATTCAGCTCTACTAGAAACGGAAGGCATTCAGATCGAATTTACGGATGAGGCGATTCGCGAGCTTGCGTCCATTGCCGCAGACGTTAACCGCAATACTGAAAATATTGGCGCACGTCGCTTGCATACGATTTTGGAGAAGCTGCTGGAGGATCTATCTTTTGAAGCGCCTGAGCTGTCGCTCGAAAAAATGACGATTACGCCGGAATACGTTCGAGAAAAACTCGGAAGCATTGCGCAAAATCGCGATTTGAGTCAATATATACTGTAGTTGTTATGAGTTTTGGGAGGCATTAGAATGACTTTACTAACAAAGACTAGAACGCTGAACCGGTTGTTGCAACGCGCAGCTGGCAAAGCGCTGAGTTTCAGGGAAATGGCAGAAGTACTTTGTACAACGATCCAAACCAATGTATTTGTCGTCAGCCGGAGAGGAAAAATACTTGGCTGCTCCGCAGTAGATGCGTTTGATCACGATTTCATGCGAACGTTATCAGCTGATGAGCTTCGTTTCCCGCAAGAGAGCAACGTTCGGTTTCTTGATATGCAGGAATCGATGACGAATGTCAAGCCTGATTCGGGAATTTACGAAACTTTTCCGCGGTTAGGCGATCAAGAAATTATGACGGTTGTACCTATTATTGGCGGAGGAGATCGTCTAGGTACGTTGGTCCTGACCCGTTTGTCTGGTACTTTCGATGACGATGACCTTATTTTAGCTGAATATGGTTCAACGATTGTTGGCATGGAGATTTTACGGGAGCGCGCGGATGAGATTGAGCAAGAGGTTCGCAGTCGTGCAGTCGTTGCCGTTGCGGTCGGTTCGTTGTCATTTAGCGAATTAGAAGCGGTCGAGCATATTTTCGAGGAGCTTGATGGCAAGGAAGGTTTGCTTGTCGCATCGAAGATTGCTGACCGGGTAGGCATAACTCGTTCAGTTATTGTAAATGCGCTTAGGAAGCTGGAGAGTGCTGGTGTCATAGAAACAAGGTCATTAGGCATGAAAGGCACATACATTAAAATATTAAATCACCAATTATTGCAAGAATTAGATAAGATGAAGCGATAATTATAGGACGTTTAGACCATTTTTGCCCTATCTGATTTTAAAGATAGGGCTTTTTTCTTATTGTAATAATTTAGGAAATTGTTGAATATTATCATGTCGGCAAAAATCGACACATGTATCTCATTTTTTTAATATTTACTGTCGAACAAAGAAGGAATGAGCAGTAATCTGTTGAATACGTTAAGAAGATCCCCTATGTGAAAGTGGTGAAACTACGTGAATTTGTTGAATGGCGCAGCATTTGGAAGAATGGAAGGTGCGCTTCAAGCAGCTGAAATGCGGCAGCGCGTCATTTCTAACAATGTGGCAAACGGTGATACGCCGCATTTCAAACGGTCAGAGGTTTTGTTTGAGGAATTATTAGAGCAATCCATAGGAAATACGCAAGGGCAATTGATCGGCAAACGAACGAATCAAAAGCATATTGCTATTGGAGCAAGTTCTTCTAATGTACCTATACCCAAACTTATTACCGATGAAACAACTTCGATGAACAACAATGAAAATAATGTTGATGTCGATCGTGAGATGTCTTTGCTAGCTAAAAACCAATTAAGCTACAACTTTTATGTCCAACAGATTAATCATGAGGTAAGAATGATGCGCACAGCGATTGAAGGGAGAGCTTAACGATGAAATTGTCCACAGGGTTTGATATCAGCGCTTCGGCTCTATCAGCACAAAGACTGCGGATGGATGTAATTTCTTCTAATATAGCGAATGCTGAAACGACGAGAGGCAGTTTTGTAAATGGACAATTCCAGCCGTACAAGCGAAAGATGGTTGTCATTGAACCTTTGCAGCAGTCCTTCTCAAATGTGCTTTCTCAGCAAATGAATGAAAACTCCGCTGCTCAAGGAGTTAAAGTAACGAGAATTAAAGAAGATCAATCGCCAAACAAGCTCATTTATAATCCAACGCATCCTGATGCTGATGCAAACGGCTATGTAAATATGCCGAATGTGGATGTAACGAAGGAAATGGTAGATATGATTGCAGCTACAAGATCTTACGAAGCAAACGTAACCGCGCTAAACGCTACCAAATCAATGTTTATTAAGGCACTAGAAATAGGAAAGTAATTGATTAACAATTCCATATGAAGTATTGGGGGAGTAATGATGATACAAGCGATGTCGCTTAGCCCGGTTCAGCCAACCAAACTCATTGAAACTAAATCGGTTCAAGAAGCGACTCCGGCACAATTGACGCAATCATTTGGTCAATATCTAGAAACGGCAATTAATAATGTAAGTGATCAGGAAAAGAACGTTCATAAGCTTAACGACAAATACTTAATAGGTCAGGTTGACGTTTCAAAGGTTTTAATTGCTTCTGAGCAGGCGCAACTAAGTTTGCAGCTTACCTCACAAGTCCGCAACAAAATGGTCGAGGCATATCAAGAAATGATGCGGATGCAAATTTAACCATCATGAAGACCTAGCATAGTATTTGGGTGAGGTGAAAATGTGAACGAGAGAATCGCCCAGTTTCGAGGTAGGCTTACACAATTATGGAGCCAGACGGGCAGAAAACAAAAAATTTGGTTGGGGGCATCTATTAGTGGACTATTGTTAGCAATTATTTTGTTAACGATTGTATTTACGAGAACGGAATACGAAATTGCTTTTCAAGGTTTGGATACAACAGACGCAGCTGCTATTATGACTTACTTAGACGGAAGCGGAATACCTTACCAGCTCAGCAACAATGGGAAAAGCATTTCAGTACCGAGCACAGATGCAGCACGAATAAAAGTAGATGTAGGTTCTCAAGGTTTAGTTCAAAACGGTTCTATTGGTTTTGAAGCATTTAATGCAAGCTCAAGCCAGTTTGGCACAACCGAAAATGAATTCAATGTAAAATATTTGAATGCTTTGAACGGTGAAGTTCAACAGTTGCTGAATGCGATGCAAGGTGTGGACAGTTCGAAGGTTTTGGTTAACTTGCCAAAAGAAAGTGTATTTCTTTCTGCAGAAGACGCGGAGCAAGCATCAGCATCGATTATGATGAAATTCGTGTCTGGATATCGTCCAAGCCAGAAGGAAATCGACGGCTATTACAACCTGGTGAAAACGGCGGTTCCGGATTTGGCAATTAAGGATATTACGATCTCAAGCCCTCAAGGCGAATTAATCTACTCTGATGTTGCTGGCGGAATAGCTAATAATTCAGATGCGGTTGAGTCCCAATTCGTCATTCAGCGGAAATATGAGGCTGAGCTCAAGAAAAATATCCAGCAGTTTCTAGGAACAATCGTTGGAGCTGATAATTTAGTCGTTCAAGTTTCTAGCAGCATGAACTTCGATAAGAAGACATCTCAAGAATCTGTTGTGAAACCGCTAGACAATAACAACAATAACGGCATCATCATTAGTGAACAGCTGAATAACAGTACTTCGACTGGCAATTCAGGAGACGCTGGCGGTGTTGCAGGAACTGGAGAGACTGACGTACCAGGCTACGAAGCAGCTGCGACGGGCAGCAATTCTTCAGAATCGAACTCGACCATTCGGAATTATGATGTGACGCGAATCAACAACAACATTGAATCCGGACCTTTTGTTTTAAAAGACCTTTCTATTAGTATCGGCATCGAACAGTCACAAATGAATGATGAAGCAAGCAGAACGGCCATTATGACATATTTGACTGCATTGGTGCGCGCACAACTAGCTGATTCTGGTCAAGATGTAACCAATGACGCATTGATAGAGAAAAAAGTTGCTCTTATTGCAAGAACATTTTCTGGAAGCAGTTCTGCTAAGGACTCAGGCCTCCTATCAACACCTTGGATTATCGGAATTGGTGTTGCTGCTCTTGCCATCATTGGCGGACTGATCTACATGTTAGCACGCAGACGCAAGAAGGTTGCCGAGGAAGAAATCGAATTGGTTGCTCCAGCTAAAGTGGAGTATCCAACACTTGATTTGGAAAGTGTCAACAACGACAGTCAGGCTAGAAAAAATCTTGAAACACTTGCCAAACGAAAACCGGATGAGTTCGTTAACCTTCTTCGCACATGGCTTGTGGATGAATAGAGGTGGTTCATGTGTCAAAATCAATGCAAGGATTATCTGGTCGACAGAAAGCTGCCATTTTACTCATTACGCTTGGACCTGATGTATCCTCTCAAATATTCAAGCATTTAAGAGATGAAGAAATTGAACAGCTAACACTTGAAATCGCAAATGTCCGTAAAGTGGACAGTAGTGATCGTGAAACAATTTTAAGCGAGTTTCACCAAATCTGTATGGCTCAAGAGTATATCACGCAAGGCGGCATTTCTTATGCCAAAGACATTTTGGAGAAAGCGCTTGGTGAACAAAAAGCTCTTGAAGTTATTAACCGGTTAACAGCAACGCTCCAAGTAAGACCATTTGACTTCGCTAGAAAAGCGGAACCTACACAAATTTTGAACTTTATTCAAAATGAGAACTCGCAAACGATTGCTTTGGTATTATCGTATTTACAATCGGAGCAGTCTTCGCACATTCTTTCATCGCTGCCGCAAGAGAAACAAGCAGAGGTTGCGAGGCGAATTGCTCTGATGGATAGCACATCGCCAGAGGTCATTTCGCAGGTAGAAAGAGTGCTTGAGCAAAAACTGTCCGCCACTGTTACCCAGGATTACACGAATGCTGGCGGTATCGACTCTATCGTTCAAATATTGAATGGTGTCGATCGCGGGACGGAGCGTACGATTCTCGACGCGCTTGAAATTCAAGATCCAGAGCTTGCAGAAGAAATCAAAAAACGGATGTTCGTGTTCGAGGACATTGTCAATATCGACAATCGCTCTATTCAACGAATCATTCGCGATATCGAGAATTCCGATCTTCAGCTTGCGCTTAAAGTGGCAAGTGAAGAAGTTAGAGAAGCGATCTTCCGCAATATGTCGAAGCGTATGGCCGAAACATTCAAAGAAGAAATGGAATTTATGGGACCAGTGCGGCTTCGTGATGTTGAAGAAGCGCAAACTCGCATTGTTGCTACGATTCGCAGATTAGAAGAGTCAGGTGAAATCATCATCGCCCGTGGTGGAGGAGACGATATCATTGTCTAATTTGATCAAATCTTCGAGTGTGATTACTCTTGATCAATTGAAGCAGCTCGAATGGCTGCATCAACGGAATCTTGAAATCAATGAATCACTGGATCAGGAAGAGGATATGGAACCCGTTCCTGATGAAGAAACGATAACTTTGCGAGATCAAATATTAAATGATGCTCAGCTATATGCAGAAGAGAGACTGCGTGATGCAGCAGAAGAAAGCGAAAAGCTTCTTGCTGAAACACAGCAGCAAATCGATGTATGGTGGCTCGAAAAACGTACTGAAGATGAATCAGCATCAGAAGCATCCAGGCAATCAGGCTATGAGCTTGGTTATGCCGAAGGAGCCGCGCAATCCGAAAAGGAAATGCGTGAGATCTGGGAGCAAAAGCTGGCTGAAGCATCGGATGTGCTAAAAACTGCATTCCAAATGAGAGAACAAATCATTCAGGAAGCAGAACCCTTTCTTGTTGAACTAAGCTGTGCGATTGCCGAAAAAATTATTGGGCAGCAGCTATCTACGGCACCTGAAATGGCAATCGAGCTCATTCGCAAATCATTGTCTAGACGCAGAGAGCAAGGAGTTATTACTCTATGTGTTGCACCTGGGCAGCTTGCATTCGTGCAAGCGGCAAGAGAAGAGCTTCATATGGCCATCGATTCACAAGCGGAATTGCAAATTTTGCCTGACTCGACGGTTAAAGACAATGGTTGTGTTATTCGCTCTTCATTTGGCAGCATAGACGCTCGAATTGACACGCAGCTTGCTGAGATCAAAAAAGAATTAATACATCTTGCTCATCATAGCGGCGAAGAACGAGGTCAAGCCTATGATAGTGAATAATCTAGATGTGCTTAAGTATATCGAGCATTTGCAGCCGCTTGATCCCGTTCGGGTCAATGGCAAAGTCACTCAGGTCATCGGCCTAACCGTGGAGTCAGAAGGACCTGATGCGAGCATTGGCGATGTTTGCTTTATTTATCCTTCCAAAGGCGCAAAGCCTATCAAGGCAGAGGTCGTTGGTTTTCGTGATAATAAAGTAATATTAATGCCTCTCGGTGATCTTCAGTCCATTAGCCCGGGCTGTGATGTTGTAGGTACAGGCAAACCTTTGACTGTTCAAGTCGGATCAGAGCTGCTCGGTAAAGTGCTCGATGGACTTGGAAATCCGCTGGATGGTTCATTTTTGCCAAGGCGTATGCCGCATTATTCTACTTATAATGAACCAAGCAATCCGCTTAAACGTCCGCGTGTCGTTGAACCACTCGGTATCGGTGTAAGAGCGATCGATGGGCTTCTTACCGTCGGGCGTGGTCAGCGTGTAGGCATATTCGCCGGATCCGGTGTAGGGAAAAGTACACTGCTTGGCATGATTGCTCGCAATACTTCAGCTGATGTTAACGTAATTGCGTTGATCGGCGAGCGTGGTCGTGAAGTGCTTGAATTTATCGAGAAGGATCTTGGCCCAGAAGGCTTGTCCCGTTCGGTCGTTATTGTTGCAACTTCAGATCAGCCAGCACTCATTCGCATGAAGGGCGCATTAATTGCGACATCCATTGCTGAATATTTCCGTGATCGCGGTCTGGACGTTATGTTGATGATGGATTCCGTTACAAGGTATGCAATGGCTCTTCGTGAAGTAGGTCTGGCTATTGGTGAACCGCCTGCTACTAGAGGTTACACACCTTCTGTATTCGCTGCACTGCCAAAGCTTCTGGAACGTGCAGGGACAGGGCCAACAGGCTCGATAACCGCCTTCTACACCGTTCTTGTTGATGGTGACGATATGAATGAACCTATCGCGGATGCTGTCCGCGGAATATTGGATGGTCATATCGTTTTAAGTCGTCAGCTAGCGCATAAGGGTCATTTTCCTGCCATCGATGTTTTAGCTTCTGTCAGCCGTGTTATGAAGGAAATTGTCACAGAAGAACAGCAAGATGCGGCGAATGAACTGAAAAAAATGCTAGCTACATATAAAGATTCGGAAGACCTGATCAATATAGGGGCGTACCAACGAGGATCAAATGTAGAAATTGATATGGCGCTAGAATTTATTGAACCGATTCAAAGCTACACAAAGCAAAAGACCAATGAAAAGGTGAGCTTAGAGGAAGCGCAAAGTCGTTTAATTAATGACTTCTACAGGAGTTGAATCACGAGATGGCATCGTTTCGTTATACTTTTCAAAAGGTTGTTGATTTAAAATCTAGTGAAAAAACACAAGCGGAATGGATTCTTTCATCTGCCATTGGTGCTCTAGCGGCTGAAGAATTGTCGTTAGAGCAATTGCGTGCGAAGCAGCAAGAATGGGAAAGCAAGCTGATTGAATCTTCACAGACTGCTGTTCCTTTATCTGAGCTTCAAGTTATTCAGCAATATTTGGACTATTTGGTCACTTGCATTACAAGCAAATTGAAAGATGTGTTGCATGCACAGAAGGCGGTTGAGCAAAGCCGACTTAAGCTTTCAGACAAGATGAAAGATGAGAAAGTGTGGCTTAAAGCAAAAGATCATGCGCGTGATCGGTTCCAGTATGCGATGCAAATCAAAGAGCAGAACGAACTAGATGAGATGGCAAGCGTCCGTTTCATGATACCAACCCCATAAAGTGATGCGTGACACCGGCTAGAGGGAGTGAGTGGAATTGGCGGGTATGGATAATGAAAAGCAAGGCTATAGCACGCTAGAGAGAATTATGTTTTTGATGACACCAATTTTATTCGCAATCGTATTGCTCGGTGTTTTGTACACCTTGTTCAATATTGATTTCCGCAATAAAATGCTGGAAGCCGGAAACTCAGTTCCATTTCTAAAAGACGTGCTTCCCGAGCCAAAGGTTGCAGGCGGGCCTGGAAATGATGATGCTTTGAAGTCAGCGAATATGTCAGCAAAAATTGCAGATTTGCAAACACAGCTTACTGCAATTGAAAGCGAACTGGCAGCTGCGAATCAAACGAAAGCAACGCTTGAGCAAGAAGTAAAGGACTTGGAAAGTGATAACATCCAGCTTAAAGGTGTAAACGATGATCAATTGCTTGAGGATGAGCAGTATCAAGCGAAAATTCAAGAACTGGCAAGCATGTTTTCCAAAATTACGCCAAGTAAAGCTGCTCCAATCTTGCAAAGTATGACTTTAGATGAAATGGTGCTCGTATTTGCAAATATGCGGCCTGACGATCGAGTGCGCATTATGGAGAAGATGAATCCTCAGACGGCAGCTGATGCAGCGATGAAGCTGAAGGATAACGTGCAGGCAAAGGATTTGCAAATTGCCGCCCTTCAAGCAAGACTTGATTCGCAGAAATCGCCAACAACGAAGCCTGCTTCCTCTGTTCTTGATCAAGAGCAATTAAGTGCAACGTTTACAGCTATGAATGCAAAGAGCGCTGCAGAGCTTCTTATCAAAATGATAGATGTGAGTCCAAGCAAAGTGCTTCGGATATTAAATGCGGTGGACAATAAAACAAGATCATCCATTATTGCAGAAATGTCTGGAATTAATGAAACGACTACAGCCAAAATTGTAGCCAAATTAATGACAGGAAGTTAATGTCTGACCTTATGTTTTCCCTCTATTTGAAAGGAGGTGAGAAAAATGGAAATGAACATTTCACAAGTTGCTGTAGTACAACCGCAAGCACAAGGAACAACAACGGGACAAGCAAGTGGCAATACAAGCGGAGCAGCGTTCCAGAAAACGTTAGTGCAGCAAATTAATAGCGAAGCTGCTGGCAGCAGCAGTCAGACACAAGCTGCACCTTTAGTTGCCAACGTATCTAAGGAAGCTATGGCTTTGGTGGACGGCGCTGCTGCAGCACCAACATTATCTGACCTCATGTCAATCATCGATGGTTTGCTAGCGCAATTGGATGCAACTAATGGTGAAGACGGCAAGGCTCCTCTTGAAGATGATCAGCAGCTCCAACAGTTGGAAGACGTGCTTGATCAAATGAATGCTTTGCTTGCTCTGCTTGGCATTCCAGTGCCTGTCATTCAGCAACCGATTGGTCAACCGACTAGCGGTGAGGAAGATTCCTCTATTACATTAGAGGGGAAAAATGCAGTGAATATCAAGTCAAGCCTGCAAGATACGTTGCTGCAAATGCAAGTGATGCTTCAGCAGGGAACAACAAAATTGGTTGGACAGCAAGAGCCAACGGTTTTGGTGGCGCAACAGCTTAAGGCGTTAACAGCGATTTTGGAAGGCGAGCCGGTGGATACGACTAAGACTCATACGAAATCGACCGCTTTTACACAACAACTGTTTACAGCTCAAAATGTACAGCAAACAGACGTTAGTACGCTATTGCAACGACTGTCACAGCAAACCGCCCATCCTGCATTATTAACAACTGCAGTACAGGGTATGGAGCAGGCAAACGCATCAGATGTATCTGACTCTTCTATTGAATTGATTCCGCAAATGCAGCTTGGAACAAACAATCCGGATACAATGCGGACGTTTACTTCTCTTGTTGCTAATGCAGCAGCAGCTACTTCATTTGTTGTCGCTGATGAATTTGCCCAATCCATGACAGGTATGATCGTACAGAAATTTGATCTTACAACATTGAATGGCGTTTCAGAAGCGAAACTCATGTTATACCCTGAACATTTAGGGCAAGTAGACGTAAAAATAACGATGCAAAATGGACTTCTAACCGCGATCTTCCAAACGGATACGGCAATGGCCAAGGACATGCTGGATAATCAAATGGCTCAACTGCGGTCAGCGCTTCAAGCACAAGGCCTTATGGTAGATAAGCTTGAGGTTTCGCAAGGTCAGTCAGCTGCGCAGCTGTTTCAACAGCAGCATGGACAAGGAAGCAATCAGCAGCAGTCATCCAATCGTAATGCTGTGAACACTGACGATACTGTCAATGAGTCTCAATTCGAAACCGAAATGGTTCAACAAGCGACAATTCAGGGTCTTGGATTTGGCAGAGGCATCAACGTTAAAGCGTAGAGAAGTTAGTAGAGGGTCAGAGAGATCGGAGGTGATCGGAAATGGCAGATAGCGTTTCTACTCGCGTAGTTTGGCCGAATTACAGCAAAGAGAATGTACAAGCTGCAGCAAACAAAAAAAACACGGATACGCTTGGAAAAGATCAATTTCTAAGTATTCTAGTTACGCAGCTTCGCAACCAGGATCCTATGCAGCCGCTTCAGGATAAAGAGTTCATCGCTCAGATGGCGCAATTTACTTCTGTAGAGCAGCTGATGAATATGTCCACCGAGCTATCTTTAATACGTCAAAACATTGGTTCAGCATCCAGCTTGATCGGTAAAACGATTGAATGGAATGAATATGATGATGCTGGTGCAATCAAGACCGCCAAAGGCGTAGTTGATTCCATTATTTCGAAGGATGGTCTCCTTTATGCAAGGGTAGGCGGAGCCGAGATTGCTCTTGATTATGTCAACTCTATCTCGGAAACAACGGGTGAAACACCAACGCCAGAGGATTCTACAGGTGAAGATAAAGGCGTAGACAAGAATCCTTCGGATCCAGCTGGTGCTGAGGAAGGGGCTGATAAATAATGAGTGAAGGCATAAAAATCGGTCATATTTTCCCGGTTAAGTCGACACCTCTGCAGCCTAGCAAGACAGTTGCCAACCGTTCAGCTCAGCCATCTGAATTTCAAGAAATACTTAATGGCAAGGTTTTAAAGTTCAGTCATCATGCCGAGGTTAGAATGCAGCAGCGAGGCATTAACTTGCAACCAGAGTCATTAACCAAAATAATGAATGCGGTCGAAGAGGCTGCATCCAAAGGCGCTCAGGATTCATTAATCGTTTTCCGAGACATAGCAATGATTGTGAATGTCCCAAGTCGTACAGTTGTAACTGCCATGGATGGCGGGCAAATGCGAAGCAACGTATTTACGCAAATAGACAGCGCTATTATATTATCGTAAGGCTGGACCTATCAGGGAGCCTCAAGCTGTGGACCGATTGAAGCAGTTTATGATAGTGCTAACATTTTTTTGAAGCCCATAAGATTTTAATCCATTCCCTAGGAGGAATTACGAAAATGCTAAGATCGATGTATTCGGGTGTGTCCGGTATGCGCGGCTTCCAAACAAAGCTAGACGTTATTGGTAACAATATTGCGAACGTGAACACGGTTGGCTTTAAAGCAGGGCGCGTCATGTTCAAAGATATTTTGAGCCAAACGGTTGCGGGCGTTACCGCACCTGAGGAAGGCGTGCGCGGCGGCGTTAACGCAAAACAAATCGGACTCGGCGTGTCTATCGGCTCTATCGATACAGTACATACCGCAGGAAGCGCAATGACAACGAACCAACCGACAGACCTTCGTATTGACGGAGACGGATTTTTCGTAGTTAGAGCGAGCGAAGATTCTGAAATGCTTTTAACACGTGCGGGCAACTTTACGCTTGATTCGAATAGACAGCTTGTTACAGGTGATGGCTATTTCGTACTAAGCGTTGATCAAGAGCCTATCGTACTTGATGAGGCAATTACGGCGTTTTCCATTGGTCAAGACGGAACGATCATGGGTGTAACAGCGGATGGTACGGAAGCCGTTGCACAGCTTGGCGTAGCCAAAGTTGTAAATCCAAGCGGTCTTGAGAAACTTGGCGGCAATATGTACCGTGTTACAGCGAATGCTAATCCGGATGCTTCTATTGAGGATTTCATGACGTTTGCGACTGATCCTGAATTCGGTACAGGCGCAATCATTGCCGGTCAGCTGGAAATGTCTAACGTTGACTTAACTGCTGAATTTACAGAAATGATCGTTGCACAACGTGGTTTCCAAGCGAATTCACGTATCATTACAACTTCTGATGAAATTTTGCAAGAGGTAGTTAATCTAAAACGATAAGTAAGTCATAACGAGCGGGAGGCTTAACGCCTCCCCTAGGTGTGAGGGGGCAACTGATGATTACCGTAACGCGGTTGAACGGAACAAAGGTCACCATAAATGCTTTATTAATTGAAATGATTGAAGAATCAGCGGATACGGTGATTACACTTACGACGGGCAAGAAGCTGGTTGTAAAAGAAAAAACAACGGAACTGTTGCAGCTTAATGGGCAGTATCTTCGCACAATTGGCCTTATTGCGGCGGCCCAAAAGAGTGAGCAAACGGAGGGTCCATCGTCATGAAGAAAATGCTACCTTGGTTAATTACGATTTTGTTATCCATAACATTAATCGCCATTGTTTCAATCATCTTGTTCAAGTCGTTTTTTACTGACCCTAAGGAGCAGGCGACGGAAACAAAAACGATTGAGGTTAAAGCTTTATCGGCTGATGAGCGTGTGGCCGTAACTTCTGAATTAAAGGAATTCAGAAGAAATCTGAAAGATCGTGAATATGTCGTTATTTTGAGTTTTGCTTTCCAGCTCGACAAGAAGAAAACAAAAGAAGATTTTGATAAACTGCTTGAGATTGAAGTTCGCCCAATTATTAACCGAGTTATTGCTGATATGACAGCAGATGAGCTGCAGGGTTCTCAAGGTGAAGACGCACTTGAGTCGAAGCTTCTCAACTTAATCAACCCAATTATTCCTAAAGGGAAGCTGATTAAGGTAGAAATCACAGACTTTACACTTGCTCCACTTTAACTGACTACGCAGACATTCCTCGAAGGAGGTGAGATATTTGGTTGATGTTTTATCGCAAAATGAAATTGATGCGCTACTAGCTGCCTTGGATTCCGGTGAAATGGATGCAGAGGATTTAAAGAAGGAAGAAACGACGCGTAAAGTCAGTGTGTATAATTTCAAACGCGCCGTACGTTTTTCGAAGGATCATATTAGAAGTTTGACGCGGATTCATGAAAACTTCGCACGGTATTTGACAACCTATTTCTCAGCACAACTTCGCACATTTGTTCAAATTAATGTCGTGCAGGTCGAGCAATTGCCTTACGATGAATTTATTCGTTCGATACCAAAGATGACGATATTGAACATTTTTGAAGCGGAGCCGCTGGAAGGTCGTATGGTGCTTGAAGTTCATCCAAACGTAGCGTACGCAATGCTGGATCGAATGTTAGGCGGACAAGGCATAGCGCCATCCAAAATCAACAACTTAACTGAAATTGAAACCATTATTATGGAGAAAATTTTCAGTCGAACGTTTGAAGGCTTGCAGGAGGCTTGGAAAACAGTAATCGATATTTCTCCTAGGCTGGAAGCATTGGAAACGAACCCGCAGTTCATGCAAATTGTATCGCCCAATGAAACGATCGCTCTCATTTCATTCAGTACCAAGATTGGTGATACGACGGGTATGATTAACCTTTGTATTCCGCATGTCGTTATTGAACCGATTATGTCCAGGCTGTCTGTTCATCACTGGTTTGTATCGCAGAAGAAAGCTCGCGCGCCAGAGGAAGTTGAAATATTGGAGCAGCGAGTAAATAAAGCGAAGCTTCCTATCGTAGCTGAGCTTGGCGAATCGTCGCTAACCATTCAAGAGTTTCTAGGACTGAATATTGGTGATGTTATTTCATTGAATAAATCAGTTAATGATGGTCTCAACATTAAAGTTGGAGACAAGCTTAAATTCATTGGCAGTGCAGGCTCTGTTAAGGATCGGCTAGCTGTTCAAGTAGATGAGATTGTCACTGAAGGAGTGGAAGAAGATTATGACGAGTAAGGACTATTTGTCACAAGAGGAAATTGATGCATTGCTACGTCAATCCTCCAGTGAGCCGGAACCGGAGCAGCACACTGAAGTCGGAACACAACTTTCAGACTTTTTATCCGATATGGAACAGTCTGCTCTGGGTGAGATTGGAAACATAACATTTGGCAGTGCGGCAACGGCATTGTCAACGTTGCTTGGCAAGAAAGTAGATATTACTACTCCACAAGTTACTATTGTAAGAAAAGATGAGCTTGCTGACATTTTCCCTAAGCCTCATGTTGCAGTTAGCGTGCAATACGTAGACGGCTTWCAAGGCATTAATTCACTTGTCATAAAAACAAAAGATGCCCAAATCATTGCTGATCTGATGCTTGGCGGGGAAGGCACCAACATCACTGTAGAAGAGCTTAATGAAATTCACATTAGTGCAGTTCAAGAAGCGATGAATCAAATGATGGGGTCATCTGCTACGTCGATGTCAACGATATTTAATCGGTTTGTCAATATTTCGCCGCCGGGCATTGACATTCTAGATGTTAATAACGGTGATGGCATGGAACATTTGCCACCGGTAGATATGTTTATAAAAATATCATTCCGGCTTACGATTGGAGATCTCATAGATTCAACAATCATGCAGCTGCTGCCCATTCCGTTTGCGAAACAAATGGTTGATATATTAATGGGAGTGGTGGATGATCAGCCAGCTCAGCCTGCTGTTCCAGCGCCTCAAACGGCTGCAGCAGCGCCAGCAGCACAACAACAAGCTATGGCAATGCAAGAAACGGCTGCAGCAGCTCATTTGAACGCTGTGCCGCCGCAAATGAATATGGCTTCACAGGCGCCTCAAATGCCTTCTATGCCGTATCAAACACCTGCAGCTGGCTACGACATGTCGATGCAGCCGCCGGGGCCTCATACATATGGTCATGCAGCTAGTCGAAATGTTAATGTACAGCCTGTGCAATTTGCTAATTTTGGCAATGCGCCAATTATTCAGCCAGATGAGACAAACCTCAATTTACTTCTCGACATACCGCTTAAGGTCACGGTAGAATTAGGAAGGACCCAAAAGCAGATAAAAGATATTTTGGAGCTGTCGCAAGGTTCTATTATTGAGCTGGACAAGCTAGCTGGCGAACCAGTCGACATCCTAGTGAATAACAAGCTGATCGCAAAAGGCGAGGTTGTTGTCATAGATGAAAACTTTGGTGTTCGTGTAACGGATATCGTAAGCCAATGGGACCGCATTCAAAAATTACAATAGCATCCTAGGAGGATAAAAAGATGGCAAACCGCATTCTTATCGTAGACGACGCAGCTTTCATGCGCATGATGATTCGTGACATTTTATCAAAGAACGGCTACGAAGTCGTCGGTGAAGCCCAAGACGGCGCACAAGCAGTGGAGAAGTACAAGGAATTGAAACCTGATTTGACAACAATGGATATTACGATGCCTGAGATGGACGGAATCTCCGCTCTGAAAGAAATTAAAAAAATTGATAGCAATGCTAAAGTAATTATGTGTTCAGCAATGGGTCAGCAAGCAATGGTAATTGATGCGATTCAAGCAGGCGCAAAGGACTTCATCGTCAAACCGTTCCAAGCTGATCGTGTAATTGAAGCGATCAAGAAAACACTCGGATAACGGTTAGACATTATGTTTAACATAGCTTCGCGCATTTCAATGGTGTCTGCTCTTGGGATGGCGATTTGGCCACAATTTGCGGCTGCTGCGGCACAAGGCGGCAGCAGCGCAAACGATGAAGGACAAATGATGTTTACCGGAACAAATGATCTAGCGGGCAACATGATTTGGGTTATCGTATCGCTTGCCATCGTTATCGTATTAATTATTTTAGTCATTAAATGGTTGTCGCAGCGCAATCGCATGTGGGGAACGAATCGATCGCTTCGTTCACTTGGCGGTATTGCGCTAGGACAGAATAACTCGTTACAAGTCGTCGAGATTGCTGGTCGGATTTATATCGTTGGCGTCGGCGAGAACATAACTCTAATTGACAAGCTAGATGATCCTGAGCAAGCAAGTGCTGTTATTTCAGCGCTGGAGCGTCAACAGGAATCGGCTTGGTCAAAGGATCTAGTTTCACAAATACTTAAGAAGTTCAAAGATCGCAACAATCCGAATGGGTCTGATCCTGCGAACGAGCAGTGGAACAAGACGTCTTCCTTTCAGGATTTGTTGCAAAATAAGCTTAGTCAGCAAGCTGACCGCAAGCAGCAATTGGAATCGTTATTGCATGAATCTAAATCAAATGAACGGTTGATGGATGATGAAAAATAAGTGGTGGATATCAATCGTTGTTGTTCAATTGCTTGCGATGTTATTACATAATCAAGCATTTGCCGAGCCGTTACCCGACGTATCCATCAATATTGGCAACGGAAGCGGTGACACGCCCGATACTAGCGCATTATCCATTCTTCTATTAATTACAGTACTAAGTATCGCACCAGCGATTATGGTGCTAATGACAAGCTTTACTCGAATCGTTATCGTTCTGGGCTTTGTAAGAACATCGCTTGGAACACAGCAAATGCCACCCAATCAAGTGTTGATTGGACTGGCAATGTTCCTAACCTTCTTTATCATGGCTCCAACGTTTTCTCAAGTAAATGATGTTGCATTGCAGCCCTATTTAAAAGGTCAAATCTCTCAAACAGAAGCTTTTAAGGAAGCCTCCGTTCCGATGAAGAAGTTTATGTTCTCTCATACGAGGGAAAAGGACTTAATGCTTTTTATGAATTATACGAAAACAGAGAAGCCAGCTTCATTTGAAGAGATTCCGATCACAGTACTAATACCTGCATATGCCATAAGCGAGCTGAAAACAGCTTTTATAATGGGATTTATGATATTCATTCCGTTTCTAGTCATCGATATGATTGTCGCAAGCACATTGATGGCAATGGGAATGATGATGCTGCCTCCTGTTATGATTTCCTTGCCGTTTAAGATACTGCTATTTGTATTGGTAGATGGATGGTATTTGATCGTAAAATCTTTGTTATTAAGTTTCAACACGTGATACTAGCAGGGAGGGACGTTTGATGAGTACTGATTTCATAATCGGGTTGGCCAGCCAGGCCGTATTCGTTGTTTTGAAAGCCAGTGCACCAATGCTCGTTCTTGCTTTGGTCGTAGGGTTATTAGTCAGCATATTTCAAGCAACAACACAGATTCAGGAGCAGACGCTGGCATTTGTTCCGAAAATTGTAGCGGTTTTCGTGTCCATCATCATTTTTGGCCCATGGATTCTAAATACGGTTATCGACTTCACTTACAATCTGCTGAACAATCTTCATAATTACATCGGTTAGGTTGTGAGTGTATGAACGCGATCGTACAGGGTTTCCCTATTTTTTTGTTAATCTTTTGTCGAATAACTGCGTTTTTCGTCGTAGCGCCTGTTTTTTCGTCGCGAGGCGTGCCGAATGTTTTCAAAATTGGGCTCGGATTTTTTATCTCGTTTATCGTTTTCTTAACGTACGGTGTGAAGCAGACGATGGTTCCGGACGCTGAATATATTTTGGTTCTGGTTCGAGAAATATTGGTCGGCGTACTGCTTGGGTATGTAGTCTACTTGTTCTTCACGGTCGTTCAGACCGCGGGAGCCTTAATGGATTTGCAGGTTGGTTTTGCAATGGCAAATATCGTAGATCCCCATACAGGTACGTCAGCCCCATTGCTCGGCAATTTTAAATACATGATGATCTTAGTTGTTTTCTTAATGATGAACGGTCATCATTTTTTATTAACAGGCCTTATGGACAGTTACGAATGGATGCCTTTGTCCAATGATTTATTTAGCCGAATAATGAGCGGCAGCATTACCGATTTTTTAACAAGAACATTCGCAAACACGTTTTTGCTGGCCATTCAAGTGTCAGCGCCTTTGGTAGTAGCGATGTTTCTGACGGATGTTGGATTAGGCTTCTTAACCAAAACCGCTCCTCAGTTCAATGTTTTTGTAATCGGGATACCTCTAAAGCTAATTATAGGCATGATTTTGCTAGTGTTGTTAATGCCAAGTCTTGCTGGCATATTCGAAAGATTGTTTTCCATCATGTTTGATGCTTTGGAGCAGTTATTCGGTATCGTGCAAGGACCGCCGCCTGACGTGAAATAGGAGGAAGCTTCCCATGCGAAATTACCGTCTAGAGCTTGATTTGCAGCTTTTCAGTCAAGAGAAGACTGAGGAAGCAACTCCGAAGAAAAAGGATGAAGCAAGAAAAAAGGGTCAAATTGCAAGATCGGCTGATTTGCCGGGTTCATTAATATTAATTTTTGTTTTTATGAGCTTCATTATGATGGGCAATTATTTCAAGACACATATCATGATGCTCTTCGGCAATCTGTTTGAAGACTGGCTGTTGATGGATGTTACGACAGGCAACATTATGTCGCTCTTCAATGATGTAGCAATTGAAATGATGCTAATCTTACTGCCAATCTTTGCGGTAACCGTTCTTGTCGGTGTCCTCGGCAACGTTGTACAGTACGGTTTTTTGCTAACTGGTGATCCTCTAAAAATGAAATTAAGCAAATTGAACCCGATCAACGGCTTTAAGCAAATTTTTTCAGCTAAAACAGTAGTCGAATTTTTGAAAAGTGTTTTAAAACTGCTTATTGTAGCAGTGCTCGTATATATGACCATATCCAAAGAATGGAACCGTATATTAGTGCTTGCTAGCTTGCCAATCCAACAAATATTTAGTTTTACCGCTGGTTTAACGATAAAACTAGGTATAGAAATTGGTGTGGTGCTCGCCGTACTCGCATTAGCAGATTTTTTCTATCAGCGTTATGAGCATAACAAAAGTTTGAGAATGTCTAAGCAGGATATTAAGGATGAATACAAAAAATCTGAAGGTGACCCGATCATTAAGAGCCGCATTCGTGAGCGTCAACGCAAAATGGCCATGCAGCGTATGATGCAAGAGGTTCCTAAAGCGGATGTCATCATTACCAACCCTACACACTTCGCTATTGCATTGAAATATGATGCAACCAAAATGGAAGCGCCAAGAATCATCGCCAAAGGCATGGATCATGTAGCGCTTCGCATTAGAGAAATAGCGAAAGAAAACGGTGTTGTGACAATGGAAAATAAACCGCTTGCCAGAGCGCTTTATGAACGAGCGGAGATAGGGGATGTCATACCTCCAGATCTGTTCCAAGCTGTGGCTGAGGTGCTCGCATATGTATATAAGATGAAAGGCCGATTGAAATCATAACACTACGGGAGGTGGAGGCGTCATGAAAGCAAAGGACTTTGTAATACTATTTGGCGTAATTGGAATTGTACTCATGATGATAATCCCGATCCCAGTCCTACTACTCGATATACTCATCATTTTAAACATTTCGATAGCATTGATGATATTACTTATTGCAATGAATACAAAGGAAGCTCTTGATTTCTCTATATTTCCGGCAATTCTACTAATCACTACCTTATTCCGACTTGCGCTGAACGTTTCTACTACTAGAAATATTTTGTCACATGCGGAAGCAGGTGAAGTCGTAGCTACGTTTGGCAGCTGGGTTGGCGGTGGAGAAATTGCAATTGGATTTATCGTCTTCCTCATTCTCGTAGTCGTGCAGTTCATCGTTATTACGAAAGGTTCTGAACGGGTAGCGGAAGTTGCAGCACGATTCACGCTCGACGCGATGCCGGGTAAACAAATGAGTATTGATGCAGATTTGAATGCTGGTTTGATTAATGAACATCAAGCGAAAGCACGTCGTTCCAAAATCGAACGTGAAGCGGACTTTTACGGGGCAATGGATGGTGCCAGCAAGTTTGTAAAGGGTGATGCAATTGCTTCCATTATCATTCTAGTCATCAACTTAGTTGGCGGATTTATCATTGGTATGGCGATTCATGGCTTGAGCTTTGGCGAGTCGCTTTCGACGTTCTCGATCCTTACGATTGGTGATGGTCTCGTCAGTCAAATACCTGCATTGCTTATTTCCACAGCTGCTGGTCTTATCGTAACTAGAGCGGCATCAGAAGGGAACTTGGCAGAGGATGTAACCGCTCAGCTATTCAAATACCCGAAGCTGCTATTTATTGCAGCTGGAACAATCGCTTTGCTAGGCCTTACACCAATCGGTCCATTAAGAACTTGGCCATTCGCTATTATGCTGGCCTTTGGCGGCTGGTATATGCAGAAAGCTATACATAAGCAACAAGAGCAAGAGGAAATGCTTGTCGAAGAACAGCAAATTGAAGAGGTTCGCAGTCCAGAGAGTGTAATTAGCCTCTTGCAGGTCGATCCGATTGAATTTGAGTTTGGTTATGGTCTTATCCCCCTTGCGGATACGCAGCAGGGAGGAGATTTGCTTGATCGAATCATCATGATACGCAGGCAATGTGCGCTGGAGCTTGGGCTCGTTGTACCAGTCATCCGGATCAGGGATAACATTCAACTGAAGCCAAATGAGTATGTCATCAAAATTAAAGGCAACACCGTCGCTCGCGGCGATTTGCTGCTTAATCATTATTTGGCCATGAGCCCTGGATTTGAGGACGATTCGGTCGTTGGTATTGAAACAACAGAGCCAGCCTTCGGATTGCCTGCAATTTGGATTGATGAGCAAATGAAGGAACGTGCCGAACTTTCCGGCTATACAGTCGTTGACCCGCCTTCAGTCGTTGCTACGCATTTAACTGAGATTATTAAACGACATGCACATGAGCTGATTGGACGTCAAGAAACGAAGCAGCTCGTAGAAAATGTAAAAGAGTCCTATCCTGCGCTTATTGATGAACTTATACCGTCTATTCTTACCATTGGCGACGTACAAAAAGTGTTGTCGAAGCTTCTAAGAGAAAAGGTGTCTATACGAGATCTAGTTACCATCTTTGAAGCATTAGCGGATCATGGAAACTATACGAAAGACCCTGATATATTGACAGAGTATGTACGTCAGTCGCTATCAAGACAAATTACACAGCAGTTTTCATCTGGTAGCGATACGTTACGAGTGATAACAGTAGGACCGCAGCTTGAGAAAAAAATTGCTGAATCTGTGCAGCAATCGGATCAAGGCAGCTATATTGCACTAGATCCCGTTTCCACTCAACAGATTTACCAGAAGCTCAATGAGCATGTAAATCGTCAGATTCAAGCTGGCCAACAGCCTGTTGTACTCGCATCACCTACCATTCGGATGTATTTGAGACAAATTGTGGAGAGAACGATGCAGGATGTACCTGTTCTTTCTTACAGTGAGCTTGAACCAAATATTGAAGTTCAGAGTGTTGGGGTGGTGAATCTATGAGAGTAAAACGATATGTCGTCAGTGCATTGCCAGAAGCGGTCTCTCTGATTCGAAGCGAGCTTGGGAAAGATGCAGTTATATTGAATACGAAGGAAATTAAAGTAGGCGGCTTTATGGGGATGTTTCGTAAGAAAAAGATGGAGGTTATCGCCGCTATCGAATCGAATCAAGCGAATCAATCGAGTCCCCAAGCAAAACCTCAGCGAAACCCGGATCCTCAAGTGGATGCGGTCGTTGAGCAAATTTTGCAAACGGCGCAGCGAACAGCAACGGCTGTAATGGAGCCGCCAAGCGTTCAAGCAGTTTCTTCAGTACCGATTGCAGAGCTTCAGAAGGACAAAATAGAACGAGAACAATTCATCATCGATGAGATTCGAGATTTAAGAGAATACATGTTAAAACTCTCGAAACAGCAAAACAATCTAATTTCTATATCAGAGCACTTGATTGCACTGAGAGAACACTTGATAGAACAAGAAATGGAATTGCAGTGGATCGAGCGTTTGATACAAGCTATTTCTGACAAAGAATCCGAAGAAAAAATCGTTTTTTCAAAGGAACAAATTTGGGAGCATGCGGCAGAGCTGCTGCAAGAGTGGCTGCAACCCTATAGTGGCAGCAGTATTAGCAGTCATGTAAGAGTGGTTCATTTTGTTGGTCCAACCGGAGTTGGCAAGACGACGACTATTGCGAAGCTTGCAGCTGAACAAACAATCAAGCAGGGCAGGAAAGTGGGGTTCATTACTTCAGACACCTACCGAATTGCAGCCGTGGATCAACTCCGAACTTATGCCAACATCTTGAACGTGCCGCTAGAGGTCGTTTTTTCGCAGATGGATTTGCCCCGTGCTTTCAAGCAGCTTGAAGAACGAGAACTCATATATATGGATACCGCTGGAAGAAACTTCCGCAGTGAGCTTCATGTATCAGAGGTCAACAGCTTGCTTCAAACGACCGAGGCTAACGAAACGGTGCTTGTGCTTAGCATGACTGGCAAGACGAAGGATATGTCAGCAGTAGCCAATCATTTTTGCAAATACGGCGTTCGAAAAGTGTTGTTTACAAAGCTTGATGAAACATCGGTTTACGGAGCAATTTTTAATCTAATTATGAATTTTGAATTGCTTCCTACCTATATGGCGAGTGGTCAGACCGTTCCAGACGATATCGAGAAGTTTCAAGTGGATTCATACGTTAAGCAGCTGCTCGGGAGCAATAGTTTATGATGGATCAAGCTGAAGCATTACGTAATTTAGTCAAGCAGCAGGAGCTTCAAGATGAAGGCCGCACGACTCGTGTAGTGACGGTAACGAGCGGTAAGGGCGGAGTTGGAAAGTCGAATTTCAGCTTGAATTTTGCATTAGCGCTCCAACGATTAGGTAAAAAAGTGCTCGTTTTTGATGCAGATATTGGAATGGCCAACATTGATGTGCTTATGGGCGTTTCGTCCACGTACAATTTGTATCATCTGCTTAAGCAGGAGAAAACAATTTGGGAAATCGTGCAGGAAGGTCCGGAAGGGCTGAACTTTATTGCAGGTGGATCTGGTTTTAGAGATTTGATGGATTTGTCTACAGAGCAGCTTGACCGTTTCGCTGATGAGATTAGCAAGCTGCATGGCAGGTATGATGTGATCTTGTTTGATACTGGTGCAGGCCTATCGAAGGAAACGGTTAAATTTATAACTGCAGCGCAAGAAACAATCGTTGTGACAACGCCCGAACCTACTTCAATTACAGATGCATACGCATTAATTAAGATGGTTAAAGCGATGGAGGTGGATGTTCACTTCAAGTTAATTGTCAATCGAGCCGCTGATTTCCGTGAAGGAAAACAAACCGCTGATAAAATTAGCATGGTTGCACACAGGTTTCTTCAATCCGATTTACCTCATCTTGGTATTTTACCGGATGACCCAAATGTGTCAAAAGCTGTGAAACGTCAAGTGCCCTTTACTGTAGCCTATCCTGGAAGCGAAGCATCCGTTGCTATTGACCGGATCGCAAAGCAATTTCTTGAAATACCACAGAATACTGCAATTAACGGCGGTGTCAAAGGATTTCTGCATAAAATGTTCAGACTCTCAAGATAATCCTTTGGAAGTGAGGAGGAAATGGAATGGTTCCTTATCGCGTACTAGTTGTAGATGATTCCGCATTTATGCGAAAGATCATTAGTGATCTAATCATTCAAGATTCACAGTTTAAGATCGTAGCTACAGCTAAAAACGGTCATGAAGCAATAGAAGCGGTACGTGAATGGAAACCGGATGTCGTTACCTTAGATCTTGAAATGCCGTTAATGAACGGAATTGACGCATTACAGATTATTATGAAGGATCATCCAACTCCTGTAATAATGCTCTCAGGTATAAGCGAAGACAATACAAGAGAAACGATTAAAGCACTGCAATTTGGTGCATTCGACTTCATTAGAAAACCTTCAGCAACGATCTCAAATGATATTCGCCAAGTTGGAGAGGTTCTGCTTGAGAAATTGCGTATCGCAGTATTAACGAAGCGTTATCAGCCAGTGATTACGATTAGCGAGAAACAAGAAACAAAAGCAGATGATAGCAGCTTGCCAAAAGCGAAAAAAGAAGTAGTTTCGAACAACATTTTACACCATGAGGAGCTGCCGTTTGAAGCATTGTCTACTCCTGCTAAAGATCGGAACAAATTGCCGTTCAAGAAAGCGGAAGATAAACAAGGGCAACAGCGCTCGGTTCCCCCTTTACATAATAAGCTTACAAGCAATATGCAAGATGAAGCAAAGCCTAACGATGCCAAATCTAAGATTGCACCTCGCAAATCAGTCGAAAAGGCACCGCAGGCTGAACCTAAATCTCATTTCTCTGAGCCACCTTCAACAAAAAAAGCAAAGACAGTCCAGACAGCTTCTACCTTTAAACATATCGTAGCCATTGGAACTTCGACAGGCGGTCCTAGAGCTTTGCATGAGGTAATCACTTCTTTGCCAGCTGATTTCCCAGCACCGGTGCTTATTGTTCAGCATATGCCTCCCAAGTTCACCAAGTCATTGGCACAGCGGCTAGACAGCTTTAGCGAGATTCATGTCGTAGAAGCAGAACAGGGAGAAAAAGTAGTTGCTGGCGTTGCCTATATCGCACCTGGCGGCTATCATATGGAGCTTGTCAAAGATGCTTCCAGCTATTCGATTGCGCTCACTGAACAGCCGCAGCGTAACGGACATCGTCCTTCTGTAGATGTATTGTTTGAATCCTTGGCTGAATATCGCGAACTGAAGCGTCATGCGGTCATAATGACAGGCATGGGCAGTGATGGGGCGAAGGGAATGAAGCTGTTATCCGAATGTGGCATTGAAACGACCATAGCAGAAGCTGAAGAAACCTGTGTCGTTTATGGAATGCCGAGATCGGCTGTTGAAGCTGGATGTGTGAGTAAAGTATTGCCACTGCAGCAAATTGCATCGCAACTGAAGCAAGCAGTGCTGAAATAGATAGGCTAGAATGGCTTCACCATACTAACAGGAGGTGCTAGGAAATGGATATGAATGCCTATTTATCGATGTTTATCGATGAATCTAATGATCACCTGCAATCCTTGAATGAAAATTTGCTTCGTCTGGAAAGCGAGCCTGAGGAGCTTAGTATCGTTCAAAATATATTCCGTTCAGCGCATACGCTCAAAGGAATGTCAGCTACGATGGGTTTTGAAGATTTAGCAGCGCTGACGCATGAAATGGAAAATGTGCTTGACCTCGTTCGCAACAGCAAGTTAAAAATGGACAGCTTTATTTTTGACACTTTATTTAAAGGGTTAGATGCGCTTGAAGCAATGGTTCAGGATATTGTGGACGGCGGTACTGGGAAAGCGGACGTTACCTCGATCGTTGAATCGCTGCAAATCATCTTGAAAAGTGATTATAGCGCAAGCAAAGCGACTCAGGCTCCAACCGTAGCGGCTAATGCACCAAGTGCTGCAGAATCAAGCGCATCAGGGGCGATGCTGCTTGATGAGTTTCAATCTTCGATTTTGCTTCAATCGATAGAAACAGGACATAACGTTTTTCATATTCAAATAGCTATTCGCGATAATTGCTTGCTAAAAGCCGTTCGTGCTTATATGGTATTTGATTTGCTAGAGCGCAATGGTGAAGTAATTAAATCAGATCCATCCGTTCAAGACATCGAACAAGAAAAATTCAATTTCACTTTTACGGTGTTTACGATTTCACGCTTGCAGCAGGAAGATCTTCAAGCACAGCTGCTTAATATTTCAGAAATTGAATCCGCTGTTGTCACTTCTTTGGATGCAGAGTCCTTAGCCGTGCTCGGCCAATCTAACGCAGCTGCGGCAGTAGAGGTTGTCGAAGTTGCTGAAATTGCTGCGCCGCAAACCGAAACAGCAGTTACATCTGTTGAAGCAGCAAAAGGACAAACTCGATCGGCACCTGCTGCCAGCACACCAGCTAATGTGTCGAAGACGATTCGTGTAGACATTGAGAGGCTCGATACGCTCATGAACTTGTTTAGCGAATTGCTTATTGACCGAGTTAGGCTGGAACAGCTATCTAGTGAAATCAAACGCAGTGATTTGACTGAAACTGTGGAACATATGGCGCGCGTGAGCTCAGATCTTCAAAGTATTGTACTTAAGCTTCGCATGGTACCTGTGGATTCGGTATTCAATCGTTTCCCTCGTATGATTAGAGATTTAGCAAAATCGCTAGACAAAAAAATCGATCTTGTTATTACTGGTGCCGATACGGAACTTGACCGTACAGTAATCGACGAAATTGGAGATCCGCTCGTTCATCTATTGCGCAACTCGGTTGATCATGGAATTGAAACGGTGGAAGAGAGAATTGCGGCAGGCAAGCCAGAAACCGGTACGATTTTCTTGCGCGCGTTTCATAGCGGAAATCATGTCTTCATTGAAGTGGAAGAGGATGGCCGCGGCATACACCATGAACGAGTACTAAAAACAGCCATTAAAAATGGCGTCGTCACGGCTGACGAAGCAAAACTGCTGACGCCCGATGAAATTAATATGCTTATTTTTGCGGCAGGCTTCAGTACCGCAGATAAAATTTCGGACATATCCGGACGCGGTGTTGGTCTAGACGTCGTTCGTTCAAAAATTACTTCTCTAGGTGGAAACGTAACGATAGATTCTGCATTTGGTAGAGGAACGAAATTTTCTGTTCAATTGCCGCTTACGCTATCCATTATTTCCGCAATGCTGATCAAGCTGGGGTCGGAGAAGTATGCTATCCCATTATCTTCGATCGTTGAGACAGGTATTATCCGCAAAGAACAAATTCTTCAAGTGCATGGCAACAAAATGATAGAGTTCAGAAATACCATCATACCTCTAGTATCGCTAAGCAAAGTGCTTGACTCTCCTGATTTTAATGAGAATGACGAGCTTGAAACGGAAATTGTAGTCGTTCGAAAAGGCGAGAAGTGGGCAGCTGTAATGGTCGATGAATTTATTGGTCAAAGTGAAATCGTGCTAAAAACGCTGGGCAAATATTTAACGAATATTAAAGCAATTTCCGGCGCAACGATACTTGGCGATGGTTATGTCGCATTGATTATCGATCCGAATGCACTTATCAAATAGGGAGGTTTTTACGATGGGAGAAGAATTAAAGGTTATCGTGTTTGCACTAGGCAGCGAAGAGTATGGAATTGAAGTAGACAAGGTCCGTACGATTGAAAGATTGTCTCCAATTACACGCGTTCCGAAAACAGCTACTTTTATTAAAGGGGTTATCAACCTTCGGGGTGTGGTCGTTCCTGTCATTGACCTGAGAGGCAGATTCAATCTAACGGAAACGGCAACTACAGAAAACTCAAGAATCATTGTTGTTTCAGTGGCTGACATCGAAGTTGGATTCATCGTAGACTCGGCGAATGATGTCATCGACATTGATACAGATACGATTGATTTGCCGCCCGAAATTGTTGGAGGCATTAAAGCTAAATACTTAAGAGGCATTGCAAAGCTTGGTGAAGGTCGACTTCTCATCATGCTGAACTTGTCCGAAGTGCTCAACAAGAATGAAATAATTCAACTTGAGCAGCTTGAGGTATAACTTGTGAACCTTTTTAGCCGCTTTGAAGCATTTGAATTAGATGTATTGAAAGAAGTCGGCAATATTGGAGCAGGCAATGCTGCTACTGCATTATCCCGTTTGTTAGATAAGCCAGTTGATATGGCGGTGCCGAAGGTAAGTTTGCTTCCATTTGAAGAAGTGGCGGAGCGTGTTGGCGGTTCGGAAAAAATCGTCATTGCTGTTTTTCTTCGAGTGGAAGGAGAAGCTCCCGGCAACATGTTTTTTATCATTGAAGAAGATTCGGCAAGGCGATTGTTGCGTCAGCTGCTTTCCTTAAATATTGAAGAGCAGGACGGATATTCAGAAATGGAGCTGTCTGCTCTTTGTGAGATTGGCAATATTTTAGCAGGCTCTTATTTATCTTCATTAGCTGATTTCACTCATTTAGCAATGGCCCCCTCCGTACCCGCTATAGCAGTAGATATGGCAGGTGCCGTGCTTAGCTACGGTTTAATGCAATACGGAGAGATGGGGGACTCGGCCCTACTTATTGAAACGACCTTTTTGGAGGATTGTCAGTCGCTTGAAGGACATTTTTTCCTCATTCCAGATCCAGAGTCGTTTGAGAAAATTTTTAGGGCTTTGGGAGTCGTTAGCGAATGATACAACAAAATTTGGTCAAAGTCGGCATGGCAGATTTAAATATTGCAACGGATGGGGCGATACTCAAAACGACCGGCTTAGGTTCATGTGTTGGACTTACCTTGTATGATCCAACGCGAAAAATAGCCGGTATGGCACATGTCATGCTGCCATCTTCAGACATTGCTCGTGAGACCAAAATGAATCTAGCTAAATATGCAGATACCGCCATACCCGAGCTGCTTGATCGAATGATAGCAGCAGGTGCATACATTGAACGCATGAAAGCTAAGATGGCTGGTGGAGCTCAAATGTTTGCTATGTCTGGACACAGTGATTCGCTAAGAATTGGCCCGCGCAATGTTGAATCCTGTACAGAAATGCTTAGAAGATTCAAAATTCCGATTATCTCTCAAGATACGGGCGGAAATTTTGGTAGAACGATAGAGTTTGACAGTACTAGCGGAATGCTTTCCATAAGAAGTGTGCAATTTGGAACAAAGGAGATTTAAAATGTTCGGAACATGGCGATGGAATGTCGTATTTGGAATTTTCGGCACCGTGCTTACGGTAGCTTTCTCAATCGGTAACAATCCGATTACTGTTATGCTGCTTAGAAGTATGTATGCTTTCATCGCTTTTTTTGTTCTTGCGTATGGAGTACGGGCAATATTGGCATACATCCTTCAACCGCCAGCACTAATAGGCTCGGAAATTGAAGATGAAGAAGGAAAAGGCAGTCAGCTAGATTTACAGACACCAGATGAGTCAGAAGATATCAATCAATTGTTGAAATCACAGATTAAAGATGGTGCCGGCAAGCAGCCAATCGAAACTCAGAAAGATGATGCAAGCGATTTTCGTCCGTTAAATCCTCCGCAATTGTTAAATACAAAAAATACACAGCCTGAAGAATTGGTTAAAGCCATTCGTCACCTGACAGGAGAGTGAGTCGATGATTGAGCAGAAGACCCCTCATTTGACAAACTTGCAGATGTGGCAAGCCTGGAGAGAACAAGGCGATTTGGAAGCGAAAAAGACGTTGATTGAACAATATTTGCCGCTGGTTGATTATGTAACGAATCGAATGGCCATTGGACTCCCAAAAAACGTCATTAGAGATGATCTTGCAAGCAATGGCGTAATGGGTCTTATTGACGCAATTGAAAAATTTGATTACGGCCGCGGCTTGCAGTTTGAAACGTATGCATCATGGCGCATTCGCGGCGCTATAATAGATGGCTTAAGACAAGGTGACTGGGTCCCGCGTTCTGTGCGAGAGAAGGCTAAACGAGTAGAAGAGGCATATCAGCACTTAGAGCAGCAATACTTGCGTTCTGTGACAGATGCAGAAATTAGCCGCTATCTTGATGTAACGGAGAAAGAATTCATTAATATGCTTCAAGATATTGCGGTTACAACGGTTTGCTCATTGGAAGACCCGATTCGTGAAGAGGAATCGGAGACTAGAATGTCTTTGCTAGTGGACGATAAAGCGAAAAACCCGGATCATAAGGTTCATGAGTTTTATTTGAAAGAATCATTGGTTAAAGGGATTGAAAAACTTACGGAAAAGGAACGAACAGTCGTTTCTCTCTTCTATTATGAGGAATTATCATTAAGTGAAATTGCTGAAGTAATGTCACTATCACCGTCGAGAATATCCCAGCTCCATTCTAAAGCGATTTTGAGGCTGCGAGGAGCTTTGGCTAAGCATAAAGATCAACTCATGCAACATTAAAAGGGGGGAGCTACGTGGAAAATCTTCAATTAGAATCATACCTACGCATACAGACATCTGCCGATAATTTGTCTGCATTTTTAACCTTTAGCAGGATTTCGGACGAATTCGAATGTAACGGCGATGAGCTAGAACGATTCTTGCATAGCAAGGGGATCGTTTTTGGCCTTCGTAAAGAAGTTCTGAGTCAGATTGGCACTAATCCTCTCGCATATTTCAAAGAACAAACACTTGTTGCGCAAGGGCAGTCTCCTACACCTGGTAAAGACGGATATGTGAAGCTAGTTTATGATATGGATAAAAATGTGAACGCCCCAACGGAGCTCGAGGATGGGAAGGTTGACTTTAAAGAAGTTGTTCAGCTGAAAAATGTCAAGCGTGGACAATTGATTGCTGAGCGATTCGAGCCTACAGCAGGTCCTGTTGGCAGGACGGTAACGGGAGAAGAAATTGCTCCTAGGCTCGGCAAGCACGTTAGATTTAAAGTAGGCAAAAATGTCGTTTTGAACAACGAGCAGACGGCTATGTATTCGGCAATTGACGGCTTGATTTCGCTTACTGAAAAAGAAAAAATTAATGTGTTTCCTGTTTACGAAGTAAACGGCGATGTGGATTATAGTGTCGGCAATATTGATTTTGTTGGTACAGTAGTCATCAGAGGCAATGTTCTTAGCGGATTCAGGGTTAAAGCTTCGGGCGATATCCGAGTTATTGGCGGAGTTGAAGGGGCAGAAATCGAATCAGAAGGCTCTGTTGAAATTACAGGCGGAATATTGGGAAGCAATAAAGGTTTTGTAAAAGCTGGACGAAACGTGCGAAGCTCATTTATACAAGAAGGCAATGTTATCGCGGGCGAAGAGGTGCTGGTATCACAAAGCATCATGCATTCGCATGTAAAAGCCGGAAAAAATGTTGTGTGTTCAGGCGCAAAAGGATTGATCGTAGGCGGACTTGTACAAGCAGGTGACCTTGTCAGCGCTCGAACCATTGGCAACTCGATGTCCACAGCCACAACCATTGAAGTAGGCGTAAACCCTGAATATCGTTCGGAGCTGCTCGAGCTAAGAACGAGGTTAAGGCAGAACATGGATAATTTAGATAAAACGGATAAAGCGCTTGTTATTTTGGATCAATTAGCTGTGACAGGGAAATTAACTCCTGAGAAGCTGGCATTGCGCGTTAAGCTGACCGCCACAAAACGTCAGACGGTGCTTGAGAATGATGAGACGAGAAGCCGTATTCTTGAGATAGAGAAAACGCTGGAGAACACAGATCGATCGAAGATCGATGTCAGCAATATTGTATTTGGCGGAACAAAAATTGTAATTGGCAGGTACACAAAGTTTGTGAAGGATTCAGCACAGCGGGTGACCTTCCGTTATTCCGAAGGGGATATCGTCTTAGTTCCTTATACCAAATAACGCTTGAAATTGATGAATGGCGCAAAGGGGTGAGCAGATATGACGTTCAAATCCATTGATTTGCAGATGTCTGTACCACGAACGCAAGAATTCAGCGGCATGCATGGACAAGCGATGCATAAACCTATAGCTGATCAGAATACGTTGGCCAATCAGTCCGCCAAACAAACAGAGCTTCTAAGAGGGAAAAACACAGCGATCGAGCAATCAAACGGACTTCATATTCGCAGTGATCAAGAAGGTCAGCAAGGTAACGCTTATCAGCAGGCAAAACGTAAGCGTACACAGTTATCCTCGGATGTTGATGAACAGGAGGCGGCTCCGACACATCCGTACAAAGGCCATAGGCTTGATATTAAGTTATAAAATGAAGGCATCCTATGAAAGGCAGGCTATGAACGATGCAGCCATACTTGCAATATATCGTATTACTAGGAGCGGTTGTTATTGTCGGTGCCTTTGTAATGCCTCGTAAGAAGCAGGATACAGCTCTACCGTCACAATCGATGCAAAACATGGAAACCGCGCTGGAGCAGTTTATGGAGAACATGGAGAAGGATAATGAGGATCTCGTGCTCCTCGTTAGAACTGCTCAGCAAGAATCGAAATTAGATGCGGATCGCAAGGAGCAGCGTATTGTAGAATTGGAGCGGAAATGCGAACAGCTCACAGAGCAGTTGCAAAAGAAAATGTCCGAGTCCATGGCCTACATGCGTCCAGTGGAAACCCCATTGCCAGCGGTCTCATTAAATTCGAATGAACAACTTGTTAAAGATGCGCCTGTTGTTGAACATATTATAGAAGAGACAGTGCGGATGAACACTATCCAGGACAGATATAAAGAGCTGTTTACACTTTATGAGCAAGGGAAATCGATTGAAGCGATATCCAAAAAGCTTGGTATGAACAAAGGTGAGGTACAGCTTATTATACAACTCGCTAAGCAGGAGGATTCTGTCCATGCTTAAAAGTCGAGTATTTCTTATGGGATTAGGTGCAGGTATCATCATTGGCGCTTTGTTGTTCCAGCTGATGCTCTCTGGCGAGCAAAGCAGGCAAAGGCTAAGTGACTTAGGAAAAGAGTCAGATGAGAAGCTTTACACTCAACTAGAAGTTGATGCTTTGTTAAAGGCAAATCAAGACTCGCTTCAGCTTAATAAGGACAACACAGGGGGACAGGAGATTAAGCCTGCTACTGATTCTGACAAAGCTAAGGAGCAGACAAGCGAGGCGAAGACTGATAAAGCTGCGCCTACGGCTACGACAGTCCCTGTTCAGGAACAGTCTGAGATCAAGCATGTTATAAGAATTAAAGCAGGCTCTAGTCTGACGATTACAGCAGAGCTGCTTGCTTCTAATAATATTATTAAAGATAAAACCGCTTTTGTATCAAAAATGAAAAAGTCAAAGAAGCTGGTTCGCGCCGGTTATTTTTTGTTTCATGAGGAGATAACGGTTGAAGAAGCCATTCGGATCGTAACCGGCGAGCCTTTAACATCCTCAGAAGTAAATCTTCTAACTGCCAACAAAAAATAGCTATCCTATCTTTTCTGAAACGATTGTTGCATGCGATGTGTATTTATGGTATATTAATTCACGGTGTTAAAAACGCACGCAGGTCAATTTTGTCAAACGGTGCTTCCGCCCGGCGGAAGTTTTGGCGAAAGATGCGACTAGCGGAGGAGCACTAAAAAAACCATTATAGGAGGTGTTGGAGAAATGGCGGTTATTTCCATGAAACAGCTACTAGAAGCTGGGGTACACTTCGGTCATCAGACTCGTCGTTGGAACCCGAAGATGGATCGTTATATCTTCACAGAAAGAAACGGGATTTACATTATTGATTTGCAAAAAACGGTGAAAAAAGTTGACGAAGCTTACAACTTTGTTAAATCGATCGCTGCAGACGGCGGCACTATGCTGTTCGTAGGTACGAAAAAACAAGCTCAAGATTCCGTTAAAGAAGAAGCAGAGCGTTGCGGCAACTTCTACATCAACCAACGTTGGTTGGGCGGTACTTTGACTAACTTCCAAACGATTCAAAAACGTATTGATCGTTTGAAACAACTTGAAAAATGGGCTGAGGACGGCACTTTCGAGGTTCTACCTAAGAAAGAAGTTATCATCCTTAACAAAGAAAAAGACCGTTTGGAAAAATTCCTTGGCGGTATTAAAGGAATGAAAGGTTTGCCAAGCGCGTTGTTCATTATCGACCCACGCAAAGAGCGTATCGCTGTTGCAGAAGCTCGCAAACTTGGTATCCCAATCGTTGGTATCGTTGATACGAACTGTGATCCAGACGAAATTGACTACGTAATCCCAGGTAACGATGATGCAATTCGTGCCGTTAAGTTGTTGACTTCGAAAATGGCTGATGCAATCGTTGAAGCTAACCAAGGCGAACAAACAACGGCTTAATTTAAAGGCTTTAATTAGTCAACAAAGGGTGGTCAGATGGTGATAAACCTCTCACTGCCCTTTTTTTGAATGTAAATCACTAAAAAAACAATTAATGATTCTCGAAGCTACATAGACTTCGTGAAACCTATAGGAGGGCTTACAATGGCAGTTAGTGCTAGCGCGGTAAAAGAGCTTCGTGAAAGAACTGGAGCTGGAATGCTTGATTGCAAGAAAGCTTTGGACGAAACAAACAATGACGTTGAAAAAGCAATTGCAGTACTTCGTGAAAAAGGTTTGGCGGCAGCAGCAAATAAAGCTGGTCGTATTGCAACCGAAGGCGTAGTTGAATCGTATATTCATGCAGGCGGCCGTATCGGCGTTATCGTTGAAGTAAACTGTGAAACGGATTTCGTTGCAAAAACGGATCAATTCCGTGAGTTTGCAAGAGACGTAGCTATGCAAATCGCTGCAGCTAACCCTAAATTCGTTAGCCGTGACGAGGTTTCTTCTGAAGAGCTTGAAAAAGAGCGCGAAATTTTGAAAGCTCAAGCACTTAACGAAGGCAAGCCTGAAAAAATCGTTGAAAAAATGGTTGAAGGCCGTATCTCGAAATACTACGAAGAGTTCTGTCTTCTTGAGCAATCGTTCATTAAAGACCCAGACAAAACAATCTCCGTATTGCTTAATGAAAAAATCAGCAAAATTGGTGAAAACATTTCCATCCGTCGCTTCGTTCGTTATGAGCTTGGTGAAGGCCTAGAGAAAAAAGTTGACAATTTCGTTGAAGAAGTTATGGCTCAAGTTAAACATTAATCCGAACGCACAGGCGGGGCGGGGCGTCCGCCCCGCCTGCTTGTATGATTAGAACATATTTGAAGGACCTCATTTACTGAGGTGCATGATGGAGGTATTAACGTTGGAGCATCCTGTGTATAAACGTATCGTTTTGAAAGTAAGCGGTGAATCATTGTCTGGTCAGGAAGGTTATGGCATTGAAGCGACGGTCATATCTTCAATTGCTGATCAGGTGAAGGAAGTCGTAGCACTTGGCATAGAAGTGGCCATCGTTGTCGGAGGCGGCAACATTTGGCGTGGAATTGCAGGTTCTGCAAAAGGCATAGACCGTGCAACAGCTGATTACATGGGAATGCTGGCTACTCTTATGAATTCACTTGCACTTCAAGATGCACTGGAACAAATCGATGTACCTACTCGCGTACAAACATCGATCGCGATGCAACAAATCGCTGAACCGTACATCAGACGTCGTGCTATCCGTCATTTGGAAAAAGGACGCGTCGTAATCTTTGCTGCAGGAACTGGTAATCCATTTTTCTCAACAGATACAACAGCAGCTCTTCGCGCAGCTGAGATCGAAGCAGAAGTAATATTAATGGCGAAAAACAAAGTGGATGGCGTATATTCTGCTGATCCATTTAAAGATAGCACAGCTGAGAAATTTGAGGAGCTTACATACCTCGACATGCTTAACCGTAATCTAGGCGTAATGGATTCAACCGCAGCTTCACTTTGCATGGATAATAATATTCCTCTTATCGTATTTGCGATTACAGAGAAAGGGAATATTAAACGCGTCGTGCTGGGTGAGAAAATCGGAACGATAGTGAGAGGAAGTGCGAAATAATGCCACAAGAGCTGAAAAAAAACGCAGAAGAACGTATGGATAAAGCGATTTCCGCGCTAAAACGTGATTTGTCGTCTTTGCGCGCTGGTAAAGCTAATTCATCTTTGCTTGACCGTATTCAAGTGGAATACTACGGCGCAATGACGCCTGTCAATCAACTTGCTAACATCAGTACGCCAGACTCTCGTACGTTGTTCATTCAACCATGGGACAAATCGTCGATGTCGGCAATCGAGAAAGCGATTATGAAATCGGATCTTGGACTGACACCTTCCAATGACGGTGCATCGATTCGTCTTTCTATCCCACCGCTTACAGAAGAGCGCCGGGCAGAGCTTGTGAAAACTTCGAAAAAGCTTGGTGAAGAAGCAAAGGTAGCTATTCGCAATATTCGTCGGGATGCTAACGACAGCGTGAAAAAACTTGAGAAAACAACAATTTCTGAAGATGAATCACGTGGTCACCAAGAGGATATTCAGAAGGCAACTGATAAATTTATTGCTGAAGTAGATAAAGTGCTTGTTGCCAAAGAAAAAGAAATTATGGAAGTATAATAATCTCTGGGCCCCTCCGATAGGTGGGGTTTGGTTTTGATTTCGGTTGGGAGGAAGTAAGATGATCGAGCGACTTTGGGCCAAATTAGGCAAATCGTCCTTACAGCCGACTGATTCTGTGGCCTCAGAAAATGTGCCTGAGCATGTTGCAATTATAATGGATGGGAACGGCCGTTGGGCTAAAGATCGCGGATTGCCACGTATGGCTGGTCATCATTCCGGCATGAAAGCGGTCAAACGTATTACCATTGCAGCGGATCGGTTAGGCGTCAAATATTTGACGTTATATGCGTTTTCAACGGAAAACTGGAAGAGACCTAAAGCTGAAGTGGATTTTCTTATGAAGCTTCCGCAGCAATTTCTTGAAATTGAATTAGAAGAATTGATAGCCAACAACGTGCAGGTTCGCATGATGGGACATAAAGAGGATTTGCCTTCATTTACGATCAGTGCAGTTGAAGAAGCCATTATAAAGACCGCTAACAATACAGGGCTAGTTCTAAACTTTGCCTTAAACTATGGAAGCCGTAAGGAAATGCTTGAAGCTGTGAAAAGCATCGCATCTGAGGTTCAGCAAGGAAATCTTGCAATCGATGATATCGATGATAAAGTAATGGCCGATCGTTTGCTTACAAGTGGATTGCCCGATCCAGATTTGCTCATTCGTACAAGCGGTGAATTGCGATTAAGTAATTTTATGATGTGGCAGCTTGCTTATAGTGAATTGTGGTTTACGGATGTGTATTGGCCTGAATTTACGGAAGCGCATTTTCAAGAAGCGATTTTGGAGTATCAGCGCCGCGCGCGTCGATATGGTGGATTGTAGCTTCAAGCGACGGAGTGTGACTTTTCATTGAGACAACGATTGATTACTGGAATTGTAGCAGGTGCAGGCTTCATAGGTTTAACAATAGCAGGCGGATGGTTATATACAACTCTCCTCGTATTGCTAGCTATTATTGGTTTTACTGAATATGCGCGAATGAATGGTGTAGCATGGTCGCATCCGTCAACTTTGCTCGGATATGCGGGTGTGCTACTGTTTGTGCTTCCATGGTCTGATTGGGGAATTGTTATTCCATCTTTCCTGACTATTGTTTGGATACTGGCCTTCTTGCTGCTTGCCCTAACCGTGATTACCAAAAATAAAACGACAATTGATGGCGCCGCACTTATGTTGCTAGGCGCTTTATATGTAGGTTACGGCTTTTCAGCAATGGGCGAAGCTCGTCAAATTGAGGAGCATGGCCTATTGTGGACGTTTTTGTCCTTTGGCTGTATTTGGGCTTCGGATATCGGTGCTTATTTTACTGGACGAGCCATTGGGAAAACGAAGCTATGGCCATCAATCAGCCCGAACAAAACGATCGAAGGCGCTTTAGGCGGCGTATTGTTATCCTTAATCGTATCGGCAGTATTCGCACTCACGATGCCCGATTTTATTGATTTGCCAAAGGCTTTGCTAATCGGTTTAATTGCCGCTGTAGCTGGACAGTTTGGGGATTTGATTCAATCTGCTTATAAACGTGTGAGAGATATAAAGGATACAGGTACGCTTCTGCCAGGACATGGCGGAGTGCTCGACCGATGCGATAGCTGGCTAATCGTGTTTCCGCTGTTAGTGCTTACCGGGCTGCTGCCTGTATAAGTCAGGAGGATTTTGTGTGAAAAAAATAAGTATATTAGGTTCGACAGGTTCAGTCGGAACACAGACGCTGGACGTTATTGCCCATGATCCTGATCGTTATCAGGTTGTTGCCTTGTCCGCTGGTGCGAATGTCGATTTGATTATAGAGCAAGCCAAACAATTTAAACCTTCGCTCGTTAGCTTGGCTTCCAAAGCAGACGCAGAAGCCGCTCGTCCCCATATGCCGCCTGGAACAAAGGTTGTCTATGGCGAAGAAGGACTTGTTGAAGTAGCCGCTGGAACGGACGCTGATGTCGTTGTGACAGCAATTATGGGAAGCAGAGGGCTGCCGGCAACATTGGCGGCGATTGATGCAGGGAAAATGATTGGTTTGGCGAACAAAGAGACACTCGTAACGGCAGGTCATATCGTAATGGAACGTGCGAAACAGCGCGGAGTATCGATTTTGCCGATAGACAGTGAACATTCGGCGATTTTTCAATGCTTAAACGGCGAAGATCGCAAATCTATCAATCAAATTACATTAACAGCCTCCGGCGGCTCCTTTCGTGATCGCACAAGAGAACAGCTTGAGGGTGTAACAGTAGCTGAAGCGCTAAATCATCCCAATTGGTCGATGGGCGCAAAAATTACGATTGATTCAGCGACTATGGTTAATAAAGGGCTAGAAGTTATTGAGGCAAGATGGCTGTTCGATGTTACATACGATCAAATAGGTGTCATTATTCATCCGGAGAGCATCATTCATTCTTATGTGGAGTTTACCGATCACAGCATAATCGCGCAGCTTGGAATGCCGGATATGCGAGTACCGATTCAATATGCGTTGTCATATCCGCAGCGGAATGTAACCCCGACAAGCAGGCTGAACCTGGCACAAATCGGAAAGCTGCATTTTCGCGAGATGGATTTTGAAAGATATCCATGTCTAAGGCTGGCATTCGAGTGTGGGAAGCTAGGTCAATCAGCTCCTGCAGTATACAATGCTGCAAACGAGGTTGCGGTGGCACGGTTTTTGAAGGGTGAAATTACGTTTCTTGACATTGAACGGATATTGGAAACGGTCGTTGGCAAGCACGAAGCAGCTGATATCAATGATTTGCAGATGATCTCAGAAGTGGACGCTTGGGCAAGACAGCTGGCCCAATCCGTATAATGTCGGTTAAATTCCGGTTCTCTTGTATCGGACGGGAGAATAATGATAATCTATGTACAGGCCGTAACGAACAGGAGGCTTCAGCTTAATGCACATGATTCAAGTTGTTTTCTTGACCATACTCGTTTTTTTCGTGATCGTAACGATCCATGAATGGGGTCATTACTATTTCGCAAAACGCGCAGGCATATTGGTGCGAGAATTCGCAATTGGCTTCGGGCCGAAGCTTTTTTCGGTAAAACGTGGCGAAACGAGATATACGCTTCGATTAATACCTGCTGGCGGTTTCGTTCGAATGGCGGGAGAAGATCCAGAAATCATTGATGTTCAGCCCGGTCAAACGATCGCGGTTCGTCTGAAAGACAATAAAGTGACTAGACTTTATTTGGATCGTCTTGATGACCGCAGCGGTGTTATTCGCGGAGAAATCGTTGCGATCGATCTTGAGCGCAAGCTATCTGTTACACTTGACGTAGAAGGGGAAAACGAGATTTTCTCGGTACACCCTACTGCTTTGATGATCGCAAAAGGCAAAGAAACACAAATCGCGCCGCTTGACAGACAATTTGGCAGCAAAACAGTAGCGCAGCGTGCACTTGCTATATTTGCTGGCCCTTTGATGAACTTTGTGCTCGCATTTGTATTGTTTGCTACCTACATTCAGCTAGCAGGTGTTCCTGTTGAGTCGCCTGATAAGCTGCTTGTTAATGAAATATCAGAAGGCATGCCAGCTGATAAAGTAGATTTGAAAAAGGGCGATGTCATCGATGCAGTCAACGGTATCAAAATCGGAGCTGATTTTGATAAAATGATCGCGATTATCGGTAAATCACCGAATGTTCCTGTTAAAATGGATATTATTCGTGACGGCAAAGCTCAGCAAGTTGTTATAACACCTGAACCGAACAAAGAGGGTGTAGGCAAGGTTGGAATCAGTGCAGCATTGCCAACACGTCCGGCTACTTTCTCTGAAACGTTCACAGGCGCAGGCAAGCTCATGAAAAACATGACAGTAAGCATTTTTGAAGGCTTCAAGAAGCTTATTTTCGGAGAGTTCAAGCTTGATGATCTTGGCGGACCTGTACGAACAGCAGAAGTAACGAGCCAGATTGCTCAGCAAGGCATTGCTCAGTTAACATCATGGACAGCACTGCTAAGCTTGTATTTAGGAATATTTAATTTGCTGCCGATTCCTGCCCTTGATGGAAGCCGCCTTATATTCCTCGGAATTGAAGCAATTAGACGCCGGCCGATTGATCCGAACCGTGAGAGCATGGTACATTTTGTCGGTTTCGCGCTCATCATGTTATTAATGCTCGTAGTAACTTATAATGATATTTTACGATTGGTAAAAGGGGAGTAAATAGTCGCTTATGTCTAAGGATAAACAGTTTGTTACAGAAATCACGCCTCAAAGCGAGGATTTCTCCAGATGGTATATTGATGTTATTAAAAAAGCCGAGCTTATGGATTATTCGCCTGTAAGAGGCTGTATCGTATTCCGTCCTGAGGGATATGAGCTTTGGGAAAATATTCAGCGTGATCTTGATCGCCGCTTTAAGGAGACGGGACATCGCAATGCGTATTTCCCGCTCTTTATTCCAGAGAGCTTTTTCCAGAAAGAAAAAGAGCATGTTGAAGGCTTTAATCCCGAGCTGCCTTGGGTAACTGAAGCAGCTGGCGAGAAGCTCGAAGAACGCCTTGCTATTCGTCCTACATCGGAAACGATGTTTGGGCATATGTATTCGAAATGGATTCAATCGTACCGTGATCTTCCGCTGCTCATTAACCAATGGGCAAACGTCGTTCGCTGGGAGAAGCGCACAATGCCATTCCTTCGTACGAGTGAGTTTTTGTGGCAAGAAGGCCATACTGCGCATGAGACAGAAGAGGAAGCGCGTCAAGAGACGATGCAGATGCTTGATGTTTACACGCAGTTCGTTGAAGAATTCCTTGCTATCCCTGTAATCAAAGGTGAAAAAACGCCTTCTGAGCGGTTCGCCGGTGCGGTTGATACGTATTCGATCGAAGCGATGATGAAGGACGGGAAGGCTGTTCAAGCCGGAACATCGCATTATTTGGGTACGAAATTTGCAGTTGCTTTTGATATTAAATTCCTTGATCGTGAGAATACATTGCAATTCGCTCATACAACTTCTTGGGGCGTGAGCACAAGACTAATCGGCGCCCTTATTATGGTTCACGGCGATGATCGTGGTCTGGTGCTGCCTCCTAAAGTTGCTCCAACACAAGTGGTTATGATTCCAATTGGCCCTGCAAAAATGCGCGAGCAGGTTGTTGGCCGTGTGGATGAGCTTTATGCAGAGCTTAAGAAAGCCGGTATTCGCGTACGCGTGGACGATCGTGCTGACGTGAGCCCAGGCTGGAAGTTCAACGAATATGAGATGCGCGGTGTTCCACTACGCCTTGAACTTGGACCGCGTGATATGGAAAATGGACAAGTTGTGCTTGTTTCCAGAGTTACTGGAGAGAAGCGTATTGTACAGCAAGCTAATCTTCTAGCAGAAATAGAAGCCATGCTTGAAGAAACGCATCAAGAAATGTTTAATCGTGCGAAGCAGTTCCGTATTGACAACTCTCGCTCAGTTGAAACGCTTGATGAAATGAAAAGCTTTTTGGAAGAACAGCGCGGCTTCGTAGAAGCTGGCTGGTGCGGCTCTGCTGCTTGCGAGAAGCAGGTCAAGGAAGAAACTGGAGCGACAAGCCGGAATATTCCATTCGCCCCGGAATCGCACAAAAAAACATGTCTCGTATGTGGAGATCCATCCAAACATACCGTTGTATTCGCAAGAGCTTATTAAGGACTGAAGCTAGTTCGGTTCGGATCTTAAGGAGTGGTATTTTATGAGCCAAACCGCAAAAAAACGGCAGAGTTTTGAAATGCTTTTACAGCATATTCAGCTGCCGCAAGAACTTATACAAACCTATTTTCAAGATGGATATATAGATCAAGTTATCGTTAGCAACAGCAATCAAGAATGGACGTTTTGCATCCGCAAAACGTCCATGGTGCCTTTACAGGCCTATAATGGGCTTTGCCAGGCGGCTCGAATGAAGTTTGAGTCTATCGCTGCAGTCAGTTTCTTGCTGATTTATGATCCTGTTGTAGAGACTGAATCCATTGTGCTGCAATACTGGGGTTTGTTCATGGAATGGGCACAGCGCGAGATCGCTTCCGTAAATGGATGGCTGCAGAAATCTTCGATCACGGTTGAAGGAGACTTGCTAACGCTATCTCTCTTAGACAATACGGGATTGGAACTCGCTCGGAAGAAACGATTGGATGATGAAATTATTCGTTTCTTTAATGAGAATTTCCAGCGCGCATGCAAAGTGAAAATGATCGTAAGCGAATCCAGGCAAGATATTTTGGATGAATTCTCCCTTCGGATGGTGCAGGAAGAGCGGGAATATGTGCAGGAGCTGATGGCGAGCGCGCAATCCGAGTCTGAGCTCGTCGATGAGAGTGAAATCAAGCTGGCGGTTGGTTATGATATTCGGGAAGAGCCGGTTCCATTGATGAATATCATCGAAGAAGAGAAAAAAATTACAGTACAAGGTGCGGTATTCGGCCTCGAAGTGAAAGAGCTTCGTAACGGAAGCACATTGTTTACGTTTAACGTGACTGACTTCTCCGACTCTATCGCGATGAAGATGTTTGCGAAGACAAAGGACGATGTGAAAATATTGAACCAGCTTGCCAATGGCAAATGGGTCAAAGCTCGCGGCCGCATAGAATATGATCGCTTCATGCAAGAACCGGAGCTTGTGATGATGCCGAATGATTTGCATGAGGTCAGAACACCTGCTGAGCGTATGGATAAAGCGGAAGAAAAGCGCGTCGAATTTCATCTCCATACAACCATGAGCGCAATGGATGCGGTAACTCCGGTAGATGTCTATATAAAGACGGCTGCCAAATGGGGACATAAGGCGATTGCAGTAACGGACCATAGCAATGTTCAATGTTATCCGGATGCGAATAAGTCGGCCAAAAAACACGGCATAAAAGTGCTTTTTGGTGTTGAAGCGAACATCGTGAACGACGCAGTGCCAATGGTGCTGGAATCAAGGCCTGAGCCGCTTGCGACAGCAACTTATATTGTTTTCGATATTGAGACAACGGGCCTTTCCGTTATTAATAACAAAATTATCGAGCTTGCCGGCGTTAAAATGCGTGATGGCAAAGAGATTGATCGTTTCTCTACCCTTATTGATCCGCATGAAAAAATTCCTTACCACATTACGCAGTTGACTAACATCAATGATGATATGGTAAAAGGGCAGCCGGATATTGAGCCTAAGCTTAGAGAATTTATTGAATTCATTGGTGATGATGTTCTTGTTGCCCACAATGCAAGATTTGATATCGGCTTTATTCAAGCCAACTGCAAAGCTTTCGGCATGCCGGAAGTGAAAAATCCAGTGCTCGATACGCTGGAGCTTGCTCGATTTATTTTTCCAACGCTTAAAAATCATCGTTTGAATACGTTAGCAGATAAATATAAGGTTAGTCTCGACAACCATCACCGCGCTGTAGACGATTCCCTTGCTCTTGGCGGCGTGTTGTATGGCTTGATTGCAGATGCAGCTGAGCGAAATATTACGAATCTACATCAGTTAAATGACTATGTGGGCATTGATTTATCTAATTCTCGGCCTTTCCACAGCAATATTTATGCGCTTAATGCTGTTGGGAAGAAAAATTTATTCAAGCTTATTTCTATCTCGCATACAGAGCATTTCAAACGAGTAGCTACAATTCCAAAAACGAAGCTTGTTGCACACCGTGAAGGCTTGCTCGTTATTTCTGGTTGCGAGAAAGGTGAATTTTTCGAAACGGTTCTAAATAAATCGTACGAAGAAGCGCTTGAGGTTGCACGTTTCTATGATGTCCTTGAAATCCAGCCGATAGATTTCTACATGCACTTAGTTGAAAAGGGGCTAGTAGGCAGCCGAGCGGAGATTGAGCAGGCGCATCGCCGGATTTGCCAAATCGGGGATGAGCTGGGCAAGCCGGTTATTGCTACAGGAAACGTTCATTACTTGAATCCGCGCGACAAAATGTATCGTGACATAACAATTCATGGGATCACTGGTTTTAGCCCGCTTAAGAGTATACGCAAACCAGATGCTCATTTCCGTACAACGGAAGAAATGCTGGAGGAATTTGCATTTTTAGGTGAAGCTAGAGCACGTGAGGTCGTCATTACGAATACAGTAGAGCTTGCTGATCGGTTTGAGCCGTATGATATGTTCCCGACGGGACTATTTGCTCCAATTATTGAGGGTGCCGACGAGGAAATTCGCAACACCTGTTATGACACAGCAAAGTCGATGTATGGGGAAGATCTTCCTCAGGTCGTTATCGACAGGCTGGAGAAAGAACTTATTCCTATTATCAAATTTAAGTTCTCTGCCAACTACTTGATCTCGGAGAAGCTTGTTAAGAAATCCAATGCAGATGGTTATTTGGTCGGATCAAGGGGATCGGTTGGCTCCTCGGTTGTTGCTACATTCCTGGGTATTTCAGAGGTTAATCCGCTGCCTGCCCATTACTTGTGCAAAAACTCGGATTGCAAGCATAGCGAATGGTTTTTGGACGGAAGCATTCCGAGTGGATTCGATTTACCGGATAAATTATGCCCGAAATGCGAGAAGCCGATGAAAGGTGAAGGACAGGATATTCCGTTCGAAACCTTCCTAGGATTCAAAGGCGATAAAGTTCCCGATATCGATTTGAACTTTTCCGGGGACTATCAACCGATTGCCCATAACTATACGAAAGTATTGTTTAGCGAGAAGTGTGTGTTCCGTGCAGGCACGATTGGTACGGTTGCAGAAAAAACAGCTTATGGCTTCGCGAAGAAATATGAGGAAGAACATAGCAAGAAATGGCGCGGAGCGGAGCTTGCGAGACTTGCGAGCGGCTGTACCGGCGTAAAACGAAGCACGGGACAGCATCCAGGCGGTATCGTCGTTGTTCCCGATTATATCGATGTTGAAGATATAACGCCTGTTCAATTTCCAGCAGACGATGTGAATGCGGAATGGAAGACAACTCATTTTGACTATCACGCATTTGATGAAAACTTGCTTAAGCTTGATATTCTGGGGCACGATGACCCGACAATGATGCGGATGCTGCAGGATTTGACCGGCGTTGATCCTACGTCAATTCCGATGAACGATCCTAAAGTCATGAGCATGTTCAACTCGACCAAAGCACTTAACGTGCCAGGCGAGCAAATTCGCTCATCGGTAGCTACTTACGGAGTACCGGAAATGGGAACGAAGTTCGTTCGTCAAATGCTTCAAGAGACGCAGCCTTCATCGTTTGCCGATTTGCTGCAAATTTCCGGATTGTCTCATGGCACGGGAGTTTGGCTTGGAAACGCACAAGAGCTAATCAAGAACGGCACTTGCAACATCAAGACGGTAATTGGCTGCCGGGATGACATCATGTTGTTCTTGATTTATAAAGCTGGAATGGACGCTGGGCTCGCGTTTAAAATTACGGAAAGTGTACGTAAAGGTAAAGGCTTGACGCCAGAGTGGATCGAAGAGATGAAGCGATGCAAGGTGCCGCAGTGGTACATTGATTCTTGCCTGCGGATCGAGTATATGTTCCCGAAAGCACATGCCGCGGCCTACGTCATATCGGCTGTTCGCACCGCCTATTTCAAGCTTTATCATCCAATAGAGTATTATGCTACTTACTTTACAGTAAGAGCGGACGATTTTGATTTGGAGCTGCTTTGCCAAGGATATGATGCGATCTTGCGTAAGCTGATCGAGATCGAAGCCAAAGGATTTAATGCGCTCCCTAAAGAGAAAAACATGGTGTCGCAGCTGGAAATGTCACTTGAGATGACAGCGCGCGGCTTCTCCTTTAAGCCGATCGATCTATATCGTTCTGACGCGACGAAGTTTCTTGTAGATGGGGATTCCCTTATTCCGCCATTTGCTGCGATTGCAGGAATTGGCGATAACGCCGCACGTAATATCGCAGCCTCAAGAGACGATGGCGAGTACTTGTCAATAGAGGATTTCCAAATGAAATCAAAGGCGACAAAAACGATTATTGAGGTTCTTGGAAACATGGGCTGCTTCCGTGGATTACCTGAATCTAATCAGCTTTCACTGTTCTAGAAGCGGCTTGAATAGAAAAGATTTCTTGTCACTATAGTGCGGTTATGTTATAATTTTTCTGGCAATGATGATTATAAAGACTTTGATGCAGAAGAGTGGGGAAACCCACTCTTTACGTTTTGTTAATGGCAAAATGGCATAGTGCGTATAAACAGGAGGTCAACTGAATTTGAGTACATCCAAAATCAAAGCCGCTGTCCAGGAAATGGTTTTACCTTACCTCAGCAGCAATGGATTTGAACTGGTTGATATTGAGTATGTAAAAGAAGGAAGCAATTATTTCCTTCGTATTTTCGTAGATAAAGAAGGCGGCATCGACATCGATGACTGCGGTCGTATCAGCGAATTCATAAGTGAGCAATTGGACAAAAACGATCCAATTACAGATGTTTATTTCTTGGAAGTATCTTCCCCAGGAGCAGAAAGACCGCTTCGGAATGAAGATGAAGTACGTAAAGCAATCGGTAAGCACGTTTACATAACGACATATGAACCGATTAGCGGCGCTAAAGAATTTGAGGGGCTGCTACTTGCATTTGATGGAGAAAATGCAGTCGTTCGTACAGCCAAAAAGGAATATACCATTCCTTACGATAAGGTGGCTGGCGCCAGACTCGCAATCGTGTTCTAAATATTCGTTTCTATATTGAAAGGGGGAAATCCAGTCCAATGAGTATGGATTTTATTGAAGCACTACAAGAAATAGAAAGAGACAAAGGGATTACCAAGGATGTGCTCCTTGAAGCCATTGAGGCTGCTCTTATCTCCAGCTACAAAAGAAATTTTAATACCGCTCAAAATGTACGCGTCGATATTAACCGTCATACTGGTGTTATCAAAGTATACGCCCGCAAGACTGTTGTTGATGAAGTGTTAGATCCGCGTCTGGAAATTACAGTGGAGGCTTCAAGAGAAATCAATCCTCATTATCAGCTTGACGATATTGCGGATATTGAAGTTACGCCGCGTGATTTCGGACGTATCGCTGCTCAAACAGCGAAGCAGGTCGTTACTCAGCGTATTCGTGAGGCTGAGCGCGGATTGATTTATAATGCTTTTATCGATAAAGAGGAAGATATCGTTAACGGTATCGTTCAACGTCAGGATGTTCGCAATTTATTTGTGGATCTAGGCAAGGTTGAGGCTGTATTGCCTTTGACTGAGCTTATGCCGACTGATAAGTTTAAGCATGGTGACCGCGTGAAGTCGTATATTACGAAAGTTGAGAACACGACTAAAGGTCCTCAAATCATTTTATCCCGCACGCATCCTGGCCTTTTAAAACGTTTGTTCGAGCTTGAAGTGCCTGAGATCTATGACGGAGTAGTAGAAATTCGTTCGGTTGCTCGTGAAGCTGGCTTCCGTTCAAAGATTGCGGTTCATTCCCGTAACTCCGAGGTTGATCCAGTTGGTTCATGTGTTGGCCAAAAAGGACTGCGCGTTCAGACGATCGTAAACGAGCTTAAAGGTGAAAAAATCGATATCGTTCGTTGGTCTGAAAGCGTGGATGAATATGTTGCGAATGCACTTAGCCCTTCAAAGGTGCTAGAGGTTATCGTATTCGAACAAGAGAAGATGGCCAGAGTAATCGTGCCGGATTACCAACTATCGCTTGCGATCGGAATTAAAGGTCAGAATGCAAGGCTTGCTGCCAAGCTGACTGGCTGGAAAATCGATATCAAAAGCGAAACGCAGGCAGAGCAGGAGTATGGACGTCCGAAATCAATGACTACGGTCATGCATCAGGATTCAGTTTCCATCGACTAATCTGAATTTTTCAACAGATACGCGTCAATTCAGCTGGCAGAGGAGGGGTGTACAATGAGACCGAGAAAAGTACCGCTTCGCAAATGCGTCGCTTGTCAGGACATGATGCCGAAGAAGGAACTCATTCGGATTGTGCGGACACCGGCCGAAGAGGTGCAGATTGACCTGAAAGGCAAACAAGCTGGCCGCGGTGCATATTTATGCGGTAAAGTCAGTTGCTTTAAATTAGCGAAGAAATCCAAGGCGCTTGATCGAGCACTGAAGCAGCATGTTGGTGAACACATTTACGATCAACTTGAGCAGGATTTTATAGCGGTAGAGGAACAGTTTATTGCTGGTAAGGAGCTGATAAGCGATGAAGCAGAATAAGAGCTTATCGCAGCTTGGCATGGCAATGCGTGCCGGAAAGCTGATTACAGGCGATGAAATTGTCCTCAAAGCTGTAAGAAATAAACAAGTGCATCTCGTTATCCTTGCAGGAGATGCTTCAGACAATACGAAAAAAAAGTTTCGTGACAAATGCAACACCTACGGAATACAACTCGCCGAAGCATTCGACCGTGAGCAACTAGGAAAGGCGATTGGTAAGCCAGAACGGGTTGTAATAGCGGTAACCGATGCGCAATTCGGAAAAATGATTGCGAGTCATCTGAGCCATAATACGGAGGTGGATCATATTGGACAATAAACAAGACAGCAAGGACAATAAAGATAAGCTGCGCGTTTACGAGTATGCCAAGTCACTTAATATGAGCAGCAAAGAAATCATAACGATCCTAAAAAGACTTGATTTGCCAGTCAATAACCATATGAGTGTGATGGAAAACGAAATGGTAAATAAGGTTGAAGGTTTTTTTCGCAATATTAAACAAAATGCAGCTGCAAAGCGCGCGCAAGAGACAACAAATGTAACAGTTTCTGCCGCTCAACCTACTGCCAACAAGCCGCAATCGCAGCAGCCACAACAGCAGGAGAAGAAGCCGCAGCCAGTACAAGAAAATAAAAATACGAATCAAGACAGACAGGGGCCTATGAATTCTATTAATACGAAACCACAAACAACCCAACAGCAATCAGAACAAAGACCAGCAGGACAACAATCAAGTCGTCCAGCATCACAATCAAGCAGCAGCCGTCCTTCACAAGGCAGTTCTAATTCGGGCCGTCCAAGCCAAGGACAAAGCGGACAAGGTAATCGCCCAGCGGGTTCTAACGCGGGTTCAAGCCGTCCATCACAAGGTCAAGGCGGTCAAAGCAGCCGTCCAGCATCATCTGGACAAAGCCGACCTTCACAAGGCGGACAAAGCAATACAGGCATCCGTCCAAGCGCTCCGCGTTCAGACGCAAGCAGCCGTCCAGCACCATCGGGCCAAAGTCGTTTCGACTCTAAGCCAGCACAAGGACAAGCGCGCGGTAACGACAACAGAAACGCAAGACCAGGCCAAAAAAGATTTGAAGACGGCAAACCAGGCGGCTTCAGAGGCAACAATGGCCGTGGTGGTCAAAAAGGTCGCGGCGGCAAGTTCCAACAACAACCGCCACGCGAGAAAATTGACAATACGCCAAAGAAAATTATTGTACGCGGTACAATGACTGTTGGCGAATTGGCAAAATTGCTGCATAAGGATGCATCAGAAGTTATTAAAAAACTGATTTTCCTTGGCGTAATGGCTACGATCAACCAAGAAATCGATATGGATGCGATTCATTTGATCGCAACAGACTACGGGGTAGAGGTTGAAGTGAAAATTCCGGTTGAGGAAGATTCCTTTGAGACTGTAGAAGAAACAGACGAAGATGAAAATTTGGTGACACGTCCACCGGTTGTTACTATTATGGGTCACGTTGACCACGGTAAAACAACTTTGCTTGATGCCATTCGCAAAACGAATGTAACAGGCGGAGAAGCCGGCGGAATTACACAGCACATCGGTGCTTACCAAGTCGAAATTAACCATAAAAAAATTACGTTCCTCGATACACCTGGTCACGAAGCGTTTACGCTTATGCGTGCACGCGGTGCGCAGGTTACGGACATTACGATCATCGTAGTAGCAGCTGATGACGGCATCATGCCGCAAACGGTTGAAGCCATCAACCATGCAAAAGCAGCTGGCGTTCCTATTATCGTAGCGGTTAACAAAATCGATAAGCCAGAAGCGAATACAGAGAAAATCAAACAAGAAATGACTGAATATGAACTCGTTCCGGAAGAGTGGGGCGGCGACACTATTTTCGTCGAAGTTTCCGCTAAACAAAGAATTGGTCTTGAAGGCCTTCTTGAAATGATTTTGCTCGTTGCTGAGATGAATGACTACAAAGCTAACCCGAACAAACGCGCTCGCGCTACTGTTATCGAAGCTGAGCTTGATAAAGGTAAAGGTCCTGTTGCGCGTATTCTCGTTCAACACGGTACTTTGAAAATTGGAGATGCTTTTGTTGCAGGTAACTGCTTCGGCCGTATTAGAGCAATGGTTAATGATAAAGGCCGTCGCTTAAAAGAAGCAGGTCCTTCTACGCCAGTAGAAATTACTGGTCTAACAGAAGTTCCATTAGCTGGAGATCCGTTCATGGTATTTGAAGATGAACGCAAAGCTCGTGATATTGCTGAACGTCGTTCCATTAAACAGCGTCAATCGGATATGGGTGCGAATACACGCGTAACGCTTGATGATCTGTATAACCATATCAAAGATGGTGAAATTAAAGATCTGAACGTTATTATCAAATCCGACGTTCAAGGTTCATCCGAAGCACTTAAAGGCTCGCTCGCAAAAATTGAAATCGAAGGCGTTCGCGTAAAAATCATCCACAGCGGTGTTGGCGCGATTACAGAATCGGATATCATTTTGGCGTCAGCTTCCAATGCTATCGTAATCGGATTTAACGTTCGTCCTGATCCACAAGCAGAAGCAACGATTGCACAAGAAAAAGTTGACGTTCGTATGCACCGCGTTATCTACAACGTAATCGATGAGATTGAACAAGCAATGAAAGGCATGCTTGATCCAATCTACAAAGAGGTTGTTATTGGCCACGCTGAAGTTCGTAACGTATTTAAAGTGACTAAAGTTGGCGCAATTGCAGGTTGTATGATTACTGACGGTAAAATTTCTCGCAACGCTGAAGCACGTTTGGTTCGTGGCGGTATCGTTGTCTTCACAGGCAAAATTGAATCCCTAAAACGTTTCAAAGACGATGCTAAAGAAGTTGCAGCAGGTTATGAGTGCGGTATCACGCTTGATCGTTTCAATGATGTTCGTGAAGGCGATATTATCGAAGCGTTTGTCATGGAATCAGTAGAGAGGTGAGTAAAGCATGGCAAAAATCCGAGTAGGGCGGGTCGGCGAACAGATTAAAAAAGAGCTGAGCCAAATTATACAAACAGAGTTGAAAGATCCTAGAATCGGATTCATTACTGTAACAGGTGTTGAAACTTCGAGTGATCTCTCACAAGCAAAAGTGTATTTAAGCGTGCTTGGCAGCGAAGAGCAGAAGGAAGCGACGCTTAAGGCATTAGCGAGCGGAACTGGATTTATTCGCACAGAGCTTGGCAAGCGCATGCGCCTTCGCCATACACCCGTATTGCTGTTCAAGTTTGACAGCAGTATTGAATATGGCAGCCGCATCGAGGCATTGCTTGAAAACATCAACAATGGGAATTCAGCTCGATGATAAATCAAAGCAGCTATTCGATGCAGCTAGATGAAGCGCTGGCGTTCATGAAAACTTACGATCATTTTTTGGTCGTATCACATGTACAGCCTGACGGTGACGCTATTAGTTCTACTGTTGTCGTAGGCTGGATGCTTGAGAAACTTGGGAAGACGGCAGTGCTGATAAATGAAAGCGAGCTGCCGTCCAGACTTCGTTTCTTGCATCAATTTGATTCAATTCTCAATTACAAGCGCGATGTAACTCAACAAACATTTGATGCCATTATTTCGGTCGATTGTGCGGATTTCAAACGTATTGGAGAGGTAGCGAGCAGCTTTGCACCAGATGCAAAGCTGCTTAATATCGATCATCATCCAACAAACAATGGATTTGGCACCGTAAATGTTATACGAGCAGAAGCTGCGGCTACTGTTGAAATATTGTATGATTTAATCGAGAGGGCAGAAATCGCATTAGATGTGAATTGCGCAACAGCAATCTACACCGGTTTGTTGACCGATACAGGCGGGTTTCGTTATTCAAACACGAGTCCGCGTGTTATGGAGATTGCCTCGCATTTGCTCGCTTTAGGCGTGTCCGGCAATGAGCTCGCTGATCATCTTCTTGAGAAAATGACCATGGCTAAGCTCAAACTTCTCCAGCTCGCACTCAATCGCCTCACATTTACGGATAACTTAGAGATCGGCTGGGTCTATATTGGCAAAGATGATTTGCGCAATACAGGTGCTGTTCCTGAAGATCTAGAAGGAATCGTGAATTATGCGCTTAATGTGGATGGAGTTGAAGTCGGCATTCTATTTAAAGAAACGGAAGACGGTGCAGTCAAAGCAAGCATGCGTTCAGCAGGCAAAGCCAATGTAGCCGCAATTGCGCAAGCATTCGGCGGTGGCGGTCATGTGCGTGCAGCAGGATGCCGGATTGAAGGTTCTTTAACGACCTCGATTGAAGAGCTAGTGGAAGCAGTCAGAAAGGCGTTGATTTAAGCGATGGACGGCATTTTGGCAGTTTGGAAGCCTGAAGGCTGGACTTCTCATGATGTGGTTGCAAAAGTGCGCCGAGTGCTAAAGATGAAGCGAATTGGTCATACAGGAACGCTTGATCCTATGGTTACGGGTGTATTGCCGCTATGTCTTGGGCGTGCAACGAGAGTAGTCGAATATGTGCAAGAGCGGCCTAAGTCATATGAAGCCGTATTGCAGCTTGGAATTGCAACAGATACAGAAGACATAACGGGTACAGTTATTGAGCGGCAAACGCCAATATCGGTTACAGAAGAAGATGTTCGCCATGCGCTGTCGCAGTTTTTAGGCGAGATTGATCAAGTACCTCCCATGTATTCCGCTGTCAAAGTTGATGGCAAGCGATTGTACGAGTTAGCTAGAGAAGGAAAGACCGTTGAGCGGAAATCGAGAAAAGTAACGATTCATCAAATAGATCTCATTGATACTCAGCTCGATCTTGATCAGCCTCAGATTTCGTTTTCTGTCGTTTGTTCAAAAGGTACATACATTCGGACGTTATGTGTAGACATCGGCAAAGCATTAGGTGTTCCTGCTACGATGGCCCATTTGACGCGAACGATGTCAGGCGGTATTACAAAGGAAAGCTGTTTGACGCTTGAGCAAATTGAGCAATTGCAGCAATCCGGTGAATTAAGCGGACATATCATTTCCGCCGATGAAGCCATTACACATTTGGATCGTGTGACGATTCCAGAATCGTTTGGGAAACTTGCACTGCAAGGACAGAAAGTTAGTCTCAGCCATTCCGTAGAACATGCAGCATTGACTTTAGATGGACAACTTATACGTCTTTATAATGATCAAAGCTCGTTTCTAGGTATTTTTCAGATTGATTTGAATGCAAATGTTTTCAAGCCAATCAAAGTGTTTTCAGCTTAGCTTATCGTTGTAGAAAGTTAATAGGAAATGCAGGTGCTTCAGCGTTGGAAATTATTCCATTAAGTTTTCCTTTAAACGGTTTGTCCACGTTGTCGCTGGACAAACCGCTTTCCATAGCAATCGGTCATTTTGACGGGGTTCATCGTGGACATCAGAACGTGATTCGCCAAGCTGTAAATGCGGCGAAGGAATCCGAGATGCTATCAGCGGTTTTGACATTTGATCCTCATCCGAAGGAAGTTCTCGGACAAGGTGAGCAATATTATCGTTGCCTTACGCCTTTTGATGCGAAGACAGCGTTATTTGCAGAGCTTGGCGTAGATCTTGTATTCATAATGAAGTTTGATCTTGAGTTTGCTTCAGTAACACCTGAGCGCTTCGTCAATGAGGTTCTGCGCACACTTCGTGCTAAGCAGGTCGTTGTAGGCTTTGATTTCAACTTCGGCCACAAAGGCTCAGGTAATGCAGAGACTTTGAAGCAGCTGGCAGAGCCTGATATTTCTGTTCATATCATTGAGCCTTTGATCGAGAACGGGATAAAAGTTAGCAGTACTTATATCCGTGAAGCTCTTGAGCAAGGTGATCTTGAACTGGCAGAACGATTGCTTGGCAGGCCATATGAAGTTGAAGGGATCGTTGTTCATGGGGACAAAAGAGGTCGTACGATCGGGTTCCCAACAGCAAACCTGCAATTTAATGCCCCATATATCGCGCCAAGGCTTGGCGTTTATGCGGTAATGGCTTGGATTGGTGATACCGCATACCCTGGTGTTTTAAACTATGGCTTAAAACCAACCTTTAACAAAGATGAGCTGAAACCTGTAATGGAGGCTCATTTGTTTGACTTCAACAGCGATATATACGGTGAGCATATGCGTTTGCAATTGCTATCGTTTATCCGTTCGGAGAAAAAATTCAATTCCATTGCCGAGCTTGTTGAGCAGATTGGATCTGATTCTGAGCAAGCGAAGGCGATTCATGGTTACAACTAACTAATCGTATCAACCATTCGTGTGAAAACGGATGTTGGGCATTCTTTATTTATGATCCTCGACATTCGTCTACCTTATGTGTTATACTATAAAACGTTGTAAGTAGTCATACATTTTGTGTGACATACGGACAAACTTAACCTTAGCTTGGATGTCCGATCTCACCGACGGCTTCGAGGCTAATGGCGATTATCAAGAAGGAGGTGAATTAGGATGGCAATTACACAAGTACGTAAAAACGAACTGATTGAGACGCATAAGACACATGCAACTGATACGGGTTCCCCGGAAGTTCAAGTGGCTATCCTGACTGAAAACATCGTTAACTTGACTCAACATTTGCGGGAGCACAAGAAAGATCATCATTCCCGTCGTGGTTTGCTCAAGATGGTAGGTCAGCGCCGTAAGCTGCTTGCATACCTTAAAAACAATGATGTTAGACGTTACAGCGCATTGATCGAAAAACTCGGCCTTCGCCGCTAAAACATGCGTAAAGAAAAGCAACCTGGTTGTCCAGCCGTCCGGGAATAACGGATGAGCGGATTCGGGTTGCTTTTTGTAATAGGGAAACACTCGGAATAAACTGCCAATTAGCAGTGAAATAGACTAATCGAATAACAATTAGGAGGGATAAAATGGTACAACGAATTGAGATGATGGTAGGCGGAAGACCGCTATCCATTGAAACCGGCCGCCTTGCGAAGCAGGCGAATGCAGCAGTCACTGTTCAGTATGGTGATACTGTCGTATTGTGTACGGTAACAGCGTCAGCAGGTCCGAAGGATCTGGATTTCTTCCCATTGACTGTTAACTATGAAGAACGTTTGTATGCTGTTGGTAAAATTCCAGGTGGATTCATTAAACGTGAAGGCCGTCCAAGCGAGAAGGCGATTTTATCCAGCCGACTTACGGACAGGCCTATTCGTCCGTTATTCCCAGAAGGTTTCCGGAATGACGTTCAAGTCATGAACATTGTAATGAGTGTGGATCAAGATTGTTCGCCAGAAATTGCGGCTATGATCGGTACATCTGCTGCACTATCCATTTCTGATGTTCCATTTGATGGTCCAATTGGCGGAGTAAACGTTGGACGTGTTAATGGCGAATTCATTATTAATCCGACGGTGGAGCAAAGCGTAGAAACGGATATTTTTGTAGTTGTCGCAGGAACGAAAGATGCGATCATGATGGTGGAAGCAGAAGCAAACGAAGTTTCTGAAGCAGTAATGCTTGAAGCGATTATGTTTGGTCATGACGAAATCAAAAAGATCGTAGCAAAAATAGAAGAGCTGCAAGCTGTAGCCGGCAAACCGAAAATGGAAGTTAAGCTACATACTGTAAATGAGCAAGTGAATGCTGATGTTCGCGCTTATGCTTCTGCTGGTTTGGTTGAAGCGATTAAGGTGGAAGAAAAGCATGCTCGTCAAGACGCAATTGACGCAGTTAACAGCGCAGCAGTTGCTCACTTTGAAGAGCAATATATCGATACGCCAGAACTACTCTCTGATGTTAAAGAAGTTCTTTATGACATCGTGAAGGAAGAAGTACGTCGTCTTATTTCTCATGATAAGGTTCGTCCAGATGGCCGTTCGCTTGATGAAATTCGTCCAATCGATTGTGATGTGGCAATTTTGCCTCGCACACATGGAACAGGGCTGTTTACTCGTGGACAAACACAAGCACTAAGTATTTGTACGCTTGGCGCAATGGGCGACGTTCAAATTTTGGATGGCATTTCGCCTGAAGAAACAAAACGTTTCATGCATCACTATAACTTCCCGCCGTTCAGCGTTGGTGAAGCTCGTCCGCTTCGTCCGCCAGGCCGTCGTGAAATCGGGCATGGTGCTCTCGGAGAACGTGCACTTTCCAAAGTTATTCCATCTGAAGCTGAATTCCCTTACACGATTCGTCTTGTTTCGGAAGTTTTGGAATCTAACGGTTCTTCTTCACAAGCAAGCATTTGCGCAAGCACACTTGCTATGATGGATGCAGGGGTACCAATCAAAGCGCCAGTAGCTGGTATTGCTATGGGTCTAATTAAAGATGGCGATCACTTTGCAATTCTTTCTGATATTCAAGGGATGGAAGATCATCTCGGCGATATGGACTTTAAAGTTGCAGGTACAGCTGAAGGCGTTACAGCTATTCAAATGGATATCAAGATTGCCGGCATCAACCGCGCTATTTTGGAGCAATCGCTGGAACAAGCTCGCCTAGGCCGTATTTTCATCCTAGGTAAAATGCTCGAAAGCTTGCCGACTACTCGTCCAAACTTATCGAAGTATGCACCGAAAATTTTGACGCTTCGCATTAATCCGGACAAAATCCGCGATGTTATTGGCGCAGGCGGAAAAATCATCAACAAAATCATTGAAGAAACTGGCGTGAAAATCGATATCGAGCAAGACGGAATGGTATTTATCGCTTCTTCAAACGAAGAGATGAACCAAAAAGCTAAATCGATTATCGAAGGTATCGTTAAAGAAGTGGTTGTTGGTGAAATTTATATGGGTACGGTTAAGCGCGTTGAGAAGTTCGGTGCATTTGTTGAAATTCTGCCGAACAAAGATGGACTTGTCCATATTTCTCAATTGTCGAATGAACGTGTTGCAAAAACAGAGGATGTCGTTAACATTGGCGACCAAATCAAAGTTAAAGTAACCGAAATTGACGGACAAGGCCGTATTAACTTGTCTGCCAAAATTTTGATGACGCCAGAAGCATCGCCGCAATAAGCTTTTAATGCTTGGCGGTCCTATAAATAAGAAGAAAAGAGACAGATTTGATCTGGCTCTTTTTGTTTTTTTAAGCGACATCCGGTCACCATCTTGCCCAGCCGCTGCATATTCTCGTCCTACTTTTCATACATATGAATTAACATGCCGAAATAAGGTCAAGCTTAGAAAGCGTGCGAGGACTTAGATGGGAGTGGGAATAATGATGCTTAGAAAAGCAACTGCAATTGTGGCAAGTATGCTTCTAGTGCTTGCATTCGTCAGTATGAACGACGACATATCAAAATTTCTCTCTTCTTTAAAATATGATAATAAAATGGTTTATGCACAATATTCTTATACGCAATCGGAGAAGCAGAGGCTGCTGAACATAATTTCAGAAGAAGCAGATAAGCTGAATATTGCACCAGTAGACGCGCGGATTGATCGTGTTTGGAGAGCTATTCCAGGGTATAACGGCTTGGAAGTCGATGTTGATAAAACGCTCGAAGCTGCATTGCTTGCTCCGCCTTCTCAAACCATTCCTTATGTATATAAAGAGGTTGAACCCGAAATCAGTCTAAATGATCTTGGTCCACATCCGATTTTTCGCGGCAATCCCAACAAAAAGATGATATCGCTTATGATCAATGTCGCTTGGGGCAATGAGTACATAGATTCCATTTTAAAAACACTTAAACGTGAAAAAGTGAAAGCTACCTTTTTCCTTGATGGCAGCTGGCTAAGTAAAAACGCTGATGTTGCTAAGCAAATACAAGCTGAAGGACATGAAATGTCTAATCATGCGTATACTCATCCTGACATGAGTGCGATTAGCAGGGAAGCGCAGTACAATCAAATAGCCAAAACCGAAGCCTTATTGAAATCGAGCTTGAACGTAAACAACAAATGGTTTGCTCCGCCATCGGGCTCCTTTAATCAAGCGACTGTCCAGATTGCCGAGGAGCAGGGGTTAAAAACGGTGCTGTGGACCATTGATACGGTTGATTGGCAGAAACCGCCGGCAGATGGCGTTGTGCGCAAAATTGCAGCGAAATTAGAGCCTGGAGCGCTAATATTAATGCATCCTACAGCCACAACGCGAGATGCGCTGCCTGGCATAATTGCTACAGCTAAATCAAAAGGCTACGCAATAGGAACGGTTAGTGAAACGCTTTCCTCCAAGCGGATTCCCGTTGAAGTTGAGGGAGCGGACTGATTCTGCTATAGTAAAAACATTCATGTTTAGAGTCACATGTATATGATGTCAGTTTTGTAAGGCAAAATGATGAGACGTATAATAATGATCATTTTGCTGCACAAAACATGAGGAGGACTACTAATGAACAAATACACACTTAGCAATGGATTGCGTGTTGTCGTTGAATACATACCGACAGTAAGATCAGTATCGTTTGGCATATGGGTCAAAACGGGCTCACGCAATGAGACGCCAGAAAATAACGGCATCTCCCATTTCATTGAACACATGCTGTTCAAAGGCACAGAAAGCCGTACTTCAAAGGACATAGCGGATTTATTCGATGGTATAGGCGGAAATGTMAATGCGTTTACCTCGAAGGAATATACGTGTTATTTTGCCAAGGTGCTTGATGAGCATTTGCCGCTTGCCGTAGACGCTCTCTCGGATATGTTTTTTAATTCCCAATTTGATCCGGAAGAATTGGCGAAAGAAAAAAATGTTATTCTAGAGGAAATCTCTATGTATGAGGATACTCCGGATGATAAGGTGCATGACGAAGCCTCTCGCGCAGCATTCGGTGAACACCCGCTTGCTTATTCGATATTGGGGCTTGAGGATCGTTTGACTGCCATGACCTCTGATACGCTTCGCGGATATATGAACGATACGTATACACTTGAGAATGTAGTAATCAGTGTTGCAGGCAATGTTGAAGAGCAGAGCTTGCTTGCGTTAATGGAACAATATTTTGGAAGCTTTAAGAATAGCAAGCCAGCCTCATCCATCATTACGCCTCCGGCATTTCATGGCGATTATTTGTTTTACAAAAAGAAAACAGAGCAAAACCATTTATGTGTCTCTTTCCCAGGGTGCTCGATTACCGATTCAAATTTGTATGCCATGATTCTTCTTAACAATGCTATAGGGGGCGGAATGAGCTCGAGGCTGTTCCAAGAAATAAGAGAGAAGCGCGGACTCGCGTATTCTGTCTATTCCTATCACACTTCCTATGCGGATACTGGCTTGTTTACTTTATATGCTGGAACGGCGCCTAAGCAAACGAAGGAAGTGCTTGATTTAACGATGGAGCAGATGAACGAGCTATCTGTAAAAGGATTAGGCGAGGATGAGCTGCACCGCGGCAAGGAGCAATTGAAGGGCAGCTTGATTTTGAGCTTAGAGAGCACGAGCAGCAGAATGAATCGATTGGGCAAAAACGAGTTGATGCTCGGTCATCATTACACGCTTGATGAGCTGTTGAAGCGTATCGATTCGGTGCAGATGTCAGATGTAGTTGATGTTACGAAGCGTATGTTAGCTGCTCCTTTCTCCGTTGCAATGGTCGGAACGAATGATAAAGCAGCAGCAGAGCTCAGGAGGGATCAATTTGTATCAAGTTCAGTTTAAACGATTAGAAGGAAATGAAGATATAGCCATACCGAAAAAAATGTCCGAATGGGCAGCTGGCTTTGACCTGCAAGCTTCTGTAGGAGAGCCTGTAGTATTGCAGCCAGGCGAGCGTAAGCTTATTCCTACCGGCTTTGCAATGGCAATGCCCGGGGAGCTGGAGGCGCAAATTAGACCGCGCAGCGGCCTTGCGTATAAGCATGGCATTACTTGCTTGAATTCACCAGGTACGATTGATGCGGACTACCGTGGAGAAGTGAAAGTGCTGCTCGTCAATTTAGGCGATCAGCCGTTTACAATCACGCGCGGGGAAAGAATAGCTCAAATGGTATTCCAACTCGTGCCGGCAGTTACGATTATAGAAGCTGACGAGCTGCCTGACACCGTAAGAGGTGCCGGTGGGTTTGGACATACTGGCGTTTAAGCGATATGAATTCATAAATGAGTATGAAGAAGATCGGGCATATGCCCGATCTTTTTTTCTTTTTCACCCCGCTCTGGGCGCAAGCATAAGATGATCTAGAGCTATTAGCAAGAAAGGAGTGAAGCTTAATGCTAACAGGCGTTCAAGTTCTGCTGCTTGGGGGTGATGCAAGGCAGCTGGAGGTAATTCGAAAGCTGACTGAGCTTGATGCTGCTGTCACAGTTTCGGGTTTTGACGGCTTGCATTCGTCACTCGACGGAGCGGTACAAGCGGAGTTTGAGGAACAGCTTTTTGAATCCGTCGATGCGTTGTTGTTGCCTGCCGTAGGCACTGATGATCAAGGGATCATCCAGAGTGTTTTTAGTGACCGACAAATGCAGCTGGCAGACAGCCATTTTGCAAAGCTGCCAAAACATTGCACAGTATATACAGGGATGGCGAAGCCTTATTTGCGTCAGCTATGCGAGCAGCATTCACTGTCGCTCGTTGAGCTGTTTGACCGTGATGATGTTGCCATATACAATTCAATTCCGACAGCGGAAGGCGCCTTAATGATGGCCATTCAGAATACGGATATTACGATTCATGGGTCTTCTTCTATGGTGCTTGGTTTCGGTAGAACAGGCTTTACAATGGCACGAACACTTCAAGGTTTGGGGTCCAAAGTGAAGGTCGGTGTACGGCGTTCAGAGCAGTTCGCAAGAGCGGCAGAGATGGGTTTTGAGCCTTTCTACATCAGTGGTTTATTGCATCATGTGAGCAATATTGACTTGCTTTTTAATACAATTCCGACTATGATAGTCACAGCACAAATTATCGCAAATTTACCTTCGCGAGCCGTCATTATTGACCTCGCATCGAAGCCTGGCGGGACAGATTTCCGCTTCGCTGAGAAGCGTGGCATTAAAGCGATGCTCGCACCCGGACTACCCGGTATCGTCGCACCGAAAACAGCTGGACGTATCATAGCGGATTGCTTATCTCAGTTGATTTTGGACGATACGATTAAGCGGGGGAATGGGATATGAATTGGTCTGGAATTACGGTGGGTTATGCATTGTCAGGCTCACATTGTACGTTTGCTGAAGTTATGCCTGAAATTAAGCGGTTCGTCGATGCGGGGGCCAATGTGGTGCCGATCGTTTCGAATACACTTATGACAACGGACACTAGATTTGGAAAGTCCGAGGATTGGCAAACACAGTTAAAAGCGATTACCGGAAATGAACTTATTTCGACCATTGTGCAGGCGGAGCCACTTGGGCCTTCTAAGCTGCTGGACGTTCTTGTCATAGCACCTTGCACAGGAAATACAACAAGCCGACTTGCAAATGCGATTACGGACAGCGCAGTACTTATGGCTGCAAAAGCCCAAATGCGCAATGGCCGTCCGCTGGTTCTTGCTATTTCGACAAATGATGGACTTGGTTTAAATGCCGCTAACATAGCGAAGCTATTAGTGGCTAAACATATTTATTTTGTACCGTTCGGCCAAGATAACCCGGTGCAGAAGCCTAATTCGCTTGTTGCCAGAATGGATTTGGTCTTGGAAGCATGCGAAGCTGCCCTCTCTGGCAAACAGCTGCAGCCTCTGCTTGTCGAACGTCATTCATGACACACGGTTAGAGGGGAGACGACAACAGATGTCGTATCAGAAATTGTTTAACGTTGCAGTTGTTGGTGCAACAGGCGCAGTAGGAGAACAAATACTGAAATTACTTGCATCCAGAAACTTCCCAATCCGAGAGCTTAAGCTGTTATCGTCTGCTCGCTCAGCCGGCACAAAAATTACATTTAAAGATCAGGAGCTTACGGTTGAAGAAGCAAAACCGGAAAGCTTCGAAGGTATCGACATCGCTTTGTTTAGTGCAGGAGGCGATGTTACTAAAGCATTGGCTCCACATGCTGTTAAACATGGTGCAGTATGTATTGATAACACAAATGCATATCGCATGGACGAAAACACACCGCTTGTCGTTCCTGAGGTTAATATTGAGAAGGTTAGCGAGCATAAGGGCATAATCGCTAATCCGAACTGCTCGACCATTCAAATGGTAGTAGCTCTTAAACCGCTACAAGACCGTTTTGGTATTTCGCGTATTATCGTTTCCACCTATCAAGCGGTTTCTGGTGCTGGAAATCTTGCTATTGACGAGATGCTTCGTCAAACTGCAGCTTCACTTCAGGGTGAAGAGGTAAACCCAGCTATTCTTCCAGTAGGCGCATTGCCGGTTAAGCATCAAATTGCATTTAATGCGATTCCGCAAATTGATAAGTTTCAAGAGAATGGTTATACGCTTGAGGAAATGAAAATGGTTCGCGAAACGAAAAAAATTATGGGTGACGAGTCTATCCAGGTTACAGCTACATGCGTGCGAATTCCTGTCGTTTACGGTCACTCGGAATCTTTATATGTTGAGCTCAAAAACGACTACGATTTGGAAGAGGTTAAGCAGCTGCTTGCAGATGCACCGGGCGTTACGCTCGTTGATGATCCTGCTAATCAGCAATACCCGCTTGCGACTGATGCTGCCGGTAAGCCGGATGTATTTGTTGGTCGCTTGAGACGTGATCTTGGTTCGGATCGCGGACTTAATATGTGGATCGTCTCCGATAACCTGCTCAAAGGAGCAGCATGGAATGCTGTTCAAATCGCTGAACATATCGCAAGAGGTTAATGTATTAAGTAAAAGGTAGTAAAGCTTGCTTCTTCCCTGGATCGATCATGGAGGATTATAATATGCGCATCCTGATTCAAAAATTCGGGGGCACCTCTCTTTCTACCGATCATGCCAGAGAACACGTAATTAGTCATATTACCAGAGAACGCAGCAGTGGCCTTGCTGTAGTCGTAGTCGTATCTGCTATGGGGCGTAAGGGCGATCCTTACGCAACGGATACCTTGCTTCAGGTTATACGTGATAATGGCGACAGGCTGCCAGCGCGTGAGCGAGATATGCTGCTAGGCTGCGGAGAAATTATTTCCGCAGCCGCTTTATGCAGCTTGCTCATTGCGAGCGGCATTCCTTCCGTTGTCCTAACCGGAGGACAGGCGGGCATGATTACTGACGAGCAGTATGGGCAAGCCCGAATCAAAGAGATTCGGCCAGATAAGGTGCTTCATCATTTACGTGAAGGAACCGTTGTAATCGTAACAGGTTTTCAAGGAAGCACAGCATTAGGAGATACGACAACACTTGGCCGCGGCGGAAGCGATACTTCAGCTACAGCATTAGGTGCTGCGCTGCGCGCTGAAATGGTCGATATTTATACGGATGTTAACGGGATTTTAACGGCGGACCCTAGATTAGTCGAGGAGGCGAAACCGCTTCCTGTCGTAAGCTATGCTGAAATATGCAACATGGCAAGGCAAGGAGCTAAGGTTATTCATCCTCGTGCCGTTGAGATTGCTCAGCAGGCTCGTATACCGCTCCGTGTTCGTTCTACTTTCTCAAGTGAAACAGGCACATTAGTAACTGATTCAGCTGAGCTTAAGGCTGAGCTGGCGGTTAAGGATCGTCATGTTACAGGAATTGCCCATGCAGCAGGGATTACTCAAATATCAGTAAAGGCTATTGAAGGCCGAAATGATGTGCAGCTGCAAGTGTTTCAATCTATGGCTAAACATCATATTAGTGTTGATTTTATTAATGTAACGCCAAGCGGTGCAGTTTATACCGTATTTGATCATGATGCTAAACGTGCAGTTGATGTACTGAAGGAATGCGGTTTTGCACCTTCAGCTATTAAAGGCTGTGCTAAAGTATCCGTCATCGGCGGTGGTATGAATGGAGAGCCAGGCGTTATGGCGCGTATCGTGGAAGCGCTGACGGAGCAGGGCATTTCAATCATGCAATCGGCTGATTCTAATACTACGATATGGGTGCTCGTTCGTGAAGCGGATATGGTAGAGGCACTTCGTTCTCTGCACGCGAAGTTCGAGCTACATCGATAGAGCAACTTTTTTGGGAGGAATTCAGATGGAATTTGGAAGACTAATTACCGCAATGGTAACCCCATTTGATGCGGACGGTCATATTGATTGGGAAACGACAGCAAAATTAATTGATTATTTGATTGAGGAGCAGCAAAGCGATAGTCTTGTCGTTTCAGGCACGACTGGCGAATCACCGACGCTCTCCGATGAAGAAAAACTGGAACTGTTCCAATTTGCTGTTAAGCATGCGAATGGTCGTTGCAAAATCATTGCTGGTACGGGCAGCAACAACACAGCCCATTCCATCCATCTGACAAAAGACGCAGAAGCAGCAGGCGTTGATGGCATTTTGCTTGTTGCTCCATATTATAACCGTCCTAGTCAAGAAGGACTTTATCAGCACTTTAAGGCTATTGCTGAAGCAACAAAATTGCCTATTCTTTTGTATAATGTGGAAGGTCGTACGGGAGTCAACATCTCTGTCGAAACGACGCTTCGCTTAGCACAAATCGACAATGTTGTGGCGACAAAAGATTGTGCTTCAACAGATCAATTAACTCAAATTATTAGTGGTGCTCCTGCAGGATTTAAAGTATACAGCGGGGACGACAGTGCTACACTTCCTGCTTTGGCTATTGGAGCTTACGGAATCGTTAGCGTTGCGGGACATGTCGTTGGCGCGCAAATGAAACAATTAATCGAAGCCTATGTGAACGGAAACGTGCAGGAAGCTGCTCGAATAAATGGTATTTTACATCCAATTTTCAGAGGTTTATTCAATTGTCCTCATCCTGTACCTAATCCTGTGGCCGTGAAATTTGCACTTGGCTTAAAAGGTTTGCCAGTTGGAGGAGTTAGACTTCCGCTTGTTACTGTGACCGAGGCTGAGGCCGCATTCTTACGCAATTTACTGGTGTAAATACACGTAATCGTTGATTGCAGCCGGTGCATCCAGCATCGGTTTTATTTTTTTGGGAAGCATATTGCATAATAGCAATATCGTGTTTCACTTGTATTCCAGCTTTTTCTTCATGTATAATGATTTCAAGTGACTGGGTGCGGCAAATATTTGGAAATGAAATTAACGTCAGAGCGGCATCTGACGATAACAACGCATAGGTAAACAATGTTCGGCATTAATTACCTGTGGATCCGTACAAAATAAATATTGCTTTTCCATATTACGACAATACTTACGAGGCCATTATAGCTTCGCAATAATAATTAGATGCTTACGGAGCCGTTCGCTTCGAAATATTTAAGAAAATGCTTACAAAGCTATTTTGCTTCGAAAATTAACCCAATGATTACGAAGCGAATTTCGCTTCGCAAAATTTTAAGGAGGAAAACACTTGTCTAAGAAGAACAACCAGGATAAATTGCTCATTTTTGCACTAGGCGGAGTTGGCGAGATCGGGAAAAACATGTACGTCATCCAATATAACAATGATATCGTTGTAGTTGACTCAGGACTTAAGTTCCCTGAAGAGGACATGCTCGGAATCGATATTGTTATCCCTGACATCTCTTACCTAACGGAAAATCGCGACAAAGTTCGCGGAATTATTATTACACATGGTCACGAGGATCATATTGGCGGTTTGCCTTATGTACTAAAAAGCTTAAATGTGCCATTATATGCAACAAAACTAACACTCGGACTTATCGAAGGAAAATTGAAGGAAGCCGGCTTGCTCGGAGAAACGAAACGTATTCTCATCAATGCTGATAGCGAAATTCAATTAGGCACGATTCGTGCATCCTTCTTCAGAACGAACCACAGTATTCCAGATTCCGTAGGTGTCAGCTTGGATACACCTGAAGGTACTGTTGTTCATACTGGTGACTTTAAATTTGACCATACGCCGGTGAATGAGCAATTTGCTGACTTGCAGCGTATCGCTGAGATTGGCAAGCGCGGCGTTTTGGCGCTATTGTCAGACAGTACAAATGCTGAACGTCCAGGATACACGCCATCTGAAGCACAAGTTGGCGACAATCTAGAGGATATTTTCCGCAAATCGTCACAACGCGTTGTCGTAGCAACTTTTGCTTCCAACGTACATCGGATTCAACAAATTATAAATGCTGCTATTGCAACAAAACGTAAGATTGCGGTTGTTGGCCGCAGTATGGTTAACGTTGTAGGTATCGCTTCTGATCTTGGCTACTTGAATATTCCAGAGGGAATGATTATTGAGCCGGAAGAAGTAAACAAATTAGCTGCTGATCGTGTTGTTATTTTGTGTACAGGCAGTCAAGGCGAGCCGATGTCGGCGCTTACTCGCATGGCTCGTTCGACACATCGCAAAGTTGATATTTTACCAGGCGACACCGTCATTATTGCGGCAACACCAATCCCGGGCAATGAAAGATATGTTGGTCGTACTGTTGATGAATTATTCCGCCTTGGCGCAAATGTTATTTACGGAAATGGTTCCGTTTCAGGCGTTCACGTATCTGGTCACGGCAGCCAAGAAGAACTTAAGCTTATGCTTAACTTGATTAAGCCCAAATACTTCATTCCTATCCACGGTGAATATCGTATGCTTCGTCAGCATGCGAAGCTTGGAGAAGCAATCGGAATTGAGCGCGAGAACATTTTCGTTATTGATAACGGTGATACAGTTGAGTTCCAGAACGGCAGCGGCCGCAAAGGCTCGAAAGTACAAGCAGGAAACGTATTGATTGATGGATTGGGCGTAGGCGATGTAGGTAACATTGTATTGCGTGACCGCAAGCTTTTGTCGCAAGATGGCATTTTGGTCGTTGTTGTTACATTAAGCAAGCAAGATGGCGCGATCTTGTCTGGTCCAGATATTATTTCTCGCGGTTTCGTTTATGTTCGTGAATCCGAAGGTCTTCTTGATGAAGCCAATCGCATCGTAACATCGACGCTTACACGTTTGATGAATGATAAAGTAAATGAATGGGCATCGCTCAAAACGAATGTGAAGGATGCGCTTGGTCGTTTCTTGTACGAGCAGACTCGTCGTCGTCCAATGATTTTGCCAATCATTATGGAAGTTTAACATATAAATAATTAATGAAAAGAATCGCTTGTCCTTTCCGCAATTGCCGCGGCGGACACAAGCGATTCTTTTTTTATGTAAAAACCGAAACCGTTTCTGCTTGGTTTGTCAAATCAAGAGATCTAGACTGTATTTTGTATAATTTTTTGACCAGACCTCATACTATGACGAGCATCAACATAAGAGGGGGATATTTAAATGAATGGTCACACAAACATGCAGTTTACTTCAGAGCAGCCTGAACAACCTATTCCAGACGATAAAAAAAAGGCGAATGCTGTTGTCGAAACGATTCAGCAGCTTGGTCAGACAGCGGCTCCTGCATTGACGGAATCCAATATCTTTTGTATGACCATCATTGGGCAAGTGGAGGGACATCTCGTTTTGCCTCCGCAAAATAAAACGACTAAATATGAGCATCTTATTCCACAACTCGTAGCAGCTGAACAAAATCATAAAATTGAAGGTGTGTTTATCGTTCTGAATACTGTAGGCGGCGATGTCGAGGCAGGACTGGCAATAGCTGAAATGATTTCATCACTCAGCAAGCCAACAGTAACGCTCGTGCTTGGCGGAGGACATTCCATAGGTGTTCCGATTGCCGTAGCTGGCGATATGTCGTTTATTGCAGAGACAGCAACGATGACGATACATCCAATTCGTCTAAACGGTTTAGTAATCGGTGTACCACAAACCTTTGAATATTTGGATAAAATGCAGGAGCGCGTCGTACGATTTGTAACTTCGCACTCGAACGTGACGGAACATACATTTAAAGAGCTCATGTTCAAGACGGGGGAGCTTACACGGGATATAGGAACTACGGTTATTGGGTCAGATGCAGTCAAGCATGGTCTGATTGATGCCGTTGGCGGCTTGGGTGAGGCGTTAAAGGAATTAAACCGAAGAATTGAGGCTTCCAAGCTCGGCAGAATTGAGGTGAATATCCAATGACACTTTATACGAATATGCCTCTTGAGGTTGTGCTGGAGGGCTTTAATGACGAAATAGAGCAACCGCAAGAGGTATGGTCAAATGGTGTAAAGATGCAGGTGACTCCTATCGCACCGGGAATGGGGAAAATTATTCGTTTATTAGATTGCAGCCTCGATGACTATCTCAATCCAAATTTAATGCCGGGCACGATTGTGAATTATAAATAATGAACAAACAAATGTTCGTGCAAATGTCTCATAGGAACATTTGCCCACCTATGGTATAATCTTTTACCAGAGGTGACGGATTTGGCAAAGAAAAAGAGACGAAAAAAATCAATTGGCACAAACTTAAAATATGAAGTATATGGAATTTTGCTTATTACAATTTCAATTATTGCCCTCTCTGGTGAGGCGGCTGTCGGGCGCTCGTTATCCAAGCTGTTTGGGCTTGTGCTCGGCAAATTTTATTTTGTATTAGCACTAATTGGGATTGTCATTGGACTTGCGGTCATGATCAAACGCGCTTGGCCTAAAGGATGGACGAACAAGCGAACAGGTTTGTTTATTATGGTGCTGGCGTTTACACTCATGAGCTCCATATCTGAAATTGATCAAAAGCTGAGCCCTACGGTTGATTTGACAGGGTCGAAGATTTTTAATCAGCTTAGCAGCGATTTGAAATTATCTTTAATAAGTGTACCGGCCGAAAATGATTTGCCGATCAGAGACAAAGAAATAAGCGGTGGTTTTGTAGGCGCTATTCAATATTCATTATTTTTCTCTTTATTCGGGTATTATGGCGCGAAGCTTATTATGTTTGTTATGTTCGCGATCTCTATCATGCTTATGACAGGTAAGTCGTATGTGGAGTTAGGGAGATTGGTTACGACCCGTGGCAATCGCATGTTCAAGCTGCTTGCAGCTAAATGGGAGAAGAGAGCTTCCCTGCGTGCTGCCGCAGCAGCACAAGCGAGTGCCAATGTTGGACAGGCTGATTTCGATGATGATGATGAAACGATTGATGACGATCATGAAAGTTATGTTGCTGCTCCTCCCAAGAAGAAGAAGAGAAGATCCTTGTTTTTCTCTTGGAGACAGGATCAAGATGAGGAAGAGTCTGATATATCCATTCATCCGCAGGATGAATGGGTGTTCGAGCCAAATGGAACGGACACGCTTGCAAGCGTGAAGCCAGCCTGGCAAAATGATATCGAACCGCCTTGGGAGAAATCCGGCGCCGATTTACATACAGAATTGACTCCAGATATTCATGAGCATGACAGCACGCCGCCATGGGAAAATGCTGGTGATGGTCTTATAATCGACCATGAGCCGCTTGTACCTAATCGTGATGAAGCATGGAACCAAACGAATCCTATCCAGGAATTGGCAAATTCAGAGCTGCTAAACGATACTCTGGAAGAGGCTGAGGATGATGATACGGATTTATTGGAGCCTGAAATAATCGAGGCTGGTGCTAATTCTTCAGAAGCGCTTATGTATGAGGAAGATACGGAGCAACCGATTCCGAAACGTCCTATTGCCGAAGAGAACGCACCTAAGCCTTACTTGCTGCCGCCTTTTACACTGCTTACTAAACCGAATTTAATGAGCAAAAATGCAGATGCATCCGACATGTACGACTCTCGCCGAAAGCTGGAGGCAACGCTGGAAAGCTTTGGCGTACGTGCCAAGGTACTGGATGTTGTTCGCGGGCCAGCAGTAACTCGTTATGAAGTTCAGCCGGCAACAGGCGTTAAGGTTAGCCGAATTGTTGGTTTAACGGATGATATCGCTCTTGCGCTAGCAGCTAAGGATATTCGGATGGAGGCACCGATTCCGGGGAAATCAGCCATAGGGATAGAAGTGCCAAATATGGAGGTTTCCGTCGTAACGATGCGGGAGGTAATGGAAACCACTGCGTTTCAAAATGCTGCGTCCAAATTGTCTATCGCGTTCGGCCGAGATATATCGGGACAGACGATCGTAGGCAACTTAGCCAAAATGCCCCATTTGCTTGTAGCAGGTGCTACAGGTTCGGGTAAATCCGTTTGTATTAACGGCATTATTACGAGTATTTTGTATAAGGCTGCGCCAGACGAGGTTAAATTTCTTATGATTGACCCAAAAATGGTTGAGCTGAACGTATACAATGGAATTCCGCATTTGCTCGCTCCTGTTGTTACGAATCCTAAGCGTGCTTCTCTGGCTCTAAAGAAAATTGTTGTTGAGATGGAAAGCCGCTATGAGCTTTTCTCAAAATCCGCAACTCGTAATATCGAAGGCTACAACAATTTAATGGCCGATAATCCTGCAGCTGTTCTTCCTTATATCGTTGTTATTGTGGACGAGCTTGCTGACTTGATGATGGTTGCTGCAAACGATGTAGAGGACTCCATTGCAAGGCTTGCTCAAATGGCGCGTGCAGCTGGTATTCATCTTATCATTGCAACGCAGCGGCCATCAGTCGATGTCATTACGGGCGTTATTAAAGCAAACATTCCTTCCCGTATTGCTTTCGGTGTATCTTCTCAGGTAGACTCTCGCACCATTCTTGATATGGTAGGAGCAGAAAAGCTGCTTGGTCGCGGTGATATGCTTTTCTTGCCGGTTGGGATGTCGAAGCCGATCAGGGTGCAAGGGGCTTTTTTATCCGATCAGGAAGTAGAATCATTAGTAAACTACGCACGCGGTCAAGCCGAAGCGCAGTATAAAGAGGATCTTGTACCGGAAGTTGAAGAGGAAACAACGGATGGGAACGAAATGCTCGATGAGCTTTATGATCAGGCGGTACAAGTGATATTGGAAGCGAAGCAGGCATCGGTTTCCTTGCTGCAGCGGCGGATGAGAATTGGCTATACTAGAGCGGCAAGATTAATCGACCAAATGGAGGCTCGCTCTATTGTTGGTCCTTATGAAGGCAGTAAGCCGCGGGAAGTGCTAATTACACTCGATCAATTTCAAGCTGGAAGAGCTAGCTCATAATACCGAAGTTTGCAGAAAACGGAACGAAGTGCATAGAAGTGGGATCAACTTCTCATACTAAAGTTAGGTAACGCTACCTTAAGCGAACTAACTTGCAAGAGAAAGGCAGATCCCATCATGAGAAATCGTTTGATTTTGGTGACCTCGATTATCGTGCTGTTGTTGTTCGGTTCCTTTTCGTTACTGAGCGGAAAGCATGACGGAGTAAAGGAAACGTTCAGCAACGCCACCTTAACGGTAGGCTCAACTGGACAAGACGTAAAAGAATTGCAAGGACGGCTAAAGCACCTCGGTTATTTTAAAGGTGATATAGACGGGAAGTTTGGATCGAGCACAAAAAATGCGGTCACTTGGTTTCAATGGAAGTTTGGGCTTAAATCGGACGGTATTGTCGGTGCCAAAACAAAGCTGAAGCTCTGGGAAGCAACCAAAAAATGGACGCCATCAGCAGCAGCCCCGCCTGCTTCCGGTTCTAATTCTGGCGGTAAAGAAAATGCTGGTTCTTCCGGCAATAAGGCACCCATTGGAGGTTCCAACCGATTAGGCTTGTCGGAAAATGACATACAGATTATGGCTAATGCCGTATACGGTGAAGCAAGAGGCGAGCCGTATGAAGGCCAAATCGCGGTTGCAGCGGTTATCATTAACCGTATGAAGTCTCAAAGTTTCCCCAACACGATTTATGGTGTCATCTTCCAGCCTGGTGCCTTTACAGCGGTTGCTGACGGTCAAATTTGGCTCACGCCTAATGCGAAAGCGCGCGAGGCAGTTATGGATGCCATAAACGGCCAAGATCCGTCTGGCGGTTGTCTTTATTATTTCAATCCAGAAACAGCAACCTCAAAATGGATCTGGACAAGAACACAAATTAAAACAATCGGCAAGCATATATTCTGTATGTAACTATAAGCCATTCTCGAAAGGAAGCAGCCGTTACTGCCTAGTGCAGCAGTGGTTGCTTCTTCCATTTCCTATAGGTTAGAATGGTATAGTGATTTGTTTAATGGAATAGATTTACTCTATAACGCGCCGTTGAAAGGAGCAAACCGAGTGTCCACATTTGAAAGAGGGCAGCTGCAGCGCATTCGTCTGCATGTATTGCCTACAAAACGATTCAAAACGTTTGCCATTTCGTTATTTGCGGGACTTTCACTTGAAGAAGCAACAGTAACACCGGTTGCTCTTATTCCGTTTGTACTGAGAAGAGGCACGGCGAAATTACCAGAAACGATTACTTTTCGTGAGAAGCTTGATGATTTATATGGAGCAGGCTTTGGGTTTGATGTATATAAAAGAGGCGACTCTCAGATCGTTCAATTTCGAATGGATGTCATAAATGATGAGTTTGTTTCATCCGATACTCCACTTCTTGCAGAATCGCTGCAATTTCTAGGTGATGTAATAACAGACCCGCTCATAGATCAGAATGGTTTCCATCAGAAGTATGTAGATGCCGAAAAAACGACGCTCAGAAAACGTTTAGAGGCGATCGTAAATGATAAAATTCGATACGCTGCTGAGCGCTGCTTGGAAGAAATGTGCGCGGATGAGCCTTATCGTTTGCATCCACTAGGTAAGCTTGCTGAAATCGAATCCATTACCTCATCGTCACTTTATGATTCCTATTTGCAGTGGCTGGATAATGCAGCGCTTGACTTGTATGTCGTTGGAGATACGACGCTTGAGGAAGTAACGAAGCTTGTGTCGAGCGCCTTCAAGCTGAAGGATGGTTCACCATCTGCTTATTCAACGCCTAACATCCACCACCCTGTTAAGGAAGTAAAACAGGTTACAGAACGGATGGAAGTGAGTCAAGGTAAGCTGAATTTAGGACTTCGTACGGGAGTCGGGTATGTTGACGATGCTTATCCAGCTGCATTAATGTACAACGGCATCTTAGGCGGATACCCTCATTCGAAGCTTTTCTTGAATGTCCGCGAGAAAGAGAGCTTGGCTTATTACGCTGCATCCCGTCTTGATGGACATAAAGGGTTATGCACAATTCAATCCGGAATTGAGTTTGCAAATTACGAGCGAGCAGTTGCGATTATTAAAGAGCAGCTTGAAAGTATGCGTCAAGGAAATCTCTCGGAACTTGAGATGAACCAAACCAAGGCGATGATATCCAATCACCTTCGTGAGCTTCAAGACTCAGCATATGAGATGATTGCTTATGATTTTAATGGCGTGTTAACGGGTAAAGATCGAAGTGCAGAGCAGCTGCTTGAACAGGTTCAAGCGGTAACAGCTGAGGATATCGTTAAGGTTGCAGAGCAAGTACAGCTCGATACGATTTACTTTTTGCGCGATCGAAAGGAGGCATAAAAGGTGCAGACCCTAAATTATCCAAATGTTCAGGAAACCTTGTATCGTGAAGTGCTTGATAATGGACTTGAAGTTATCGTGCTTCCGAAGGAAGGCTTTCATAAAACGTACGCGACATTTTCTACAAAATACGGTTCCGTTGACAACCGTTTTTCAGTTGGCAGCCAGCCGCCTGTAAAAGTGCCGGACGGTATTGCACATTTTTTGGAACATAAAATGTTCGAAGAGCCTACAGGCGATATTTTCGCAGTATTTGCCTCTCAAGGTGCATCGGCTAATGCCTTTACGAGCTTTGACCGAACCGTATACTTGTTTTCGGCAACGGAGCAAATTAACGCGAATTTAGAGACGCTTATCAATTTTGTTCAGAACCCTTATTTTACGGATACAAATGTGGAGAAGGAAAAAGGGATCATTGAGCAAGAAATCAATATGTACCGCGACAATCCGGATTGGAGAGTCTATTTTGGATTGATTGATGCGCTTTATCATGAGCATCCTGTTCATATTGATATCGCCGGCACTGTCGAGTCCATCAGGCAAATAGATAAGGAAACGCTATATCGCTGCTATGAAACGTTTTATCACCCATCAAACATGTTGTTGTTTGTTGTTGGCGGAGTGAAGGCGGAGGTAGTATTCCAGCTTGTCCGCGACAATCAAAATAGCAAGTCATTTGAACCACAAGGACCGATTGAACGTTATTTTGAGAAAGAGCCGGAAACAGTGAAAATTGCGCGTAAGGTAACGGAGCTTCCTGTATCATTGCCTAAATGCATGCTGGGCTTCAAAGAAAAGCAGACAGGTCTTGAAGGGGAAGCGCTTCTTCGTCAAGAAGTAACGACCAAGCTGATGTTGGATGCTTTGATTGGACCTAGCTCTAAGCTTTATCAGCAGTTGTATGAAAATGATCTGATCTCAGATTCATTTGGAAGCGAGTATAATTCGAGCACGGGTTATGCTTTCTCCGTTATCGGCGGAGATACTCCAAATCCTGATGAGCTTATAAAGCAAATCCGAACGGCGGTTGAAGCCGTTTTGGTAAGCGGTATTGAGCCTACTGCGTTTGAAAGATCCAAACGTAAAAAAATCGGTGGATATTTGCGCATGCTTAACTCCCCAGAAGCAATTGCCGGTGAATTTACAAGATATCGATTCCGTGACAGCGACATGTTCGACGTCCTCGATTTCTATGAGAAATGTACACTTGAACAAGTGAATGAACGGCTCCGCGAGCATTTTGATTTTGATCAGCTTGCAGTATCCATTGTGGAACAGCCTTCAAAATGAAGACGCTCCAACAGATGACGGTTCTTATTACGGGGGGAAGCCGCGGCATCGGAGCAGCTATTGCTAAACGATTTGCTGCGGAAGGCGTAAATATCGTTATCCATTACTTGCAATCTCATGAAACAGCAAATGAAACGGCACGGATGTGCATGGCTCTTGGCGCGAATGTGTTAACCATTTCTGCTGATCTGCGCTCTAAGGAGCAGCTGGAGCGGATGCGGGAGAAGCTGGAGAGCCATAATATGCTTCCCGATATATTGGTTAATAATGGCGGAATTTCACATTATGGCATGTTAATGGATGTGACAGAGGAAGAATGGGATGATGTGATGGCGGTCAACCTAAAAGGAATGTTCCTTTGTTCGCAGCTATTTATGCCGAATATGATTGCACAGCGCTTTGGCCGCATCATAAATGTTTCTTCTATTTGGGGAATGTCAGGTGCTTCGTGCGAGGTTCTCTATTCCACGACGAAGGGTGGCATGAACGCCTTTACTAAGGCGCTGGCAAAAGAGCTGGCGCCGACAGGCGTTACTGTCAATGCGGTTGCGCCTGGTGCAGTTGAGACAGAAATGATGGATGGGTTCAATGCGGAGGAAAAGGCAGCTATTCAGCAGGAAATTCCGGTTGGACGTTTTGGCTCAACAGATGAAATTGCTTCACTTGTTTATTTTCTTGCACTGCCGGAATCTTCCTATATTACGGGCCAAGTCATTAGTCCGAATGGCGGATGGCATACGTAGTCGGTGGCTGCTGCTGCTTGGGACAAGCTTGTTGCATAATTAGAACAGTGTTTACGCATCATATGACTGTTGATGATTTTTTTCTATACCCTTAGGAGGCGAAGAAACATGTCAACCGTACTTTCTAATTTTGCAACATGGAAGCAATTTTTGGCAGAGCGCGTATCGCAAGCCAAAAAAATCGGCATGACGGAAGAAACGATTTCAAGCTTAGCTTACGAAATCGGTACTTTTCTCGACGAGAAGGTCGATCCGAAAAATGAGGAAGAACGCGTATTGAAGCAGCTATGGGACGCCGGCGATGAAGCAGAACGCAAAACACTTGCATGCTTAATGGTCAAGCTCGTTCAGGAGTCTTAGCAGCAATCGTACGAAATCGTCATCTTCCTTAACAAAAGCAGAAGCAGAAGAGCCTCCTCTAGGAGGCTTTTCTGCAATGTTTCTTTTTGGGTTGCAGGATTGTGACGAAACTTGTAGAATTATGTTTCATGATGTATGTAATCTTCTTTTACATACTTCTACAAGAACAGGTTTAGGACGGTGAACGCATTGGAATCGAAACAATGGTACATGGAATACAAAATACATAAAAACCGCCCGGGATTACTTGGAGATATCGCCTCATTGCTCGGTATGCTTGAGGTTAATATTATGACAATTAACGGTGTGGAAGATAGAACAAGAGGCATGCTGCTTCAAACTGACGATGATGAGAAGATTGAATTGCTTGGCAAAATGCTGCAAAAAGTAGATAATATTACTGTTAACAAACTGAGAACGCCTACAATTGTAGATATTTTGGCAGTGCGCCATGGACGCTACATTGAGCGTGATTCTGATGATCGCAAGACGTTTCGTTTTACACGCGATGAGCTGGGCATTTTGGTCGATTTTTTGGGTGAAGTGTTTAAACGAGACGGCAATCAGGTTATAGGAGTAAGAGGGATGCCGCGAGTTGGGAAGACGGAATCCATTATTGCAGGAAGCGTATGCTCGAACAAACGATGGTCCTTTGTGTCCTCCACCTTATTGCGCCAGACGGTTAGAAGCCAGATGTCAGAGGATGAAATGCAGCCGAATACGATTTTTATCATTGATGGCATCGTCAGTACGATTCGTTCAAATGAAAAGCATTACAGCTTGCTTCAGGAAATTATGGCTATGCCATCAACTAAAGTAATTGAGCATCCGGACATATTTATTAAGGAATCCAATTACGATTACAGCCATTTTGATATTATTGTTGAATTACGGAACAACCCAGATGAAGAAATTTCTTATGAGTCCTTTACAACTAACTATACAGACGATTTCTAATCGGAAGGAGGCCGTCTCATGTCTGACTTAGGAGAATTGCTTCGCAAGGCGAGAGAGCAACGTGGATTAACGCTTGACGATATTCAAGAAACGACAAAAATTAGAAAACGGTATTTGGAAGCGATTGAAAGTGGAGACCACACGGTTTTGCCTGGTCCTTTTTATGTACGAGCATTTGTGAAAAATTACTCAGAAGCTGTTGGGCTTGATCCGGACGAAGTGCTTCGTTTGTATCAGCATGAGGTGCCTGCAGCGCCGGTAGAACAAATATCTGAGCCAATTGTATCAAGATCACCAAGACGTGTGCAGTCCCAGTCTTCAGAAAGACTAGGGAAAATCGGCTTCAATGTGATGATGTGGTCGTTTCTTATTTTAATTGTTGTCGTCATCTGGGTGTATGTTATTAATAATGACACAGGTGGTGCCAAACAAACCGACAACAATACCAATATCACGGAAGTTTCAAAACCTCCAGCTACGAACGAGGGAGGAACCGCGGGTGGAAACGAAAACACGCCAACCAACAATCCAGCTCCGCCAACACCAACACAAGCACCAACGACGGTTACTTTCGGAAGTAAAGTAGGCAAAGCGGATCAATATGATATCGGTCCTGTTGGCGTTGCTCATAAGGTTGAAGTTAAAGTGAGCGGCGGCAGAAGCTGGTTAGAGGTACGTTCAGACAGCAATCAAGGCGAGAAGCTTTATTCTGCAAATGCTGAGGACGGCAGTGTAGAATCATTTGAACTTACGGGTCCGCTTTATATCAATGTTGGTAGAGCAGATTTGACGGAAATTAAGGTTGATGGCGTTATTGTTCCTGACGGGGACAGAGCGGGCTCGAAGAAGCTGCTGCTTAAACCTCTAATTGACGAAAACGCTGCAACAGGTGGAAATTCTGAAACTGGAACTGAATCTGGCGCTAACACAGATACAGGTACGGGAACGAATCAAACGAAAACGGAATAATGATTACCGTAACAAAGGAGAGATTGAATTGGCATCAGAAAATGCATTTGATATTGTATCCAAGGTGGATATGCAAGAATTAGCCAATGCGATTAAGCAGGCGGAGCGGGAAATTGAAACACGCTTTGATTTTAAAGGCAGCAAGAGCTCCATTGCACTTGAGAAGGAAGACCTTGTTGTTGCTTCAGAGGATGAATATAAGCTTAAGAGCGTGCTGGACATTTTATTATCCAAAATGGTAAAACGCGGAGTTCCAATTAAAAATATGGACTACGGAAAAATTGAAGGTGCTTCCGGCAATACGGTTCGTCAGCGCATTAAGCTAAGACAGGGTATTGAGCAGGATGTCTCAAAAAAAATTAATATTCTTATCCGCGATTCAAAGCTGAAGGTAAAAAGCTTGATTCAAGGCGACCAGTTGCGAGTTTCCGGTAAAAGCTTAGATGATTTGCAAGCTGTTATGAAGCTGCTTAGGGAAGCAGATTTGCCTGTAGAGCTTCAATTTACTAATTATCGTTCCTAACAAGCAAAAACTACTTCAGTTTCCTCTGGATGCTGAAGCAGCTTTGACGAAGAAATATAAGATGAGTAGGTGCAAAATATATACTTTCTTATATTTAAAAAGGCTTCGTTTCATCGGTTTCCGAGAAACGGGGCTTTTCGTTTTGGTAAAGCCAAAGATGAAAAATGAGGCTTTAGCCGCTTTTGACACGTGTAATGGCATGTATTATACTTATTTAGACAGCTTTACAGTTGGATCTGGGGGATACATAGATGAGAGAAAAAACACATGCGGTCACTCAAAGCTGCTTTACAAATGAGTTGCAGCTGGGACGAAAATCTGATTTTTTTTACAAACAAAGGGTTCGCGTAACGCACACCTATGAGTTAGATCGATCTGAGGAGGGAATTGCGTGAATCTGGCGAACCGCATTACACTAGCCAGAATATTTTTGGTGCCGGTTATTATGTTTTTTCTGCTTATTAAAGTGGATTTGGGGTCGTTCACGATTTCTGACTTCTCCATTACATACAATCAAATTGCAGCGGCACTCATTTTTATTGTGGCAGCAAGCACAGACGGTCTAGATGGTTATATTGCAAGGAAAAACAAAATTGTAACTAACCTCGGCAAGCTGCTTGACCCTTTGGCGGATAAGCTTCTCGTGGCGGCAGTTCTCATTTCACTTGTTGAAATGGATAAACTTAATGCGCTGATTGCAATTGTTATTATCAGTAGAGAGTTTGCTGTTACAGGACTTCGTCAAATCGCACTTTTAGAGGGTTCTGTTATGGCTGCCAGCACTTGGGGAAAATGGAAGACGGCGATTCAAATTACGATGATTATCGCTCTCCTTATTAATAATTTCCCATTCAATTTTATTGATTTTCCATTCGATGTTATCGCAAGCTGGGTTGCAGCTGCTATTACGGTTTACTCAGGCATTGATTATTTCTTGAAAAACAAACATCTGATTCCGGTAGAATAATGGTAAAGCATCTTTCCGTCAAAAAGGGGAGATGCTTTTGCTTATATGCCTGTATTTGCCTGTATTTACTCATACATTTGAATATGAAGGAGAACTTGAATCATGAAAGCAGAAATTATTGCAGTCGGGACAGAGCTGCTGCTCGGGCAAATTGTTAATACGAATGCCCAATACTTATCGCAGAAGCTTGCAGAGTTGGGTGTAGACGTCTATTTTCAAACTGTAGTTGGGGATAATTCTGCTCGCCTGAGGCAAGCCATTGAGATCGGCAGAAGCCGAGCGGATTTGCTTGTTTTTACTGGCGGACTCGGACCAACACAAGATGATCTTACAAAAGATGTATTAGCTGATTATTTGAACCGTGAGCTGAGCATTCATGAGCCGTCTATGTCAGCAATTGAGCAGATGTTCAGCTCGCGCGGCATTCATATGGTGGAGAGCAATCGTCGTCAAGCTTTGATGATCGATGGCGGGGTTCCGTTGGAAAATACAACAGGCTTAGCCGTTGGCAACGGTTTGTCTGTTGATGGAACACTTTATTTGCTGCTGCCGGGACCGCCGCGTGAAATGAAGCCGATGATGGAAGGCGCCGGTGAACGGTGGCTGCGTTCGATGTTGGGAGAGGCCAATCCGCTTTATTCTCGCATTTTAAAGTTTGCGGGGATAGGTGAATCCAACCTCGAAGCTAAGCTTCTGGATCTAATTGATGGGCAGCTTGATCCTACGATCGCGCCATATGCAAAGGAAGGCGAGGTTTCGATACGCGTATCGACCAAAGCGAGCTCTTCCATTGAGGCTGATCTGAAAATCGATAAAAGTGTGCAGCAGATTAAGGATCGGGTAGGCGAGTATTTGTATGCAGAGCAGGATATCCCTCTGGAGGAGGAGGTTATACACCTGCTGAGAGCCTCAAGACGCAAGCTGGCGAGCGCGGAAAGCATTAGTGGGGGTTTGCTTGCCGAGCTAATTACAAACGTTCCTGGAAGCAGTGGAGAGTACGTAGGAGGGGTTGTCACCTACACCAATATAATGAAGCATCATTTGCTCAGCATTCCGATGACTCAACTTGAAGGCGAAGGGGCTCCTGGAGCGATTAGCGATTCGACTGCCGCTTTAATGGCAGAGCGGGTTCGAGAACTCTCCGATGCTGATTTTGGCGTTTCTTTGACAGGAGTTGCTGGTCCAGCACAATCAGAAGGCAAGCCAGTGGGGCTTGTCTATGTAGGAATTGCCGAGCGCGGCAAACCGACCGCTGTTCATACGCTGAATTTGAGCGGCGGCAGAGGCATGATTAGAATGCGAGCAGTAAAGTCTGCTTTGTATCGTTTGTGGCTTGCGCTGCAAGCACGGTAATTTTGCTGATTAGGAATGGCAGATGGATGTTTGGCAAATGGATGATTGCCATAAATAATGTTTGTCAATTGACGGTTTGACCGTTATAATAAAGCTTAGTTATCGGAAGAACCGTAGCGAAGATTACCTTTGCTGCGGTTTTTTTATGTCCATTTAAGGGGGCGAAGCGAAAAGGCGAATGTATGTTCGAAAAAATGCTTGTCAACCTGCCGGAAAAAAGGTATCATAAAATTATAAATAAAGAAGGATGTGAGTTTCTTGTCGGATCGTCGCGCTGCACTAGAAATGGCTTTGCGTCAAATTGAGAAACAATTTGGTAAAGGCTCCATCATGAAATTGGGAGAATCCACACACATGCAAGTTGAGACCGTGCCTAGCGGTTCGCTTGCTCTAGATATTGCTTTGGGAATAGGCGGATTACCGCGTGGACGGGTTATCGAAATATATGGGCCGGAATCTTCTGGTAAAACGACAGTAGCGCTTCACGCGATTGCTGAGGTTCAAAAAATTGGCGGACAAGCTGCCTTTATCGATGCCGAGCACGCGCTTGACCCGCTTTATGCAAGCAAGCTTGGTGTAAATATTGATGAGCTATTGCTTTCGCAGCCTGATACAGGCGAACAAGCTTTGGAAATTGCCGAAGCTCTTGTAAGAAGCGGCGCGGTAGATATTATCGTTATTGACTCTGTTGCGGCACTTGTACCGAAAGCTGAAATCGAAGGCGACATGGGTGATTCTCACGTAGGTCTTCAAGCTCGTCTGATGTCTCAGGCTTTGAGAAAGCTATCGGGAGCAATTAGCAAATCGAAAACAATTGCGATCTTTATTAACCAATTGCGTGAGAAAGTCGGCGTTATGTTCGGTAACCCCGAGACAACACCAGGCGGACGCGCATTGAAATTCTACTCAAGCGTACGTCTTGACGTACGTCGTATTGAGACGCTGAAGCAAGGCAATGACATGATAGGTAACCGTACTCGTATTAAGGTTGTTAAGAACAAGGTTGCTCCACCGTTTAAGCAAGCTGAGGTGGACATCATGTACGGCGAAGGTATTTCCAGAGAAGGTACGCTTGTTGATATCGGTGTTGAGATGGATATCGTTCAGAAGAGCGGAGCATGGTTCTCTTACAATGGCGAGCGTCTGGGCCAAGGTCGTGAGAATGCGAAGCAATATTTGAAAGATCATAAGGATGTTGCCGAAGTTATTGAAAAGCAAATTCGCGATGCGAGCAACTTGTCTGCAGCAGCAACTCAGGCTAATTTCAAACCTGACGAAGACGATGAAGAGTTCGAAGATCTAGAATAAATTGTCCGGCAATTATACGTGTTGATGCTTCGCCGTCCTGTTAGGGACGGCGAAGCTGTGTTTAGAGAGGATGTACCGTATGACCCAAAGCCATTCAAGAATCGAAGAAGAATGGATGATATTATCCGTTAAGCAAGACAAAAAAGAACGGAAGTTATACCATCTTTTTGCCGAGTCAGAGAAAGCTATTCTGTCCGTGCATGAAGATATATTGATTCGTTATCGATTGACCAAGGGACAAGTTGTAACCGAAGCTCAAGCCGATGAAATACGAATGGAAGATGAGCGTTATCGGGGATATATAATGGCTATCGCATATTTGGGTGCAAGACCGCGAACGAGAAAGCAGATTGAGCAATATTTGAATCGCAAGTTTTTTGAAGCTGACAATATTCAGTATGCCCTTGACCGTTTAGAAAGAGAGCATATTGTGGATGATGAACAATATGCACGCCAATTTGCGACCAGCCGACTTAAGAATCGCTTAAAGGGTCGACGGTTCATTCAGCAAGAGCTGCAGCAGCGAGGCGTGTCGAAAGAAGCCGCAGCAGAAGCAATCGGTTCACTGGACCAGAAAGTGGAATTAGCATCTGCTAAGAAGGCTGCGGAGAAGAAATGGCGATCTTTAAAAGGCGAACCATTTGAGAAAAAACGTAAGCTTATGGGGTATTTAATGCGCAGCGGCTTTCCGGGAGATATCGTGAAAGACGTGATAAAGTCGATCGATCTGGATGGGGAAGAAGACTCATTCGAGGAAGATGATGGGCTTTTGCTTGACAATTGATTTTACGAAAAGATAAAATGAGGTTGTATTCCTTCATTATTGAATCAATTTTCCTTCCAAAAGTTGATTCAATACGATTATTTTCGTCAAATTAGTAAATGTTTAAACGGTTTGAAGCCGGTTGAAAACCTAATATCATCCCAAGCAGTGCCTTGGTGTATGCAACAAGGAGGTGAACAAGATGCCTAATGAGATCATTTGGATCTTGATCTGTCTCTTTGTTGGCGCAATATTCTTTGGGATTGGTTATTTTATTCGAAAGTCGATTGCCGAGGCCAAAATTTCAAGTGCTGAGCAAGCTGCTATTGTAATCGTAGAAAATGCGAAAAAAGAAGCGGAAGCTCAGAAGAAAGAAACTGTGCTAGAGGCAAAAGATGAAGTCCACAAACTTCGTTCCGAAGCCGAGAGAGACATTCGTGAACGTCGCAACGAGGCTCAACGTCAGGAAAGACGTTTGCTCCAAAAAGAGGAGTCGCTGGATAAAAAGTTAGAAGCGCTAGAACGCAAAGAAGAAACTGTAGCCAACAAAGAAAAACGGATCGAAGAAACGCAAGAGCAGATCGACTCCATTTACAAGCAACAGTTAAGTGAATTGGAACGTATATCGAGTCTGACAACGGAAGATGCGAAATCGATCATTTTATCCAATGTTGAACAGGAAGTACGACATGAGACAGCACAGATGATTAAAGAGATCGAGCAGCAAGCGAAAGAAGAGGCCGATAAGAAAGCCCGTGATATTATATCACTAGCTATTCAGCGCTGTGCGGCAGATCATGTGGCTGAGACGACGGTTTCCGTCGTAACCTTGCCTAATGAAGAAATGAAAGGCCGTATTATTGGGCGTGAAGGCCGTAATATCCGTGCTTTGGAAACATTGACTGGTATCGATCTTATTATCGACGATACACCGGAAGCGGTCATTTTATCTGGTTTCGACCCGATAAGACGCGAAATTGCCCGCACTTCTTTGGAAAAGCTTGTGGCTGACGGTCGTATCCATCCTGCCCGCATTGAAGAAATGGTTGAAAAATCTCGTAAAGAAGTGGATGAGCGTATCCGTGAATACGGTGAGCAAGCTACTTTCGAGGTTGGCGTTCATAGCTTGCATCCGGATTTAATCAAGATTTTAGGTCGATTGAAATATCGGACAAGTTATGGTCAAAACGTGCTGAAGCACTCAATGGAGGTCGCTTACTTGACTGGATTGATGGCAGCAGAGCTTGGTCAAGATGTTACGCTCGCAAGGCGTGCAGGCTTGCTGCATGATATCGGTAAAGCGCTTGACCACGAAGTTGAAGGATCACACGTTGAGATCGGCGTTGAGCTCGCTAAGAAATACAAGGAGCATCCTGTCGTAATTAACAGTATTGCCTCCCATCACGGTGATACGGAAGCCACTTCCGTTATCGCGATGCTCGTAGGAGCAGCAGATGCATTGTCCGCTGCACGCCCTGGAGCTCGTCGTGAAACCCTTGAAACGTATATCAAACGTCTGGAGAAGCTTGAAGACATTTCCGAATCGTTTGAAGGCGTTGAAAAATCATACGCGATCCAAGCTGGCCGCGAAGTGCGCGTCATGGTGCAGCCAGAGAAAATCGATGATACAGAAGCATTCCGACTCGCTCGTGATATTACGAAGAAAATCGAGAGCGAACTTGATTATCCGGGACATATTAAAGTTACGGTTATTCGTGAGACACGCGCGGTTGAATATGCAAAGTAAGTAAACAAAAAAATATAAGCTTTTCAGAAAAGTGGCTGCTAGTTAGCCACTTTTCTGTTTGCAGGCGTACAAAAAAGGAAGTGTAATGAATGAACGTATTATTTATCGGCGATATCGTAGGCAATGTAGGAAGAAGCGCGTTAAAGCGAGTACTGCCAGCACTTAAAAGTAAATATAACCCTCATATTATAATTGCGAATGGCGAGAATGCCGCTGCTGGTCGTGGGATTACAGCAACCATTGCTAAAGAATTTTTCGAATGGGGTATCCATGGCATAACGATGGGCAACCATACGTGGGATAATAAAGATATTTTTGAATGGATCGACGACGAGCCGCGCTTGGTTCGCCCAGCAAATTATGCAGAAGGCGCTCCTGGACAAGGCATGGCTTTTATTAAGGCTGGCGGCAAGCAGCTTGCTATTATTAACTTGCAAGGCCGCACCTTTTTACCGCCAATCGATTGTCCATTCCGCAAAGCAGACGAATTGATCGAAGAGGCAAAAGAGCAAACGAACAATATTCTTGTTGATTTTCATGCGGAAGCAACCTCGGAGAAAATCGCGATGGGATGGCATCTCGATGGCAGAGCTTCTATCGTGCTTGGCACGCATACGCATGTACAAACGAATGATGATACGATCCTTCCTGGGGGCACGGCTTACATAACAGATGTTGGCATGGTTGGCCCTAAAGAAGGTGTGCTTGGCATGGAGCGAAACGCTGTATTGCATAAATTTATTACGCAGTTGCCGGTTCGCTTTGTAGTGGATGAAGGCAAGTGGCATTTGCATGCGATCTCTGTTCAAATCGATGATGCGACGGGGCAGGCCCGGAAAATTGAGAAGATTCGTCTTACGGAAGATGAATGGCTTCTGATGTAATGCTATGATCCTATCGAAAGTTCTGACAATTCAGAACAGTTTGTTAATATGCGGAATAAAAGCAGGAATTTTTTAAACTCCCTCGAATACTATTTAAAAGTGGAATCCATCCAACAGTCCAAGGGGAGGTTCTTTTTATGGATGTATTAAAAGTTTCAGCAAAGTCCAATCCAAATTCCGTTGCAGGTGCGCTAGCTGGCGTTCTTCGTGAACGTGGTGGTGCGGAGCTGCAAGCCATTGGTGCTGGTGCGTTAAATCAAGCGATCAAAGCAGTTGCGATTGCTCGTGGATTTGTCGCTCCCAGCGGGGTGGATTTAATTTGCATACCGGCTTTTACTGACATTGTTATTGATGGGGAGGATCGAACAGCAATCAAATTGATTGTTGAACCTCGGTAGCAAGTCCAAGCGGCGTTAAGATGTAAGCCAATTGGATTAAAAAACAATCGTTCGCCTGTTTACGTCGTAGACAGGTTTTTTTGCTGCAAATTATAAACGGTGAGGTGCGTCTATGAAAGTGGTAGATTTCCATTGCGATGTGCTATGCAAACTGTTGATTGATGAAAATTTAAATTTTCAAGGCAATAAGCCCGGCAAATTAGATGTTACATACGAGCGTTTAAAGGCTGCAGGAACGATCTTGCAAACTTTTGCTATCTATATTCCACAATCAATGAATGGTCGACTAGAGCCGATTTTGGAGAGTATAGATCGTTTCCACCAGATGGTATTAAGCTGCGAGGACATGGTGTGGGTAAGGACAACCCATGACTTGGATTCTTGTATTAAGGATGGAAAAATCGGAGCATTACTGTCGCTTGAAGGTGTTGATGGTCTTCAAGGACAAATGTCGCTGCTTCGCATCATGCATCAATTAGGCATACGTGCAGCTGGAATGACATGGAATCATGCGAATTGGGCTGCGGACGGAGCGATGGAGCAGCGTGGCGGGGGCTTGACCGCAAAAGGGAAATTGCTAGTAGAAGAATGCAATAATTTGGATATACTAATAGATGTATCACATTTATCTGAACGTGCGTTCTGGGATGTTGCTGAGCTTTCCAAGAGACCGATCCTAGCCTCTCATTCAAATGCAAGAGCAATTTGTGATCATCCGCGAAATTTGAGGGATGCCCAAATTGAAAAAATAATTGAGATGAATGGAGTAGTAGGGGTTACTTTTGTGCCTTGGTTTGTATCCAGCGCGGAAGTCGTTGTCATCGATGATTTATTGCGTCATATTGAGCATATTTGTGAGCTGGGCGGAGCATCGCATATTATGCTCGGCTCTGATTTTGACGGAATTGATAGTTATATGAAACAATTAACGCATCCTGGAGAACTCGTTAATCTTCAAGAGGCACTTCTTAAACGATATTCTGAGCAGCAAACAGAACAGTTTATGTCCGGCAATGCACTTCGTTTTCTTCGGGAAAATCTCCCTTTTAACTAAAGTGAATTCGATCTATTTGCGGTATGGGATTGATCGAAACAAACTATGCTTATATTAAGCGTTTACATCTTGATTTTTATAGATATGCGCTTTAAACTTGTTGTGACTGTTATGAATTATACTATATAATTACTTGATGAAATAGAATGTTGCACGTTTTAGACAAAGAGGAGTTGGGCATTTTGATTAGTCAATTGTCTTGGAAGATCGGGGGACAACAAGGTGAAGGCGTCGAAAGTACAGACCGGATTTTTTCCACGGCGCTAAACCGTTTAGGCTATTATTTATATGGATATCGTCATTTCTCCTCGCGGATCAAAGGCGGACATACGAATAACAAAATTCGTATAAGCACGAAGCCGATTCGTGCTATTTCGGATGATTTGGATATTTTGGTTGCTTTTGACCAAGAAAGCATTGATTTGAATGCAAAGGAATTGCGTCTAGGCGGCGTTATCGTTGCAGATGCAAAGTTTAACCCAACGATACCTGAAGGCATAGATGCTAGACTGTTTGCTGTTCCGATTACGAAGATGGCTGAGGAGCTAGGCACTTCATTAATGAAAAACATGGTTGCCTCCGGCGCTTCTTGGGCGCTTCTTGGTCTTCCGCTTGAAGTATTCAATAAAGCGGTTGAAGAAGAGTTTGGGCGCAAAGGCGCAGCTGTTGTAGAGAAAAATATCGAAGCGGTAAAAAGCGGCGCTGAGTTTGTGCTGGAGCAAGCGGGCGGACCGCTTGACGAATTTAAGCTAGATGAGGCGGACGGGCAGCAGAAGCTGTTCATGATCGGCAATGAAGCAATCGGTCTAGGTTCTTTGGCAGCTGGTTGCCGTTTGATGGCGGCTTACCCGATCACACCAGCTTCCGAGATTATGGAATATTTGATTAAAAAGCTTCCGAAATTCGGCGGAACAGTCGTGCAAACGGAGGATGAAATTGCAGCGGTAACGATGGCGATTGGTGCAAATTATGCTGGCGTTCGCACAATGACCGCTTCTGCGGGTCCTGGACTGTCGCTAATGATGGAGGCTATTGGTCTTGCAGGCATGACAGAAACACCGCTGGTCATCGTTAATACGCAGCGTGGCGGTCCTTCAACGGGTCTACCTACGAAGCAAGAGCAATCGGACTTGAACGCAATGGTTTATGGCACACATGGAGAGATTCCAAAAATCGTCATTGCTCCTGCATCGATTGAAGACTGCTTCTACGATACGATTGAATCGTTCAATTTGGCTGAGGAATATCAAGTACCGGTTATTCTGATGACCGATTTGCAGCTGTCGCTCGGCAAACAATCCTGTGATCAGCTTGATTACAGCAAAATTGAAATCAAACGCGGCAAACTAGTCGAGAATGTGCCTGCCCTTGAAGGCCACGACTTGTTTAAACGCTATGAGCTAACAGAAGATGGCATTTCCCCTCGTGTATTGCCTGGCGAGAAGGGCGGTCTGCATCATGTGACCGGCGTAGAGCATGATGAAACTGGACGTCCATCGGAGAATGCAATGAACCGTCAGCACATGATGGATAAGCGTTTGAATAAGCTGAATGATATGTACATTCGTGAAGCTATTCGTGTTGACGCGCCTCATGAAACGCCTGATTTGCTTATTATCGGTATGGGTTCTACTGGCGGCACGATTGATGAAGCTAGAAGCTTGCTAACTCTAGATGGCGTGAAAACGAACCATATCACGATTCGTCAAATTCATCCGTTCCCAACTAAACCTCTGCTTCCTTACTTGCAAAATGCGAAAAAAGTAATTGTCATCGAAAATAATGCAACCGGACAGCTGGCAGGACAAATTAAAATGCATGCTGGTTTTGCAGAAAAAATCGATAGCTTGCTTAAATACGACGGTAACCCATTTTTACCTTCCGACGTTCACAAAGCATGTAAGGAGTTGAGTTTAGATGGCAACGTTCAAAGAGTTTAGAAATAATGTAAAACCTAACTGGTGCCCGGGCTGCGGAGACTTTTCTATTCAAGCGGCGATTCAACGTGCAGCAGCTAACGTAGGACTAGAACCTGAGAACCTAGCGGTTATATCAGGTATTGGATGTTCAGGCCGGATCTCTGGCTACATTAACGCATATGGCTTCCATGGCATTCACGGCCGCGTGCTGCCTATCGCACAAGGTGTAAAGCTTGCTAATCGCGAGCTTACCGTAATCGCTTCAGGTGGAGACGGAGACGGCTTCGCTATTGGTATGGGGCACACGGTTCACGCGATCCGTCGCAACCTGAATGTGACTTATATCGTAATGGATAACCAAATTTATGGCTTAACCAAAGGTCAAACTTCACCGCGCAGCGCGGAAGGCTTCAAAACAAAATCGACGCCGGAAGGCTCGATTGAGTCGACGCTGTCACCGCTTGAGATTGCATTGTCTGCGGGTGCGACATTTATTGCTCAATCATTCTCGAGTGATTTGAAGCAGCTGACGAAATTGATCGAAGAGGGAATCAACCACGAAGGTTTCTCCTTGATTAATGTATTCAGCCCATGTGTTACCTTCAACAAAATCAATACGTACGACTGGTTTAAGGAAAATATCGTGAACTTGGAGCAATTCCCTGATTACGATCCAACAAACCGTGTGCAGGCGATGAACAAGATTATGGAAACAAACGGCATGCTCACAGGACTTATCTATCAGAATAAAACACGAAAAGCCTATGAAGATTTGATTACAGGCTTCAAGCCCGAGGCTCTAGCTAAGCAAAATATCAAAATCACCCCAGAAGAATTCGATAAGCTTGTTGCCGAATTTAAATAAGTGGTATGATAAGCATGCGGCCAAAAGGCCGTATGCTTTTTCTTTCAACTCTGTGGAAAACAACAAAATTAAATCAGGAGAGTGACAACATGATACATAGAGGAGTACCAATCGGAGTATCTGCAAGACATATTCATTTATCACAGGAGCATGTTGAAATATTGTTTGGGGCAGGTTATGCATTAACTGAAATGAAACCATTGTCTCAGCCAGGACAATACGCTGCGAATGAAACGGTAGCGGTTGTTGGTCCAAAAGGAACATTTGGAAAAGTAAGAATTCTCGGACCTGCACGGAAAGAGACGCAGCTCGAGGTATCGCGTACGGACGCATTTGCGTTAGGCGTTAACCCGCCAGTTCGGGAATCCGGTAATACAAAAGGCTCTGCAGGCATTAAGCTTCAAGGACCTGCTGGAGAGGTTACAATCGAAGAGGGCGTCATTGTAGCGGCTCGTCATATTCATTTCCACACAAGCGATGCTGAGCGGTTTGGTATTGCGGACAAGCAGTCGCTGCGGGTTCGTTTCGCCGGCGAGCGCGGTGTCGTATTTGAAAATGTTGTTGCACGTGTATCTGATCAATTCGCACTTGATATGCACATCGATACAGATGAAGCAAATGCAGCAGGCGTGAAAAACGGAGATATGGCTGAAATCATAGATTAATCAATAAAAAAACAGCTTCCCTGTCGTCAGAGACGATGAGGAAGCTGTTTTTTTTGTTTGGAATAATGGAATTAATGTCCCATCATCATGGATACTTCAGGTTTATTCTCAGCATTGGTGCCATCCTCTTGCTTCGGTCTGCGAAGCAGGAAGGCTGTGAGGGCGCCAACGATTGAAATGGATGCCAAGATGAAGAACGTATCCCCGTAAGAGGAGTACACTACATTTGGTCCTGGGTTAGTTGCACTGTAATGCTCTACTCTGCTAGCGAGAATCGTCGACAAGCCGGCGATTGCAAAGGAAGTCATAACCTGCTGCGCAGCTGCGGTCAGCGAGGTTACCCGGCTAACGAGCTCCTTAGGAGCGGATTGCATAATATGTGTGTTAAGCGGCATCATCGACAAGCCCATACCTGCACCGAGAAGAGCAATCGGAATCATAAGAGTGATAAGAGTCGTGTCCGCTGAAAGCTGGCTAAGGATGAAGCCTGCAATCGTAACAATGGATAAACCGGCAATGACGATTGGACGAGCTCCGAAGCGGTCAAACAGCTTGCCGCCTATCGGCATGAAAATACCTGCTGCTAAAGCTTGTGGAAGCAAAATAAGTCCAGTATCAAATGCGGAGTAACCTTTGGCGATTTGCAAGAAAATCGGAATTAAGAATAATGTTCCGAATAATGCGATTTGAACAATCCACTGCAAAATAATGCCGCGTGTAAAATTGCTTGATTTAAAGACGCGAAGCTCAAGCAAAGGTTCTTTGCGCTTCAGTTCTATAATGATGAAGAGGATAAGCGAAATACCGCCTACTATCATACCGATCAAAGCTTCAGGCGAGGTCCAGCCGCTGCCTGCGCCGCCTTCACCGCCGCCAGCAGAGCTTACGCCATAAGCAAGACTGGCAAAAGCAAGTGGGGCAAAAATCATACCTAAAAAGTCTAGGGAAGGAACATGTTTGCGTTCAATTTTTGGCAAGGTGCGAAGCCCTACGATAACGGCAATGACACCTATCGGAAGATTGATTATAAATATCCAATGCCAAGATACATAATCAACGAGCCAGCCTGCTACTACAGGGCCAAGAGCGGGAGCTAACAGCATTGGAATACCGATCATACCCATAACTGCTCCTTGTTTGCCAGGAGGGCTGAGTCTAAAGGTAAAGGCCATTGCGATTGGAGCAACCATACCGCCGCCAAGACCTTGAATGATACGGAATACGATAAGCTGTTCAGCGGTTGTTGCTAATGCACAAAGGCCGGAACCAATCGTAAACATAATGATTGAGAACAAAAAGACTTGTTTGGCGCCAAAACGATCTGACATCCATCCCGCAAGCGGAATAACAGCAGCCTGTGCTAGTGCATAACCCGTAATGGTCCACTGCACAAGTGACATCGAGCTTTTGAAGTCGGCCATTAAGCCTGGCATAGCGACATTCATTGCGGTGCCGTCCAAAATAACCATGAACATACCGACGATAATGGCAATCAGCGGTGCAATAATATTGCGCATGGACATCGGATCACCAGCAGGTGCTGCTTTTTTTGAAGCTGAAGCCATTTTATTTCCTCCTATCCAAATATGAGGGTCTATCCAACTATTGTTGACCTCTGTGTACCAGCAGGCTACAATAAAAGGTGACCGCTTCTATGAGCGGACAATTGTCCGCATTACTGAATAATAAAGACGAATGGGGCAATTGTCAATCGTAAGATTTGTAAACGCGGAAAAAGGAGATAGGAACGATGACTGCACCAGAAAACAGCAGAACGAAACAAGCGCTCAGCAAAGCGATTTTGCGTACGGCTAATCACTTGTTTACGGAGCATGGGGTAGAATCGGTCAGTATGCATCAAATCGCCAAATCAGTCGGTATTGGACAAGGCACCTTGTACCGGAGGTATTCAAACAAAGGTGATTTGTGTATGGATATGATGAAAGAGAATTTTGAAATTTTCATCAATGAGATCGACGCGTATTTGACAGAAGGGGCTATGCTGTCCGTACATGAGCGATTGAGCGGAGTTATGCGCAAAATTATAGCGTTTATCGATAAGGAATCAAAATGGCTTGGCGTGATGCAATCTTTTAATAAAATTGAACTTGAACATCCTAAAGGTGATTTTTTTCAATCACCGCCTTATCTTTATTTGCATACTGTCCTGCGCAGCTTGTTTGAGGAAGCAATGGAGAAAGAGCAAATTAAGCCTATTGATCCTTGTTATGCTGCTCATTCCTTTATATCCATTCAATCCCCGCATACGTTTAGGCAATTGCGGTACGTGATGGGCTACACTTGTGAAGAAATACAGGACCGGTTTTGCAAGACATTTATTGATCCTTTATTTCGTTAATTGATTAGTCATGTAATAGGGGCTGTCCCAAAAGCGTTAAGCTCACTGAAGGGATAGCTCGCTTTGAACAGAAATATTGCAAAATATGAAAAATAGCCGTACAGGGTGGTCTATTCCTGTACGGCTATTTTTTTCTTTTGGTCTATGGTTGCTTTCTTCATCAGAT
>NZ_JBFREL010000016.1:0-117440 GCF_052114265.1 Paenibacillus sp. MCAF9
ATCATCTGATGAAGAAAGCAACCATAGACCAAAAGAAAAAAATAGCCGTACAGGAATAGACCACCCTGTACGGCTATTTTTCATATTTTGCAATATTTCTGTTCAAAGCGAGCTATCCCTTCAGTGAGCTTAACGCTTTTGGGACAGCCCCAATGATAAAGTGTTTTTCTCGATTACATTAGGCTCACTATAATAACATTCACGGAATGGGCGGCCAAATTTATTATAGCAGCGTTATTCTCGATTTGTATTTCAGCTTCCATTGGGGTTATTTTCTCATCGTTCTTTTTGTTCACATTCGGAACATGAACAAGTGAAGCATCACCCGTTAATATGACCCATTTACCCGTAGCAGCTGCATTTATCCCTTTAAAATCAAGCTTCACTGCTTTCTCCACATCGTCTGCATTAACCAGCTTCACATACATATGCTTGTCATCTTTGGTTACGGAATGATAGATTTCCCTGTTATAGGCTTCCAGTTTATAATCCAGAACCTTGCTTGCTGCTACGCCATCCGTATAGGAACAGATCAAATGCTGGCCATTGGCTCCTCCATAATTCACTGTAATCGTGTATTCGGTATGGTCGGCGAGCTCTTCATAGCAGCTAGCTCTCAAATTGCCTGCGGCTGTGCTCGAGGAGTAATCCCCTAACGTATAGCCCTCAATTCCTTGCTTATACACCTTTACGCCAGTGGCGCTGCCATTATAGCCGATCGCATATTCTATAACATCCTTATTGTCGGGTGAAATATCGGTCAAGCCTGCGCCTACATAAAAACCGTCTGTACCGGATATTCGTTCTGCTGCAACCTCAACTTTGTAATTGGTCCATGCTTCATTAAGGATATACAATCCATTCAAGCCTCTGCTCTGCGCTTTTAATACCAAGCCTTTGGCCGAATCAAGCGTATAACCTGCTGAGCCCGGAATGACTTGCCAAGCCGCATTTAATTCCTTCGTAAAATCCTGTTCAAAAAGTACGCTGCCATCCACATTGGACGTTACTTTCACACGCTTCACAACAATATCAGCATTTCCAGCAGCCACTTCAATGCCACCGCGAGGGATGAGCGCAGTCCGCTCACCGTTCCGATAAGTCGTAAACGACGTATCTGCTACTTTAGTACCAATATATTTTCCGAATAGCTGCTGCACGTAATAGTTCGGTGTATACCATACCGTTTCATCATCAAACCAAATACAATCCGGGGTCCATCGATATGTACCATCTGTCAGAACCTTATTAAACAACGGTGCAGTTGCTGCTAATCGAACGACATCCGAGTTATTCTCGAAGCTGGTCATAATCGCTGCTTCTGCAATTGCCCCAGCCAATGTGTTTTTATCCGTTGAAGCATATTCGCCGACAAATACTTTGGAGGTCTCGGCTTCATTCAGGCTGCCATCATCATTGTAAGCTCTGTAATAGTAATTATATCGGTCCGCATTAGCTAACAAATACTCATTCGAACGATAGTAGTGCTCATCCGCAATCGTATCCATGTAATTCTTTTGCTTCTCATACCACGTAACGGTTTCTTCAATGCGCGACATACCGTCCGTAAAGCTTATCGTCTCCGAGCCTGCCAAGCTGCCGCTTAAAAACTTCCAGCCCTGCTGATAAGCATCATCATCCGCTTGCGCGCCCACGGTTGAAATAATATGCAGCTCATATCCAGCGTAATGCTGCTCCATATAATCATCAATAGCTGCTTTAAAGTATTCAAAGTTCGCAAAAAATTCTGTGCCCCAGTTTTCATTGCCCACGCCTAAGTAATGCAAATCAAACGCCGCTTCGTGGCCCATTTTTTTACGCAAAGCAGCCCATTCGTTATTCTCAAAATCTGTACTAATCGCAAAATCGATTAAGTCTGTAAAGTTTTTGACGTAATAGTCCCTAAGCTTGCCGCCAGCGGGATTCGCGTAATCCGAACGAGCCTGGCAAAGCACGCCGCAGGCCATAACTGGGAGCGGAGTGGCGTTCAGATCTTCAGCCAACTGGAAATATTCCATATAGCCAAGGCCCATCGTCATCATGTAACCCCATACGTTAAAGTTTTCTTTGCGCAGCTCCACATCCCCTACAGATTCCTTCCAATCGTATACGTTTTCCCAAATGTGAGAGCCCTCCGAAATACAGCCGCCTGGAAAACGAAGAAAAGTAGGATGCAAATCAAATAGTGCGTTTACTAAGTCTTTTCGCAGTCTATAGTTTGAATTTCCTTTAAAGTTTGCATGAGCCGTCGAGGATCGCTGTTCCTCGCCCGCCCCCCAAACATCCTCCGGCATCAGTGAGACCATATCGATCGAGATTTCGCCGTTAAAGGTTAAAGCCAATTGACCAAGCACCGTTGTTAAGCCCGTCAATACAAGGGGGCTGTCCACACCGTACTTTTTCCATATGCCTCCGCCTTCTATTTGAACAACCACTGTGTCGCTGATGGAGACACCCTCTTGATGCAGCAGCTGCAAGGTGATCGTGCCTGCCGCTTCAGCTCTTGCCCAGATCGTAAAGTTGTATTTGGCAGCTTGTCTAATCGCCATTGCACAGTTTTGATTGGAATCCGCAAAACCTCGATTGATTATCGTCGCTCCGCTCGCTACCGTTACATAATGAGCATTCACATCTTTGTCTGTCATTCCGAAAAAATCATTTAAACCGCCCGTATTTTTCACCGTCATTTGCTGCGTATCGCCAGACCATGCATGCAGAGGCGTGTAGTTTCTTCCTGTTGAAGCACCATGCTCGCCGCACACATGAGAGTAGCTGTCGAACGCAAATGACTCGAAGGAGCGGTTCTGCACGAGCTCTGCGTATATACCACCATCAGCTGCATTGTTAATATCCTCATAAAATAAGCCGTATAAAACAGGACTGACATCCAATATCTCTTTGCTTCCATTAATAGTCAACGTATACGGTGGTACACCCTGAGGAAGTACAGATACGGTGAAGCTTTTTACAGCAGAGCTTGCTCCTTTACTTACGATGGCTGTCATCGTTACGCCCTTTGCCGACTGCATTTCCTTGTTGACGATTCCCTCATTAGAAATCGTGCCGATATCACTCGATGCCCATGATACGCTCACTTTGCCGCCCATTAGAGAAGAAGGCAGTGCAATATCTTTTGTAATCATGGAGGTTGGGAACATTAAGTACTTGTCTTTGGCAAGTTCAACAATCTCTTCATCCGTCAACGATTCGCACATCACTTCAATTACTTCATCTTGTGTTAGTCCCGCTTTGTATACACGGAAATCCGAAAGCGAACCGCAAAAATCCACATCTGCATCGTACTGGGACATTCCAATATAGTTGTTGCAGTAATTCTCTTGGTCAGCGAAAGAAGCAAACCATGCACGCAATTTAGCATAGGTACCGCTTGATGTCTGACTGATCGTTCCATCTGCAGCCACCTCGCCATTCACATATACAATCGGTCCTGCACTGCTGGATGTACCGGACTTCGTTCCTGCTACAGACATAGAAATATGCATCCATTCTCCCGCCGCAAAAGTTTTTCCAGGATCTGCGATCAAGTCTTCCCCTGCAAAACAAGCTGCACGCAAATTGCGTGTTAAGAACATATAAGGACCTGTCTGCCCCTTGCCGAAATCAAAAATTCTTTCCCATACGCTTGATCCTTTTCCCGCATATACCCAAGTTGAAATGGTAATACCGGTCAAATCACTAACATCCTTCAAGAGATCCACAGGCAGCTGCACATAGGATGTGCCGTTGCGTCCCCCTGAAAGCATGACTGCAGTCTTGCCTCCTACAGTTTGAATGGAAGCGCCTGATGGCGACCCGTCATTTCTATTCCCAGAGCTGTCCTTGCCGATATGTTCAGCAAGATCAAACTTGTATTGCGCGATTAAACTATCATTAATAAATTTATTACCGTCATTACGTTTCATGTAAGATCACCCGTCATCTTTATTTTAGAATCAAAAATAACCTAACTATCATATGAATTCATACGAGAAAAGACAGTAAATACACAAATCCATTTCATTTCACAAGAGTATAATAACATAAACATTATTCAATTAACATAATTACTAATTATTATTTTTAATGATTATATCTGTTAAACCTGATGGCTGTAAACCAAAGCACAAAAAGCCTCTTTCAGCGTTAGGAAGAGGCTCTTTCTTCTGTAATCCGATATAAAAATAAAAGTATTGGCTGAAACTGGGAATAACCTTATAATAACGAATAGAGGTTTCCTCATAGCCTCTTAACACAAGCTAGTATCTTATAAAAATAAGGGGATATTAATGGCACAATCAGCAAAAAGACCATATTTACCTGCTCTGGACATCTTTAGAGCATTCGGTATTTTAGCGGTCATCATGATTCACGCAACATCAGCGGTCGTAGCTAACTACGATCACAAGGCTACGCTATATCCTCTTTATGTCTTTCTAAACACATTTACCAAATTCGCAGTGCCCGTCTTCATCTTTCTAAGCGGCTTCGTCCTGTTTTACAACTACTACAATAAACCCTTCACAGCAACAGCAATTGGGCAGTTTTACAAAAAACGAATATCTAAAGTATTGATTCCTTTTATATTATTTTCGTTCCTCTATTTCGCCTTTACGAGACTGGCAACTTACGGATTTAGTGACCTGCAAACCTTTATTGGTTACTTTACAACGACTAAATTTCTCAAAATGCTTATCTTTGGCAAAACCTATGTTCATCTTTATTTTGTCGTTATTATTATTCAATTTTATGCAATATCACCACTAATGCTGTACGCCGTTAATCGGTTTCGAAAATCCAGCCGGCATATCGTCTGGATCGGTTTGCTGGTGCAATGGTTATTTATTTTTATCATCGTCCGGGAATATCATGTGGTTAGCCCCGGCAGCTATGCGTTTACGTATATGCTTTATTTTACGGCAGGTGCATTTATCGGTATATATTATGAGAAATTCGCTGAATGGATTAATCTCACAAGAAAAAACGCTACTCCGTCAAAAATTGCAGCTTCACTTGTGCTGTGGGCACTATTCTTATCGTCAAATATGACTATGGTCTACTTTTATTACGAGAAACGGTTAACTGGGCTATCTGTTATAAACACAAGTCTATTAGAGCTGATAGATGAGGTGCGGTGCGTTACGGCTGCTATTGTGCTGCTTCAAGTTTCCTTCTGGATTTATACATCATGGAACAAGATGGTCGTCAAAGCTCTTATACATATCGGTGCCACATCCTTTGGCATATATTTGGTCCATCCCTTAATTCTGTATCTATACCGCCAGACGAATGCCAGCGGCTCTCCAATTCTGTTCCATGTTTGGGTGGCCGGCGGCTTCCTGCTCGCACTCGTTATTCCTTGGGCTATCATGGCACTAAGCGCACCATTCAAATGGCACTGGCTGCTGTTTGGTCCGCTTCCAACTAAGAAGAAACAGCCTGCTTCTCCAATACAGCCAAGTATCCAAGGATAATAAAAAAAAGAGCCGTTCGATCGCTTCCAAAGTAAGCGCGGACGGCTCTTCTATTAAATTGCTTTCTTCATTTCCGTTTCTAATTTCGCATCCGCTTTAATCTCCCGCTGCTCATCATTTAGCTCATATAATAATTGCCCGTTTGCATCATAGGCATACACCTTATTCATTCTGGAAGCCGACTGCTCTTTAGTAGAGCTGCGAATAGAACGCCCAGCAAGATATACCCCGTCTTTCATAAGCGCATCCTGCTCATATCCATCCCACCATGCAATTTGCACCCTGCTTATATTCGGATCATTCAGTTGGCCAACAGCATAATAATGACGATACTTGCCAAAAGTAGACATGCCCATCCGAAAGCTGAGTAAGATTTGCGGATCCAGCTTCATTCCAAATCCACCGCCGCGGAAGCTCCAAAAAAGTCCAAGCGAACGTTTCACGAACAATTGATGTTGGAGCTCATGTTTACGATCAACGATTAGCAACAGCTCATAGCCTTGGCCTGTCTTTGATTTTAAGGAAATAGGAGCGTAAGGAGACTCCATCATATCCAGTGCATGCTGTGCTACTTTCTCCACACGAATTGAGCTTTGTGAGAAAAGCGCAGAATAGATGATAGAGCAAGCCAGAAGAATCAATAACCAACGGATCAAGTGACCGAAAACTATTTTCGTAGATGACTGCATTAGTCTGCCTTCCCCTCCTCAAGTGGTATATAAAAGGAAAAGGATTCGCCATAAGCTTCATTAAATACGGTGACGCTTTTCAGATTAGGCGGCACGTTAATAAACGTAAATTGACCCTTTGATCGATAAAGCCGCATGGATGCACCTGAAGATTGATACTGAAGCACCTCATCGGCATCTGTTTTTATTTGAATGGTATTAGGCAGTTGCGGCACCGAAAAAAATCGTTTTGAAGACAAATAAACAACCAGCTTCCCTTCCCCATAAACAACGCCGTCAATACTTATCTCTTTGTTGAAATAGGTTTGCTTATCTGCATCCACCTTATAATAAAAACCCTTCTTCTTAGCCTCGCTCAGCTCAGCATCATGATCAAACAAATCAATTGAAGGAAGTGCAAAAAGCAGCGAAAAACCTCCAATAACAATAAGCAGCACCCACTCTACCCTTCGTAATATTTTTCTCATTTCAACCTCCTTTTGATTAAAATACTATAAGTTGATTACTTTTAATAAGCTACTTTAATTTTTATAATTCATATGCTATTATAAACCTACTTCATACGATTTGAGCTTATAGCAGCCTTAATGGCCGTTGGTTACATTTTCCAATATTGTACATGATATAGACGTAAAGGACTATGCTTTAGGTGCAGTTTATTTAAAGCAATCAAGTATCACAACCAAATATACTTCAAGGAGGATTAATCATTTCGACATTTTTGGATGAACAAATTTCACTGGGAGAAGTAAAGCTTAAGGTAAGCAATCTCGAGCGTTCAATCCTTTTTTATACGGATGTTGTCGGGCTAAAGGTTTTGCAGCATGATGAAATACATCGTGTTGCAGCATTCACTGCTGATGGGAAACATACGCTGCTCGTTCTAGAGGAAGTACCGAATGCCGTTGTGCCGCAAAAACGCTCTCATGCTGGTTTGTACCATTTTGCAATTCTGCTGCCGGATCGTCGCTCCTTATCGCTTGCGCTCCGCAACTTGATCACAAGCGGCATTCATATTGGGCAGGCCGACCACTTGGTAAGCGAGGCGCTTTATATTTCAGATCCGGATCATAACGGCATCGAAATTTACGCGGATCGTCCGCGTGAAGAGTGGAAGCGAGATGCCGAGGGCAATTATGTGATGGCAACAGACCCGCTTGATTGGGAAGATCTGCTTGCTCAGAGTGAAGGTCTTACATGGAGCGGTCTCCCGCAAGGAACCGTTATTGGACATATCCATCTTCACGTAGGCGACCTTAGGAAGTCGCGCGCGTTTTATGAAGGCAAGCTAGGCTTTGATGTTGTTGGCGATTATGCGCAAATGGCTGCTGTATTCGTCTCGGCTGGCGGATACCATCACCATATCGGCATGAACATTTGGGCAGGCGCAGGTGCTACCTTGCCGTCAGCCAATACGGTTGGCTTATCTTATTATACGATTGTTTTCCCAACTTCAACTTCTCGTGAAGCTTTGCTCGAGCATCTGCGCAGCGACGGTGTTGAAGCTGCAGAGCAAGGAAACGCGTTCGTTGTACATGACGCTTCCGGCATTGCTATTCACGCGACTGTAAAATCGGATTAATTGCGTATTCTAGTCGGCAGAGCTGATTCAAATAACAAAGGCAGACCAGGACATAAAATTATGTCTTAGACTGCCTTTGTTCTGCTCACCCCTAAACTACCTTTTCAGTAGGCGATTCATAAATCGTTCAGTATCTCTTATAAATCCATACTGTTCATACAATTCATGAGCATCATGCGTTCGCAGTATGCCGCCAATCCCTTCGAATTCTTTTGCAATGAGTTCAACTAACTTCTTTCCGAGTCCTCTACCTCTATATTCTTCGTCAATAAAAACATCACACAAATAATAGATCGTTGCCCAGTCCGTTACGATTCGAGCAAATCCAACCTGCCTTTTATTATCGTAGATGCCAAAACAAAATGAATTTTGAATTGATTTATGAATCGTTTCCACTGGCCTTTGGTTTGCCCAATGGCTCCTTGATAAAAACTCGCAAACGGTATCCATATTAATAAGTGACTTGTCATCACTAATTAGAAACTCTTTATATAGATGATTCAAGTTGATGGCCTCTTTTCATATTGTATTTTTATACATATAAATCAATATATATTCAGAATAATTTTATTTATATTTCTTGTCAATACAATGCAGGTTAACAGCTTCTTCTGTAACCAGTCCATACCATCAACAAAGAAAAGAGGAACTGCATACATGCAGTTCCTCAAATCGCACAACGCTTGAATTAGTCCATTGGAATGACCTTATCAAAAAATTCGACAGCTTTTATTTCTTTATCATTGATAATGGGGGTAAATGGCTTCACGATCGTTATGGTGTTAGTTATAAGATCCCCCGAGGACATCCCCTTAAAAACAGCCGTTGTCTCCGATGTTCCATCTTTGTAATGTATGGTGATCGGATATTGATCCGCATACTCGTTTAACCCTATTTCCCCTGAGGATCGGCTCGCTGCCTCAGAAATCTCTTTGGTATGCGCACTGTCTACTTTTATTGTAACGGAAATGGGCGAGATAGAAATGGATGATAGTGTTGCTTCGTAGCTATATAATGATATGCCCTGATCAATCTGATACGTTGTTGACATATCCTTATAGTCCAAATTGAATTTAATTTTCCATGAACCTGGATTTACATTTTCAAATGTATCGGGATAAACATCTGCCGCCTCTAAATGACTAAGCATCAAAGTAACAGGACTTCCTGCGATTGTTCTATTCTTCGTTAAAAAACTCATCATTAGACTGATTTTATTATCGCTTGGATTCTCATCGTCCAATAAGGTGTAACCGGTTGAAGAGCTATTTGAACTCATATGATCAAAACTTAAATATGTCTCAAAACGATACCTTTTGGCATCTAGAACGGTACCTTCCGGCGCGGTAAAGTCCAAAAGAACATATATCAAATTGCTGTCTCCGATAATCTGTTTAACTTCAATTGTTCCATTCTCGTTTACCGCTTTTTTGTTGACTAATTGAGCGCCGTTTTCCAAATACAGCTCCTGTTCGTCATTCGCCGGGTTTAGAAAGTTCAAAAATTTCATATCGAGGCCCATATAGCTTGCTGCAAAAGCAGTTGTCGTTAGCAAACAGATCATAACCGCTGCAGCCAGCATCGCAGATCTTGCATGTCTCCATGATGTTGGTATTCTTTTGTCCACGGTTTCCGATTCAATTTTTACAATCATGTCGTGTAACAGTTTGTCCTTATGTTCCTTATTAGGCTTTATGGTTTCAAATATTCCCTTGAACTGGTTTTCCGTCAACATATATCCCTCCCAAATCAGCCTTTAGGCGTGTTCGTCCTTTTGATAATTGTGTTTGCAGCGTACTCTCTTTTCGATCTAATAGTTTTGATATTTCTTTTACAGAATAATCCTCCACATAGTAGAGATATAACACCGTTCTGTATTTTTCAGGAAGCCGCAGCAATTTCTCGAGTATATCCCTCTGCTGCTCATAGTTTTCCCAGTATGATTTTTCCGGCAAAACGTCTACATCAACCCGGCGAGATCTCCACCAGCTTTTTAATACGTCTTTACAGGTATTTTTGGTCGTCACAATAAGCCATGCTTTTTCATGCTCGCGGTCATTAAAGGTTTTGTTGTGCTTGAATAGCTTTAAAAATACAGACTGAACAGCGTCATCCGCATCCATCGTATTTTTCAATAGGATGAAACATAATCTGTACACCATATCGATATTCCGCTCATACATTTCAGAAAACTCACTATGGGTACGACTTAAAGATTGGTTGTCCATTTATTCACCTCCTATATAAAACACGAACGACCATTCAAAAATATCTTATAAGAACTTTTTTTATATGGCTTCATGAAATAAAAGCAGCCTGCCATGCGGCAAACTGCTCCTTGTTCTTTATTTTATTAGAATTCAATCCATAATGGCAGTATTAAAAAAATGATTGTAACTACCACGCTTATAGCAAGCAGGAGCTCACCAATTCTTTTGCTGACGACTGCTCCAAAATCATGAATATTTCTTTTCGAAACTAATATTGTCGCTAACCAAAATGGCATGGAAGCTAAAAAGGGATAGTTGAAACCATCTGTGCCGTTTGAATGTATAGCTAGACCCATTAGGTTAAAGAGATAATGAGTTAAAATAAAACCATTCCCAAAATTATAATTTATTAAAAACCCGGAAAATAAAAAGAGTATAGAAAGTGATCCATATCCAAAAGGTTTTCTAACTGCCAAAACAAATCAACTCCTCCACAGATATAATATCCATATTGTACCATGTGAATTTATGCGAGGAAATCTATTCTGGGAGTTTGCCTGATCTAACAGGTCAATTAAATCAGCGTTTTGTAATAAAAAACCGTTGCATCTAATTTACCGTCTGCCGATCGTGCATAGCCAGGAATGCGTCCGGCTTCAATGTACTCTAATGAAGTATACAGCATATTCGAAGGATCCCCCTCCCTCGTATCGAGAACTATCAATGTTCTGCCTTCGTGCCTTGCTCGCCCTTCTGCCTTTTGCATAAGTAAACGTCCAATTCCTCTAAGACGATAGTTTGGATGGGTCATTAATTTTGCAATTTCCCCTCTGTGTCCACCATTTTGTTTCGTACATAGATGCAGCTGCACGCTCCCAACAATTCGATCATCAATTTTAGCAACATACAAAATCACCTCCGGACTTAACACAGCCTCCCAGTACATTACAGCATCAGAAAGCTTCATTGGGGGTAAAAAACCAATTGACGCACCATCTTCAACGACCTGCACCAACAGATCCGCCAGCCCGTTAACATGCTCTTCAATGGATTGTATTTGTTCAATCATCACATCACCAGCCATTCAAATCTCCTCCAAACCATGAGTATAGTTTAATAGTAATGATCGAAGTATAATTTGTATAACGAATTTATTTGATTATAATGATTCATATTTCAAATTAGTTGAGGTGCAGCTATGGATATTTCACAGTTAGAGGCTTTCTTATCGGTGTGCAAAATTCGCAATTTCACAAGGGCTGCAGAGTATTTGCATATCTCGCAATCTGCTGTTACAGCAAGAATAAAAGCGCTGGAATTGTCCGTTGGAAAGCCGCTGTTTCTACGTGATAATCGGAATGTAAGCTTAACGCAGGCAGGCATCCATTTCCTCCCTTATGCCGAGAGGATGCTGCTGCTGTTTGAAGAAAGCAAGGTAACGTTATCCGAAGGATTAGAAAACTATATCGTCATGAGCGGACCTGGCTCTGTTTGGCATTACTATTATTTGCAGCATATTGTTTTGTTTAGGCACGCACACCCGAAGGTCGCTATTAAATTTCTGAGCTACATCGATTCAAGCTACATGATTCGTGATCTTTTACTCGATGGCGTTGTACAAGTAGCAATTCGGTACGACCCTCTTGATCGCCCTAATGTTACTAAACATTTCCTATTTGAGGACGAAATTATACTTGTTTCTTCTCAAAATAGTTCTAACTTGTTTACGAAAACAGACTTCTTCTCGGGACAATATTGTCACATCGAGTGGGGATATCCGTTTCCAGATTGGTTTCGCTCGATCGTTGGGGAAGGTTATCTGCCTACTTTTGAAACCGACCACTCCACCATAATGCTCACATTGCTTTTGCAAGGAGCAGGATTTGGCTTCCTTCCCCGATCTATTGCGCAGCCTTTTCTAGATGATCACCGTTTATATGAACTGCGCTGCGAATTGCCTTTTCCAGTTACGAGGGCCTATGCTCTCTATTTAACAGACAATCGCGACCATCCAAGCGTAAAACTAGCCTTGCAATTGCTCGATGTTCCTCTAGCTTCGACAGGAGTTTGAACACGCTGGTCGTTTTGAAAATCTTCAAACCATTCCGGCCTCCGCCTTAAGACCGAGTCCGAAGCATGCTTAAGACGGTACTCTCATAAAATGGATACGGTTAAAATTATTGTAGCAGATCAATTAAAATCGGAAACCTTACATTACAAAAACAAAGCGTATGCTTTCGAAGTCAGTTTTTGCTTCACAAAAACTTTAGGAGGTTACATAATGCCCGTATTAGAAGTGCGTAATTTACAAAAGAGCTTTGGATCAGTCAGCGCTGTAGCCGGCATTAGCTTCACCGTCGAGGCGGGAGAAGTGTTCACCATCATCGGTCCAAACGGCGCAGGAAAAACGACTACGCTTGAAATGATTGAAGGGCTGCAAAATCCTGATTCCGGCCAAATCGAATTTGGTCCTCTAAATTGGACGAAAAACAGTGAACAAATCAAGGTGTCCATCGGTGTTCAGCCTCAATCCAGCGCTTTGTTCGATTTATTGACGGTAGAAGAAAATTTAGATTTGTTCGCTACCTTTTATCCAAAATCCCGGCCAGCAGCAGAAGTGCTCGAAATGATTAATCTCACTGATCAGCGCAGCAAGCAGGTTAGGAAGCTCTCCGGCGGACAGAAACAACGGCTTGCCATCGGACTCGCCATGATTAATGACCCTACGATCATTTTTTTAGATGAGCCTACAACAGGACTAGATCCGCAGGCAAGACGGAATATATGGGACATTATTCTTAAGCTGAAGGAGCTAGGCAAAACAACCATCCTTACTACCCATTACATGGAAGAGGCCGAAAAGCTGAGTGACCGTGTATGCATTGTTGATCAAGGGAAAATCGTCACCTTAGATACTCCAGCTGCTTTAATTGATCGGCTCACGAAGGAACGAGAGGTCAGGCTTACCTTTATTGATGGCGCTGAGGCAGCTCTTGAGACGGAGAAAGTCGCGACACTCCACCATGCTGTCGTCCGAACGAATCGCGAAGGCGCTTCGCTCCAGCTATGGACGACACAGCCTGAAGAAACATTGTATGAGCTGTTTGGATTTACAAAGGATCGCGGCTTCCGCGTCGAGCAAATCTCTATTCGTGAAATGAGCCTGGAAGATGTATTCATTGCCTTCACCGGCAAGGAATGGAGGGATTAAGTTAAATGAACAGCACCAAACAATTTTCCAAAATGTTTAGCGCCCAAGTCAAAATGATGTTTCGCGAAAAACAAGTATGGTTTTGGAACATCTTTTTTCCGATAATTTTAATGGTATTGTTTATGGTCATTTTTGGCGGAGGCTCATCCGATAGCTTTAAAGCTACAATTGCCGTTGTTGATTCACAGCCGAATGCCAATTCGAGCATGCTGCTTGAACAGCTGCGCCAAATCCCGGTATTCGAGTTTAAAGAAGAGCAGCCAATCACGAAGGAAGCCGGCAATACGCTCATTGAGAAACAAGATATTGATGCGCTCATTATTTTGCCTGAATCCGACAGCTCCACCACAATGCAGCTCGTTGTAAACAAAGCCAATGAGCAAGGCGCTACCACTCAGGCTATCGCCGGTATTTTGGATCAATTTATTCAACAGACGAATTGGACCGTTGCCAAAGCTACGCCAACATTCAGCTTAACTAGACAATCCATTTCGCAAGGCTCCGAGGATTTGAATTATGCGGACTTCCTGCTAACTGGCATGATCGGTTTAACTCTCGCGCAGGGCGGTCTGTTCGGCATGGTCAGTCTAGTTGAGATGCGCAGAAAGGGACTGATGAAGCGGCTTCGCATGACGCCAGCCAAAATGGGCCTTTACGGTCTGGCAGGCGTAATTGTAAAGCTGTTGCTCGGCGTTTTTCAAATCATTATTTTAACATTGATTGGCGTATTCGGTTTTGGCGCAAATCTTCATATTAATGTGTTAAGCTTAGTTATTGCTTTCTTTGCAGGCGCACTTGTATTTAATGCGATGGGTTATTTATTCTCTTCCTTCAGTAAATCTATAGAAGCTTATATGGGGATGTCCAACATTGCCAGCATGCTCATGATGTTTCTTAGCGGTGTATTTATCCCACTCGAAATCATGCCAAACTGGCTGCAGCCGATTGCACAAATCTTGCCGCTTACTTACTTCGTGGAGGGCATGCGGGATGGTCTCATCTACAATTCCGGTATCATTTCAACCTCATTCTGGATCGGTATTGGCATTATGGTCACATGGGGCGTTGTATCCTTCTTAATCGGCTCCCAAGTGTATAAATCGAAATCGGCTGTTGAAGCAGCCTAGTCGTAATCATAGGCTAAAAAATAGGGCTGTCACAGAAGTAGATCATCCTACTGAAGTGACAGCCCTATTTTACGATAACCGGATCTATACCTTGCAAGCAGAGTGCTTCAATTGCGATTTCTCGATTTGAATCGTCGAATGTTCAATTTGGAATCTGTCGGCCAGATGTTGAATCGCTTCTTGAAGAATGACTTGGCAATCCTTCTCATCCTCAACAATAAGATGGCAGCTTAAGGAGTCTATTCCCGATGTTATTGTCCAAATATGAAGATCGTGAACGTCTTTGACACCTTGAATGTCTAGCAGTGCTTCTTTAACCTGCTCAGCATTCACATGAGCTGGGGTTCCTTCCATCAGAATATGAACGGTTGATTTAATCACTCCCCATGCGCTTCGCAAAATAAGAAGAGCAACGACTACACTAATGATCGGGTCAGCGATATACCACGAAAATGAATACATCAAAATGCCGGCAATGATCGCGCCTACCGAACCAATAGCATCCCCGATGACATGAAGATAAGCACTGCGAACATTTAGATTGTCCTTCACATCCGCCTTCCGCATAAGAAACCATGCACTTGCTATATTAGCCAGCAAACCGATACCAGCTATAATCATCATCGACCCGCTCGCGACGGTCGGCGGTTCACCGAACCGCTTTATTGCCTCCGCAATGATAAACGCGGCGATAACGAACAGTGTAATGCCATTAAACAAGGCTGCCAATATTTCAAAACGATGAAATCCATAAGTGCGGTTAGAAGAAGCTGGACGCACGGCAATCCACATTGCTGCCAAGCTTAACGCCAGTGCCGCCGTATCGCTCAGCATATGCCCTGAATCAGACAATAGCGCCAACGAGTTCGTCACAAGTCCCCCTACAAACTCCAGAACCATAATACCTGCTGTAATAATAAGTGCGATCAGCAATCCCGCTTTATTATTCGGAGCATGAGAATGTCCATGATGACCATGACCATGCGAGTGACCATGGTGGTGACCGTGATGGCTGTGATTCCCATGCGAATGCTTAGGTGCGTTCTGTTCATGGCTATGGTTATGGTCGCATGCTCCATCTCCATGATCATGTTGATGGTTTTCCGCAATGGCTGCTGTTTTTAAATTTCCCCCTAGTTTCCCATCCTGTGATCCGTTCATAATTCTCTCCCCCAATCCATTCCAACAGACTCTATTAGTCTGCATCTAAACCAACTATTTCATGAATACAATCGAATTTCCATAACATATGAATACATGCTCATATGTTATTAGGTTTATTATATGTAATTTATGCTAATGTTGCAACTACTTTTACGCACAAAAAAAGAGGCGCATCTCTGCACCTCCATTTCTATTCGGGTTCCGTTGATCTAACGAATATCGAAGCAGCTTAGCCTTTCAGCGGCTCTACTGCTTCAACCAGCTTTTCTTCCAGCTCCAATGTATAAGCAGTGCGCTGCTCATCATTCCACTGCAGACGATTCGCCATCGCGGCTATGACCTGTGTTTTCCACTGCTTAACATATCCGATTTGGAAGAACAGATCACCCGTGCGGCGAATAAAGAAATCGGTTGGCTTTACTGTCATTTCCGCCTCTATGGCGTAACGAAGCTGTACCGCTAGTATGAGCGGCAGTTCAAAGGTTTCCGCCCAAGCGCCTGTGCTTTGCGCCAGTGAGAACAGCTGATCCACGTTTGAGCCATAACGCTGCGCCAGAAAAGCAGACTCTTCCTTGCTGAAGCCATAGTGCGCTCCCTCTGCTGATTTCTTCTGAACAAAAGGCTCAAAACCTTTTGACCCGCCTAAATCCCCGCCTGACATCGTAATCGTCTTGGTCTCACTTTTGGCAAAAGCTTTGCTGCTGCCCTCCTGCCCGAACAATTCTACCACTTTATCTACAACGGTTTCAGCCATCTTGCGATAACCCGTCAGCTTGCCGCCCGCAATCGAAATCAGCCCGGAATCCGATACAAAAATCTCATCGCGACGCGATATTTCCGAAGGCGATTTCCCTTCTTGCTGGATAAGCGGGCGTAGGCCTGCCCAGCTTGATTCCACGTCCGCTTCCACAAGCTTAAGGTCTGGGAACATAAAGTTAACAGCTTGCAGCAAATAAGTGCGATCCGCAAGCGTCATCACAGGATTGACGGTATTGCCCTTATAATTGGTATCCGTCGTACCGAAGTACGTTTTTCCCGCGCGCGGAATTGCGAATACCATCCGGCCGTCCGGCGTATCGAAGTAGACGGCTTGGCGCAATGGGAAACGACTCTGGTCGAAGACCACATGAACGCCTTTTGTCAGACGGAGCGTTTTCCCCTTCTTCGATCCATCAATTTCGCGAATATCATCGACCCAAGGACCCGTAGCATTAATGACTTTAGTTGCCTTCAACTCGTATTCAGCTCCGTTAATCATATCTTTAACCAACGTGCCTGTTATTTTACCGTCTTTGCCATAACGAAGCGTCTCAACCTTGGCATAATTCACCGACAATGCGCCGGTTTCTACCGCCTTCTTCATCACTTCTATCGTCAGCCGTGCATCATCGGTACGGTATTCTACATAATAACCGCTGCCCTTTAAGCCATCCCGCTTCAAAAGAGGTTCCTTAAACAGCGTATCCTCTACGTTCAGCATCATCCGGCGCTCTTTTCGTTTGACGCCAGCTAGAAAATCGTAAACGCGCAAACCAATCGATGTTGAGAATTTACCGAAGGTGCCGCCCTTATAAAGCGGAAGCAGCATCCATTCCGGTGTCGTAACATGCGGCCCGTTCTCATATACGATTGCCCTCTCCTTGCCAACCTCAGCTACGACACCAATCTCTAGCTGCTTCAAATAACGCAAACCGCCATGGACCAGCTTCGTTGAACGGCTAGAGGTACCTGCTGCAAAATCCTGCATCTCCACTAAAGCCACTTTCATACCGCGCGCAGCAGCATCAAGCGCAATGCCCGCGCCAGTAATTCCTCCGCCTATGACGAGTACATCCAGCTGCGATTGCTGCATCTGCTTCAGTACTTGCTCACGATTTTGGGCGGCAAATATTTCTTTATTATGAATGGTCATCATGATTTCCTCCCGATTGTCTATTTATTATTGTTCTGCCATTTACAGTTCATTACTCATGAATGAATCTAAATAAACAAAAAAACCACTCAAACCGCTCCCCAATCCCTAAAAAGGGTGTGAAAGCGGTTCTCGTGGTTTCTCCTGATCTCCAACCGTTATTAACTTGCCATCAGTATAGCATAATTATTGCGCGAAAGCCATGGCCGCTCGGACTGCACGATGCCATCCGCTGTATAAATCGGTACGTGTCTCCTCTTCCATAGCAGGCTTAAATACTTTATCTACCTGCCTCAGCTTAGCCAGCTCCTCGCGGTTTTGCCAGAAGCCTACCGCAAGTCCGGCTAAATATGCAGCTCCGAGCGCTGTAGATTCATTTACTACTGGACGCTCCACGGGAACGCCAAGCAGATCACTTTGGAATTGCATAAGCATGTTGTTGGCAACGGCTCCGCCGTCTACACAAAGCGACTCCAGCGGCAAACCTGATTCCTCCTCCATAACGGAGAGGACATCTTTGGTCTGGTAAGCCAGCGACTCTAATACTGCACGGACAAAATGTGCCTTGGACGTCCCCCGCGTGAGTCCAAATACGGCTCCTCTAACATCGCTATTCCAGTACGGCGTACCGAGTCCAACAAATGCGGGCACGACATAAACGCCGTCCGAAGACTCCACCTGCTCCGCCAGAGCTTCCGTCTCAGAAGCCGATTCAATAAGTTCTAGACCATCTCTAAGCCACTGAATTGCAGCACCTGCCACAAATACGCTGCCTTCAAGCGCATATTCCAGCTTGCCATCAACCTCCCACGCAATCGTGGTCAGCAGCCCCTTCTCGGAGACGATTGCTTTGGTGCCTGTATTCATTAACATGAAGCAGCCCGTACCATATGTGTTTTTTGTATTTCCTTCTGCATAAGCATTTTGACCAAACAAAGCTGCTTGCTGGTCACCAGCTGCTCCTGCAACAGGGATTTTGCGTCCGACTATTTCATCAACCACATGTCCGTAAACTTCAGAGGAAGAGCGTACCTCCGGCAGCATAGCTTTTGGAATGTTCAAAATATGCAGAAGCTCATCGTCCCAGCTCCGCTCATGAATGTTGAACATAAGCGTTCTAGAAGCATTCGAAACATCCGTTACATGCACCTGTCCACCGGTTAAATTCCAGATCAGCCACGTATCAATCGTGCCCAAGAGCAGCTCGCCTTTCACAGCACGCTCGCGTGCGCCCTCCACATGCTCAAGCAGCCAGCTCACCTTCGTGCCTGAGAAATAAGCATCAATGAGCAGGCCCGTCTTCTCATGAAACTGTTGCTCATAACCGCTTTTCTTAAGACCATCACTAATTTCCGCCGTTTGGCGGGATTGCCATACGATCGCGTTATGAATCGGTTGACCCGTCGTTTTGTCCCAGACAACGGTTGTTTCCCGTTGATTCGTAATTCCGATTCCAGCAATTTGCTCAGCGGTAATGCCTGTTTTGGCGAGCAGCTCTGCCATTACCTTTTTCGTCGACTGCCATATAAACATCGCATCTGCTTCTACCCATCCTGCATGCGGGTAAGACAGCGGAAGCTCTTCTCTTGCTATATCTACAATGGTTCCACTTTTATCCACGAGCAGCGCGCGCGTGCTGGTTGTGCCCTGATCGAGCGATAACATATACGTTTCCACTTGAACCCCTCCTTCACTTTTCAACTTCCGCTTATTTTCCTAGCTTCCACAGCTCTTTCCGTGATGTCGTTATCGCCGAAGCTCCCGCTTCAAGCGCCTGGCTGACATGCGCCTCCGTACGAATTAGTCCTCCCGCTATAATGGGAATGCCGCTCCGCTGCTTCACTTCACTTATAATATCCGGTATAACACCCGGCAGTACCTCAATGAAATCAGGACGATTTTTGTCCAGCACCGTATAACTTCTCTCCAAAGCATCCGAATCAATAAGAAATAATCGCTGAATGGCAATCAGTCCATTCTGCTTCGTACGACCAATAACGCTGGATCGCGTCGAGATAATGCCTGCAGGCCTGATAGACTGGCATAGAAACTCTGCCGCGTATTCATCGTTTTTCAAGCCATCGATCAAATCGGCATGCAGCAGTACCTTTTTGTTATGCTGACTCGCCAGATCAACGATATGCTTTAACTGCCCCAAATGCCCTCCAAGAAGCACCATGTACGAAAAAGGCGAGGCAAGCACCGCTTCCACATCCTTCAGCTTATGCACTGCCGGCAATACGTTTTGCCCGTTTAGCAACATCGACATCTTGCCACCTCCGCTCGAATGCTTGAATTTACTCGTCTTAGCTGCTTCTTTATTCAGCGCTTCACTCGTTTAATGCTGCTCTCACGTTCCTGCAGCTTGGTCGGCAATACGATCTTTTTCGCAATATCCCGCTTTGAAGCCAGACGATCAGCAAGCAGCTCAACAGCCGTCTCGCCCATATACTCCATATGCACCTTAACCGTCGTAAGCGGAGGCTGCAAAAAGGCTGAAATAGCGATATCATTGTAGCCAACAATTGAAATATCTTCTGGTACCCGAAGCTCTGCTTCATGGAGTGCTCGGAGGGCGCCGACAGCCATAGAATCATTTTCGATAAAAAAAGCGGTTGGCACTTTATTCCCTTTTATCGCTTGCTGCATCAGCTTATAACCGTCTTCGGAATACAAATGCTCTCCCGTATAAACAAGTTCTGCATCGTACAGCCCTTTATCAGTCATTCGTTCTATAAATACATGCTCACGCTCATCACGCACACGCTTATTATTTACTAAGTTATGCCCGCCAATATAACCGATTTCTGTGTGGCCAAGGCGAGTTAGATAATCAATCACTTCTGAAACCGACTTTCCGATATCAATAACAACAGAATCAAATCGATTGTCATCTGGCGAAGAATCAACGAACACAATAGGCTCCATCCCCTCTGGAAAACGGTTCAGATCCTCTTTCTCGAAACGCCCGATTGCAATGATGCCATCAAACGACTCGCCTCGCCAATCTTTCTCGTCAGAGTGGACTTGCATAAACAATTTTACCAAATCCATATTTCTATGGAAGCATTCTCGCTCAATGCCTAGCCGAATGGCCATGTAATAAGGATCCAGCATTTCCTCTTGATCAGAATACCAGTTCACAAGTCCAACCCGGTTACGCTCTTTAAGCCCGGCGCCGTTACGTTGGCGAAGCGTCTTGTAATTCAATTGCTGCGCGATTTCAAATATACGTTTGCGAGTCTCATCTGCAACCGATATGGCTGGATCATAATTAAGCACCCGCGACACGGTCGCAATTGAAACCTTTGCTTTTTGTGCAATCTCTTTAATTGTAGCCATAATACCTTTCCTTCCTGCTAACCCGTGACGATAAGTAAAATTATACTTTAATTTTACTAAAAATCAATAAAACCCATTTGAATAAAACAAAAGCTGCTCCCCATGGTTGCTAACCGTGAAGAGCAGCTTTGTTTGATATATTATTCATGCTTCAAATGCTGAAGCGTCAGCATAAAGACTTGTTCTACATGATCGTCATCTAGCGAATAAAAGACGGTTTTCCCTACCTTCCTGCGTTTGACGATACGCATGTTTCGCAGCAGCCGAAGCTGATGAGAAACCGCCGATTGCCCCATGGAGAGCACCTCAGTCAAATCATGAACGCAAAGTTCAGACTGCACTAGCGCATGGATAATCTTCACTCGAGTGGGATCGCCAAGCGCCTTGAACAAATCTGCCAACTGAGCAGCTGTTGTTTCATTAATCATTTTGCTTCTAACATTCTCTATGTTTACCTCAGAGCCTGCGCACGAATCATCACATGCTGCGACAACTTGATTATCCATCATCATCCCACCAACCCTATTCATCCTAAAGCATATTATAACATGTTTCGGTTGATGGGGTGAATCTGAAATACCTGCTTGCAGCTTGCACTGATCTACCAAGCAAATCGATAGCTGCCAGACCCCGCTTGTATCGTAACGCCTGCCTCGGTCTCAACTGCTGATTTTATTCCCGCACTCTCGGCTAACAACCCGCCACTCTCCGTTACCTTCGTTCCCGATTCCGCACCTGGCAAACGAATTTCCGCGGTGGTATTCGAAGGAATCGTCACATCAAGCGTGAAGTGCCCCTCTTCCGATTTGGACCATTTTGAGCGAACTGAGCCATATACCGTCTCAATCTTCCCTTCCGCCCACGTCAGCCCTTCGCCCGGAAGCGGTGCGATGATGATTCGTTTATAGCCAGGAGCATCTTCCACCGTTTGAATGCCCGCTACCGTCCGGTACATCCAATCGCCAATCGCTCCGTAAGCATAATGGTTAAATGAGTTCATATCCTTGCTCCAGAAGCTTCCGTCCTCCTTGATACCGTCCCAGTGCTCCCAAATCGTCGTAGCGCCTTTGGTCACAGGGTACAGCCAGGATGGATAGGTTTGCTGAAGAAGCAGCCTATACGCCACGTCATTTTTACCAAAAGCACTAAGCACATGGTTCAAGTAAGGAGTACCGACAAAACCTGTCGTCAAATGGTCTTTGCTTTGCTCAATCAGCTCTGTCAGCTTGGCTATGGCGCGTTTCTCTGCTGTTTCATCCAAGAGTCCAAACATCAAGGCTAACACTTGAGCTGTTTGCGTCGGAACTGCCAGCCGTCCAGCGCCTGTTACAAACTCTTCTCTAAGCGCGGCTACAATATTGTCGTACAGTTCCGAGTATCTCTTCGCATCAGCATCCTTGTTGAGCACTGCTGCCGTCTTCTGAACGATGGATACCGAATAGGCATAAAAGGCCGTCGCGATAAAATCCCGATCCGTTGCCCCTACATAATCGCCCGACTTGGCATCAAGTCCAAGCCAATCCCCGAAGTGAAAACCTGTATTCCATAAAAACTCATTTTCGCCTTGGCGCTGAATATACGATACCCACGCCTGCATGCTGTCATATTGCTCTTCTAATATCCGTTTGTCTCCGTAACAAATATATAACGTCCAAGGACAAATCACTGCTGCATCTCCCCATGCTGCCGAGGACATGTCATTCTCGCCCAGCACCTGAGGAACCACGAATGGAACGCCGCCGTCTTCTGCTTGATCCGCCTCTACATCCCGCAGCCACTTCGTGAAAAAAGGAGCGACGTTAGATAAGTAAGATGCCGTTTGAATGAACATTTGCGCATCTCCAGTCCAGCCAAGACGTTCATCCCGCTGCGGGCAGTCGGTCGGTACGTCAAGGAAATTCCCCTTCAGGCCCCATTTGATATTATGCTGAAGCTGATTGACGAGCGGTTCAGAGCATTGAAACTCACCGGTTTCCTCCATATCCGAATGCAGCACAACACCTGTAAAATCATCAAGCTTAATGCTCTCCGTTTCAGGGAAGCCAATCAGCTGCACATATCGGAAGCCTTGAAACGTAAAGCGCGGCTCATATGTTTCGGTCTCTCCGCCCTTCAGCACATATCGAATCATTTGTTTTGCCGCACGCAGGTTTTCGGTGTAGAAATTGCCTTCCTGATCAAGCACCTCTGCATGCAGCAGCGCTACTTCGGAGCCCGCTTCTCCCTTTATGGCAAACTGCACCCAGCCAACCATGTTTTGGCCAAAATCAAGCACGGTTTCCCCTTTGGGTGTCGTAATCAGAGCAATCGGCTTTAACCTCTCCTGCTTGCGAACAGGCTCATTCACCTGCGGCCTAAGCATATGCTTCTCATGCTGAACCACTTCAACCGTCTGCCACTCTCTTGCATTGTCCTCATAAGCGGCTGTGCTCCAGCCCTCTTGTTCCAGGCGTGCATCATACGTTTCGCCATGATAAATTTCCGAGAACTGAATTGGACTGACCGCTGCCTTCCACTTCGTATCGGATACAACGATCTCTTTACGTCCATCCTCGTAAACGATGTGCATTTGCAGCAACAGCGCCAAACGACCGCCGTACACGCAGCGTTGATTGCCCCACGCCAAGTTCCCTTTATACCAACCGTTTCCAAGGGAAGCGCCAATTGCATTCCCGCCTAATTTCAGCAGATCAGTCACATCATAAGTTTGGGTTTGCAGCGTATGATTGTAACTCGTCCAGCCCGGCGCAAAATAACTATCGCCAACTCGCTGCCCGTTCAGTTCTAGCTCGTATATGCCGAGCGCAGTCGCATAAAGCCGCGCTTCCTTCACTTTGCCTGTGAGCTCAAAGCTTCTCCTCATTAGCGGGCTAGGCTCCGCCTCAATTGGCAGCATCGCAAGCGGCGCAGCGATCCAGTCGCCAAGCCACTCGTCTGGACTAAGCAGCCCCATTTCCCAGAAGGCAACAGCAGACCAAGCGGTTGCATCTCCATCTTGATTCCAAGCCCGAACACGATAATAATAGCGTTTACAGGATTCACCGACAAAAGAGTCCAGCTCAACATGCGTTGACTGCTCGCTGTTTACGCGTCCTGACTGCCATAGGATCGATGCAAAGTCTGGTTCTGCCGCAATCTCAATCTCGTAAGCCGTTTGCTTGACCGCCCGCTCATCTGAAAGCAATTTCCATCCTAAACGAGGTTTTCTCACTCCGATTCCAATTGGGTTTTGCTGATATTCACAATATACCGCGCTAATTTCAAACATCCTATAATCCTCCTTAAGATCATTGATAACTATTAATTGATGTCCCGAGCTTATAATAGAGTTGGCGCCCTTTTTTTGCGTGTTCGCCTTCCTTGCCACAACGCTTTACACTATAATTATAAAAAAGCATGCTTGAAAAATGTTGGGTAAAACGGACAATATCATGCGGCAAACAGGACATTTTTACAAAATGTAGAACTTGCGCAGGGAGAGCTCACGATGAACCATCCCGTAGAAACATACCGTGGAGAGTACTTTTTTCAAAACAACCAGCTGCTTTACGTTAATCGGGCAAGCGAAAGCATCATGAGCCCCTATCATGATCACGATTTTCTCGAATGCGTATATATTGCAGAAGGAGCCGGCTATCACCATATCGGAGATCAGGTGCATAAGGTACGGAAAGGTCAGGTATTTTTCATCCCTATCGGCATTTCTCATGTGTTCAGGCCGATTTCCTCCGACCAAGCCCGCAACCCATTAAGCGTATTCAACTGCGTCTTTTCTCCATTGCTGCTGCATAAGCTTAGTGCATTCGCTTCCGATTATCGCAGCGCACAGTTTATTAATGATATGGAAAGCGGCAATTTTCCCTATTATTCTTGTATGGATACAAATAGTCAGTTTGAGAAGCTGTTTCTATCCTTGCATAGAGAATTTGAACTGACTCAGAGCGGCTCGTCCGATTACTTGCATACGCTGCTGCTCCAGCTGCTCATTACTTTGCAGCGCTCTGTTGCTAGCGATCCGGAAGTTACGGCTCGTGCGCCGCAGCAGCTGGAATTTATAAAGCTGTTACATGATCTTGATCAGCGTTTCCAGCAGGAGCTGACCCTAGCCAAGCTGGCCGAGACTAGCGGCTGGAGCGAGCGTCATCTGCAGCGGCTCTTTCAGCAGTATACGAAACAAAGCTTTCATCGTTATTTGCAAAATTTGCGTATTCAAAAAAGCCAAGAGCTGCTTCGCGGCTCTCAGCTAAAAATCAGTACCATTGCCGAAATGGTTGGCTATCGCGATATTCATTCTTTTAACGCATTGTTCAAAAGGTGCACCGGCATGACGCCTAGCGTCTATCGCAGAGGCTAGAGAATAACCTCAGCTGGCATGCCTAAGCAGAAGGAGGTTCAATATCATCATGTTTACTCTAAAAGAAAAGCTTTATTTGCTTCAGCTGCTGAAGCAGCAAAATCGGAAACGTTTATTTGGCTTTGGCAAAAAAGACCCGGCGCATGATCGGCTGGTAGAGAAGCTGGAGCAAATGGTTCGAAACGAGCAAGTTAACAAAGAACAACTATAATAGACTGCCATATTTCATGCCACGCATAGTCAGTCACAGGAGGAATTATGACAGGAAAGACCCATCTTGCCATCGGAGCAGCTGTTGGTGCAGCCGCTTCTGTTTATTATCCCTTTACGATCGAGCACGCCGCTTTGTACATTGCTGTAGCCGGATTTTCAGCGCTAAGCGCTGATCTTGACGGACCAAGCATGCTCAGCACCAAGCTCAGCAAGCTATCGAAGCTCATTCGTGAGCTTACGCTTTGGTCCGGGTGCCTGCTAGCCGGAGTCGTTGCCTATTATTTTTTCACAGATCAGTCTCCATCACCGGTTTACATAGGCGTCGCAGCCGCTATCTTCCTGCTGGGTCTTGTTGCTAAACAAGGCGTTATCCGGAATGTACTTGCCAGCGCAGTCGGCTGTGCGGTTATGTACGCTGGCTACTACTACCAAATGAACTGGCTTATCGGCTTCGGACTGTTTTCAGCTTGGGTGCCTTGGCTGAAGCACCGCGGTATGACGCATACAATATGGGCCGTTCCGATTTGGGGATATATCGGCCTTGGACTGGAAAATCAGCTCCAAATCGAAGGGATCGCAATCGTGGCTATGCTCGGTTATTTATCTCATCTCGTAGCGGACACGCTCACGCCAAGCGGCGTAAAGTGGCTATATCCGCTTACGAAAAAATCTTTTAAAATCCGTTTATAATCTAAAATAAAAGCGGCAGCCTGGACGAGTTACTAACGTCCGAGACTGCCGCTTTTTATTTAGCCCACTATCTTCTTGATCAGCATCTGCTTCAAAATAATCATCTATTTGTCTTGTTTTACTTGCTCCATAAATGCCCGGAAGTTCTCAGCGATTTCTTTTGACTTGGTATGGTGCAAATAATGACCACCTTCAAATGTCATCACTTTACCATGAACAGAATCTTTTACTTGCCCTTCATGCAGCGGTATCCATCCTTTTACGCCTGTATTATTCGCTTGAATAAAGAAAATAAGGGGAAGCTCTTTTGGGAATGATAAGCTTCGAGCTGCAACAAAATTAGGGTAAAGATTTTCAAGTTCATTCAAGCTGGTGTTATTAAACATATTTTTGTTTTGCAGCATCTTCATTTGTTTTTTTGTTTCATCATCATATGGCATTCCAGCAAACTGATCCTCACCAAACTTCATCATCAATCTTCCAAAACCTGATTGTTTGAGCAGTTTGAAGTTTCCTAATGGCAATTTAGCATCCATACCGGGTTGCGTTGGAACACTGGTATCTATCCCGACAAACGCACTCACTTCGTTTGGATATTTGTTCACATAATCGAGGCCGTAAATGCCTGTAATGGAGTGACCCATTAGAATAAAACGGTCAATATTAAGGCTCTGCAGCGCTTCATGAATTTCACTTACAATATTATCTGTGGTTCGTTCTTTGTCGGTTCTATCACTTAATCCATAACCAAAAGGCTCAACCACGACAACTTTGTAAAATGGTGAAAGCTCATCAATTAACGGCTTAAAATCAAGCACTGGTGTCGCTGTTCCTTGACCAGGCAGGAGCACGATAGTTTCTTCCCCTTGTCCCTGAATCAAAATATTCATATTTTTCCCGTCTACCTTTACAGACTGACCATAGGGTGTAATTTTACCTTCCTCTGATTTGCTGCTTATCTTATTCACGACAAATACTGTAGCTACAAAAAGGACGATTGCTATAATTATTACTGCTAGCACTTTAAGTAAAATGAACAATATTTTTTTCATTTTACTAACTGGTTTTTTGCCTGAATTCAAATCCATTTTCTTTGCCTCACGTATGTTCACTCTCATCTTCTCCTGTCATGATCTCTGTGTTGGGCACTCTTAATTGGCCGCTAAAGAAAGCTTATACGACGAAGATGTACTCCGTGTGACGTCAATATGAACTGAATATGAACAACAAAAAAAATGCTACGGCACCACATGCAAAGAGCTTGCACAGGCTGCCGCAGCATAGAGTAAACGAGCGATGCCGACTAATATCGTATAAATCGAATTACTCTGTCGGAGTAATGATTGGCAGGGTGACAATGAAGGTCGTTCCTCTACCGGGCTCACTTTCCACTCGGATGTCACCTTGATGAAGCGATACGATCTGTTTGACGATGGCAAGTCCCATACCGCTGCCTTCATATTTACGGCTGTGGGAGCGATCCGCCTTAAAAAAGCGCTCGAAGATACGCTTCTGATCCTCTGGAGCAATACCTATGCCGCTGTCGGATATTTGGACGGTCACATTTTTGATATCTTGTTGGATACTCACTTTAATAATGCCGCCATCCTGTGAAAATTTGATGCTATTGCCGATTATATTCGTCCATACCTGATTCAACAGATCATGATCAGCTGAAAAAATAACAGTAGGCAAATGGAGGTCGAATTGAATATTGCGAGTCGACCACTGCGGCTGAATCGCGACGATAATTCGTCTTATTTGTTCATCAAGTCTAAATGCGGTCAGCCGCATCTGTTGTGACTGAGATTCAAGCAAACTCAGCTTTAGCAGGCTATCACTCATCTTGGACATCCGCTTCGCTTCTGCAATAATAATATCCAGGTAGCGATTTCGATCGGTATCCGCAAGATTTGCTTGTTTGAGCGCTATAGCATAGCCGGATATCGAGGTGAGCGGAGACTGAACTTCATGTGAGACATTCGTAACGAATTCTCTGCGCATCTGCTCCAATTGCTGCAGGTCATGCATCATTTCTTCGAAGCTTCGAGCCAGCGTTCCCAGCTCGCCTGTTTGTTTAATATTCAGCTTGACGTTGAAGTCGCCAGATGCTATCCGCCTAGTCGCTCTTGTTAGCTTCTTGATTGGTCTTATTAGAAATATGGAGGCAATTAGAATAAATAAGCTTCCAGTAATCAACGCGTAAGCGACAAAAGATAATCCCCATCTGAGTATAGTAGAGGCAGATGGAGGGGAGAGTGCTTCCACAAACATCGCTTTTATTCCCATGTCTGTATTGAGCGGCAATCCTATGAAAGTAACAGTAACTCCCTTCATACGAACCTGAACTCTTTCTCCAGCCAGTACCTTCATTACTTGTTCCTTGGCTATTGCAGCAGGCTTATGTCCGTGCAGCGCTCCGAAGGACTGGAACCGATCCGTCGTTTCATAAATACGAATATGATAGGAATTGAGCTGCCTCATTCCACTTACGAGTTTGTCCGCTTCACGTGAGGGAATGGCTTCATAAATTCGGGTAATATCCTGTCCAAAATTACTCATCAAAATTTGCGAGTTTTCACTCAATTTCTCTTGAAATGCCCAAGTTGCCACAAAAAAAGCAATGATCGTGCCCCCGATCACGGAGACTAGAAATATGAGGACGACTCGTGTGTATAAAGATTTGATCATTCGTGCACCTCAAGTCGGTAGCCAAGCCCGCGCACCGTCTCGATATGAAAATCGGTTGCCGTCGCGAATCGTTCGCGCAATCGTTTAACATGTACGTCTATCGTTCGATCGTCGCCTGCATAGTCGATCCCCCAAATTTGATCGATCAACTGCTCACGCGTATAGATTTGTCCAGGTGTTCCAGCGAGCTTATAAAGGAGTTCAAACTCCTTGAGCGGCAACGCAAGTGATTCCGTTCCTCTCATCACTTTATAGGTTTTCCGGTCAAGAATGATGCTGCCAAGCCGAATCGTCTGCGTTGAGCCAATTCGGTATCTTTTCAGCAGAGCTCCAACACGAGCCGTCAGCTCCAGTGGATCAAATGGTTTCGTCAAATAATCATCCGTCCCGAGCTGGAAGCCTTTCACTTTCTCCCATGTCTCGCCTCTTGCAGTCAGCATAAGCAGCGGAAGATCAGGATTGCTTCTTCGAAGCTCCTTGCACAACGTCCAGCCATCCATAATCGGCATCATAATATCGAGTACGACAAGATCAATATGCACCTGTGCATAGACCTCTAGTGCTTCCTTGCCGTCTCCCGCTTCAGCTGTTTCGAATCCGTCATTGCGTAGAAATAAACAAACGAGTTCGCGAATGTTCGCATCATCATCAGCAACCAGTATAGTAGGCATTCGTTCCCTCTTTCCCTGTTATGCGTCCATATAATAGTAATCATTATACTATAAATCGTGTTGAATGATAAAAACAGCACAGAACAGACAAAAGCAGCTGACCATTGAGGTGAGCTGCCGTTTTTTTATATCAGGTACCGCAAAAAGTTTGGTATGGACGGGGTGATACCCCAGGGAACGTGTAATAATCAGACCGTTCGCGGGCGTGATCGTATGGGCTCGAAAGAACACTCAGAAGCTGCTCCATCACACGGTTGTCGCCTTGCTTCACTGCGGCTTCTAGCGCCTCTTCTACTCGAAGGTTGCGCGGGATTACTGCAGGGTTGCTTGCGCCCATCAACTGATAGGATGCGGCTTTGGATTCCGGCTGCCTGCCAAGTCTCGCCTGCCACAGCTCATACCATGGTGCAAATCCTTCGGTGCCAAAGAGAGCTGTATCTTCTGGTTTATCTAATGTGAACGAGCGGAATGTATTCGTGTAGTCTGCACCATGCTCCTGCATCATGCGCAGCAAATCTGTAATGAGAGCTTCGTCCTCAAGCTCTTCATTAAAAATTCCAAGCTTCGCTCTCATTCCGCTAAGCCAGCTCTGGTGATACAACTCTGCAAATCCAGATAACGCATCCTCTGCCAGTTTTATAGCTTGTTCTTCATTGTCATGCAGCAGCGGCAAAAGCGCCTCAGCAAATCTCGCGAGATTCCACGCAGCGATACGCGGTTGGTTGCCATAGGCATAACGGCCATGAACGTCAATGGAGCTGAATACCGTTTCGGGATCATAGGCATCCATGAAGGCGCAAGGCCCATAATCAATGGTCTCTCCGCTAATCGACATATTGTCTGTATTCATCACACCGTGGATAAAACCAACGAGCTGCCATTTGGCGATTAGCGCTGCCTGACGCTTAATCACTTCTTGCAGCAGGCGAAGATAGCGATTCTCAGCTTCGCCAACCTCCTGGTAATGCCTTTGCAAAGTGTAATCAGCAAGTTGTCTAAGTTCTTCAGCCGTACCCCACTGGGCAACATATTGAAAAGTGCCAACGCGCAGATGGCTGGAAGCCACGCGGGTCAGAATTGCACCCGGCAGCTCCGTCTCGCGGTATACAGGCTCGCCAGTTGTGACAACGGCGAGGCTGCGAGTGGTAGCAATACCAAGCGCGTGCATAGCCTCACTTATAATATATTCGCGAAGCATCGGTCCAAGTGACGCCCGGCCGTCGCCTCCGCGGGAGTATGGCGTTCTGCCAGAACCTTTAAACTGAATATCAAACCTCTCACCTGTAGGCGTAATTTGTTCACCCAGCAATAGGGCACGGCCATCCCCTAATCTGTTAAAATGTCCAAATTGATGCCCAGCATAAGCTTGAGCAAGCGGCAAAGCGCCTTCGGGAATCTCGTTGCCAGAAAGCATAGCAGCACCGTCCTGGCTTAGAAGAGATTGAACATTTAACCCCAGTGATTTTGCGAGCGATTCATTCATAATATTCAACTGCGGAGAGTGCACAGGCGGCGGACTCATTTTTGTGAAAAACGAGTCCGGCAGCCGTGCATAACTGTTGTCAAAGTTCCAACCTGTTTTATCTAATGCTGTTTCCTCAGTCATCGTATCTCCTATATTCTTGTGTCGTTTATCTTCGTTATTGCATGGTCATCTAATGGAAAAAAGTCATAAATGCCATTTATCACCTAGATGGTTCCCATTTTTTTTCAAGGCAATTCGTTTTGTATAGATTGATTATAACACCATTTCCTCCTTCGCTTCTCCTCTTTGAACCTGAGCAAGCGTTTGTGGGTGGTTTGACTGGTCCAATACTGGGAATAGCAGACTTCGAATAGGAAAATGAATGCATAGCCATTGAGCAGAGTGCTGCATGATCAATCTAAGTACTTCTCGGGATATAGCAGCTTCTGCAGCCTCAAAAGGATCGCCGCCGCTTGCTCTCGGACCAGCGTCTGCCGCGGATTGAACTTGCCGTCGCTGCCGACCATCACCTTATACTCGTTGACGGCTTGGATAGCGTGGAGACTCGTCGCGGATAGACCCTTAATGTCGCTGAACGCCATTCGGCCCTCACTGCCGAAGGTTGCTAAACGACCAGCATTTGCGGACATCATCGCTGCCTCTTCGCGGGTAATCGTACGCTCTGGCTCGAACCGACCGGACGTACGGTCAGTAATGCCGAGCTTTGCAGCTCTTGCGATCTCGTCGCTGTACCATTTGCCCGCTGGAACATCATTGAAGGGAGAGCTGCCAGCAGGCTGATCCGTAGCGCCGTGTACCAAGCGGAGCAGCATGGCTGCGAACTCTGCGCGAGACAACGTCTTTTTCGGAGCCAGCACATTATCCTTCACGCTTACGCCCTGGATATAACCTTCATAAAGTGCATATGCCATATTTTCTCTTGCCCAGCCAGCAACTTGATTAGCATCCTTAAAGTCAGCCAACGGAGGAGCAGAGACCGATAAATAGTAAAGATTTTTGGCCACAGCAGGCGCAGCATCCTTTCGATACGCGGTAAGAGTGACAACATGCACTCCGGATGGCATACCTGCAAAAGCCACTTTTCCTTTCGCATCGGTCACCATCGTCTTCCCACCGACTGTCACCGTTATATTCGGCGCCAGCAGTTGACCCGATTTACGATTCGCTTTCTTAACGAACAGCTCGAAAGGAGAATTTGCTGAAGGCCGTCCCTCTGCTAGTTGGCCATTTACATTTGAGCCATTAACCACGACTAAGTCGATAACCTCGGTTGTATCCGAACCATAATAAAGCAGCAATCGACTTCTATCATTAAGAACATTCCCGCTGCTAGCATTTTCCGGGAACATCCAACTGCCATATCTACTGTACTCAGCGAACTTCCATCCGTTCTTTCCGCCGTATTGCAGGGCATCGATGCCTTTAATCGAGGTGATTGCCTTCTCCCCGGAAGAAGCTGTCTTCGTCTCATAGGCAATTCCTTCTTGCTTAAGGAAAGCAAGAGCCGTATCAATCGCCTTACCGCCACTTGGAACGCGTCCTTGTGCAATCGTACCTGCAGGCCCCTCGATCTGAATAATCGCGCTGCCCGCAGCCGAATTCAAGTCATCGATCAGCCGTTCTTTGCCGTTCACATACAGCTTATAAGCGGTTAACGCCAAATAAGCGTGGAGCGTCGCCGTCATATCCAAAACGCCATCGCTGCGCTCCGAGAATCCACCTTCATCCAATCGACGAGACATCAGAAAATCGAGCGGCTGAACGCCTCCCTGCTGCGCGAACGCAGCCGCGTCCATTCGTTGCGATGACAGTGCAATGATAACCTGGGCTGTCGCCGCTGTGCTGAATTCGAAACCGCCGTCGACTGATTGCTGCATGCGCAGCCACTCCAGCGCTTTCTGCTCTGACTCCGTCAGCTCCCGATTCTGCGTTCTCGAAATGAGTGACAATCCTGTCAAAGCTACAGCCGTTGCCATAGCACTGCCTTTCCCATTAACGGACTCGGACCAGCTTCCATCTTTCAGCTGCTGATTTGTGATGATATGAGAAAACGCGTCAGGATACCAGAAAGGGTTTGAATTAGGAGAGTAGGGACTGGAACTCTTCGCCACGACATAAGCGGGTACGAGTTCATATATCCCCTTCTTCTCAAGATCAGGATTGTTCAAAACGGCTGAGAAAAAATCAAGGCCAGCGATATTGTTAATGTTGCTGCCGCCAGCAGCAGCATAAGCGATCACCGTTCTTGTCATATCTATATACGTATCAAATCTTCCGCCATTGTTTAATATGACATCTGCTTTCTCCTCCAGAAAGCCTTTTGGAACGGCTCGGCCGTTCTTTGCAAATCCGATCGCCGCCCAATCCGAGAACGGCTTCTGATCATATAGCAATTGCTCCGCTTCCTTTAATGCATCCTGCATGTCTGCTGTGAAAGCCAGCGAATGATCGACCTTGCTGCTCGCGTTAACGCTGCCGCCAGATGCCAGCTTCTCCGGCGTATTGGCTGAAGCGACGCCAACAAGCAGCTGCAACATCAGACATCCAGCCAGAAAGACGCGCCCCATTCTCATTATTAATTTCAATCCATTTTGTTTCATTCGTATTGCTCCCCCTCCTGCAAATCAACGCGAACAATTTTGATGGTAAAATTTACACTAATTGTTAGACGATACAAAACCTTATTTGTTTCGGCTGATCCGAATAAATAAAAACGGCGATAGACTAAGGCGTCATTATGACGTCCTAGTATGTCGCCGTATAGTTGGACAATAGCAGGCTGGATCAGTCCCATACCTGATCCAATTTGTCTGAATAAAAAAGGGCAGCTCTCTTGTACGACTGAATTCCCTCATCAGCGCTCGTTTCGGCTAATTGCTTCAATAAAATTTCCATTGCCTTGTCATAAGCCTTCAAGTTGTATTGAACCATCGCATAAAACACCTGAAACTCTCTACGTTCTGGAAACTCTTTTATTGCTGCTTCAAATATACGTTTTGATTCATCATACATGCCTAAAGTACGATATGTACTCCCTAGGCCTAACAATGCCCCTTCTCTTTCTTTACCTACTAATCCTAGTTCCAATGATTTTTCATAAAAAGGCACAGCTTCCCTTTCGAGTCCCATAGCATCATGAACCCAAGCAAGTTGATACCATATTGAAGCGTTCTGCGGCTCTTCTTTGACTAAATCTATCAGCAATGTTTTTGCTTCTTCCAGTTTCCCTGCTTCTCTTAAACTAATGGCTGTATGAAGCTTATCCATGATATTCATTCCTTTTACAATCAATTCGTTTCGTTTATCGTATCATATTTGAGAAATCAGCCTAATTCTATTTTATTTATAAAACAAAATCGGATCTGAGCCTATCAAAAAAAGCAGACTGCCATGGCAGCCTGCTCTTCTCTATTCGTTATTAAAAACCTAGCTTACACCTGCAAAGAATGTTTCGCACGGGCGATCTGTGTCGCTTCAACCATATTGCGCAAGGAATCAACGGTTTCTTCGAGTCCACGTGTTTTAAGTCCGCAGTCTGGGTTAATCCAGAACAACTTCGGATCAAGCACACGCAAAGCGCGTTCGATCATACTCGTCATTTCCTCCACTCGCGGAATACGCGGGCTGTGGATGTCGTATACGCCTAAACCTATACCCAGCTTGTAAGTATTCAGCTCAAAGCTATGAATCAATTCACCATGACTGCGTGAAGTCTCGATGGAGATAACATCTGCATCCATCGCTTCAATGGAATCAATCATGTCATGGAACTCGCAATAACACATATGCGTGTGAATTTGCGTCGTATCCTGAACCGTGCATGTAGTCACGCGGAATGCTTTGACAGCCCAAGCTAAATAGTTGGCTTGGTCTTCTTCCTTAAGCGGCAGACCTTCGCGAACCGCAGGCTCATCAACCTGAATCATCCCAATTCCCGCTTGCTCAAGCGCTTCTACCTCTTGTCTAAGCGCATAGGCAAGCTGGTAAGCGATTTGCTCACGCGTAATGTCATCACGGACGAACGACCAGTTCATGATCGTAATCGGTCCCGTAAGCATACCTTTGACTGGACGTTCAGTCTTCGACTGAGCATACTTCGTTTCCTCAACAGTCATAGCTTCTTCAAACGCTACATCTCCAAAAATAATTGGCGGTTTCACGCAGCGGGAGCCATACGACTGTACCCAACCGAACTGAGTGAACGCAAAGCCCGCAAGCTTCTCACCGAAAAACTCAACCATATCTGTCCGTTCAAATTCGCCATGCACAAGTACATCAATTCCGATTTCTTCCTGAAGCTTAATCCAAATATCGATTTGCTCACGGATGAAGTTAGCGTATTGTTCATTGTTCCAATCACCCTTGCGCCATTGTTGACGGGCTTTGCGCACCTCTGCGGATTGCGGGAAGCTGCCAATTGTCGTCGTTGGGAAAATAGGCAATTGCCATTTTTTCTGTTGTGCAATATGACGCTCAGAAAATGGCAGATTGCGTGTTGGATTCTGCTCGCTAATAGCGGCTACGGCTTGCTGAATGTTGCTGCGATTGCGCTCGCCTGATTGCTTAAGCGCCTCTAGAGCAGCATCACATTTCTCAAGCTCAGCAGTAATGAAAGCATCTTCCGAAGTAACTGCTTTCGCAAGAAGAACAATCTCATCCAGCTTCTCATCCGCAAATGCTAGAGCACCCTTTAGTTCAGGCAATAGCTTAGTCTCATTTTGCACTGTGACTGGAACATGAAGCAGGCTGCAAGATGACTGTACAATTAGCTGTTCAGCCGTTACGACTTCAGCCAACTCTTTCAACAATGCCAATTTATCGCGAAGTGACGCTTTCCAGATGCCGCGGCCATCGATGACTCCAGCACCTAGAACCTTGTCCTGAGGAAAGCCAAATTGTTTAATGGATGACAAGTTTGCGGACAAACCGTGTACGAAGTCAAGCCCAATTCCTTTGACCGGCAACGCAACGATGTCAGTATAGTTTTCTACGGATTCGAAATACGTTTGCAGCATGATGTTTAGATTAGTTACCGATGCAGCAAGCGTTGCATAAATATTTTTAAGGCGACTGCGATCAGCATCGCTAAGTTTTGTTACAAGAATTGGTTCATCTATTTGTACCCATTGAACGCCTTCTTTTTCAAGCTCTTGCAGGATCTGCACATAAAGCGGCAGCAATCGATTAAGCCAAGCATCCGTCTCTGATTGACTGTATCCTTTGGACAGCTTCAAGAAGGTTAATGGGCCGACAATAACGGGTTTTCCCTCGATACCGAGCTTTTCTTTAGCTTCCAAGTATGCGATAAGCGGCTTATTCTCTGTAAGTACAGGTGCTGCTCCGTCCAGTTCAGGTACGATGTAGTGATAGTTGGTGTTGAACCACTTGGTCATTTCGCTTGCCGTTGCATCCTTCGTTCCGCGGGCAATGCCATAATAAACCGACAGTGGTACTGAACCGCCTTCGTAAGTGAAGCGCTTCGGAATGATCCCGAACATCGTTGCTGTATCAAGAATGTGATCGTAATAGCTGAAATCATTGACCGAGATAAGGTCGATGCCTTTCTCCTGCTGCTTGCGCAAATGATTCAAACGGATTTCTTGAAGCTTGCCATGGAACTCTGATTCTTCAAGCTTGCCTACCCAGAACGCTTCTAGCGCCTTCTTCCATTCCCGATCCGCACCAATACGTGGGTATCCCAAAACACTGCTTTTCACCATCTCGTAACACTCCTATACAAATTGTTACAAGAAAGATAACACGTATTCACTGTTATAGAGTAACTGGATTAAACTATATCTAGTCATAGCCTTAAGCTATACCCGCATTTTTATTTGCCAATCGTTTGTTTGAGCGCCTCAATATATGCTGATCCAAGCTTGGATAAGGAAGCATTTCGCTGCGAAATCCAACCTACATTGATCGTCTCCTCGCAATCGAGCGGTACTGGAATAATCTCATTGCCGTTTAAATCAGCGCTTAAAACACCAGTCGATATCGTATATCCGTTTAGTCCAATCAGGAGATTAAACAGCGTTGCCCGATCGTTTACACGGATGCTTTTTTTATGAGTCATCGTACTTAAAATTTCTTCTGAAAAATGAAAAGAATTGTATTCGCCTTGGTCAAAGGACAAATAGGGATAATTTTGAAGCTGATCAATGGTCACGATCGATTGATTGGCTAACGGGTTATTAATGCTGATGAAAATATGAGGCTTAGCTGTAAATAAGCTAATAAACTGTAAATTCGCCGTTTTGAGCAGCTTATTGATTACCTTCCCATTGAACTCGTTAAGATACAAGATTCCAATCTCGCTGCGCAGGCTTTTAACATCTTCAATAATTTCGTAGGTTTTAGTCTCACGTAATGTTAATTCATATTCTTCCTGACCATACTCGCGAACCAAACTGACAAATGCATTCACTGCAAAAGCATAATGCTGAGTAGAAACCGAAAAATGCTGCGGCGAAGGCTTGGCATTCAGGTAACGGCTTTCCAACAATTCCGCCTGCTCAACGACTTGCCTTGCATAACTTAAAAACTCAACACCTTCCTTAGAAAGTGAAATTCCTTTATTAGATCTCTCGAAAATCTCTAGCTGCATTTCCTCTTCCAGATCCTTAATGGCATTGGAAAGACTAGGCTGAGAAATAAACAACCGCTTGGCTGCCTCATTAATGGAGCCTCGATTGGCGACCTCAATTACGTATTTTAATTGTTGTAGAGTCAATGAAATACTCCCTTCTAATATCCTGCTTGTCTTTCTTACATTATACATATAAAACAAGCCAATCATTGCATAGTCTGCCGTTTAAGCATAAGAAAAAGGAACCCGAATTGCAGCGGATTCCCAAACGTTCTTTAAAGCTATCGCTGGAAGACTAACTTTACGTCCATCCTTCAGTTTTTCGCTATAGCACTGCTTTCAGTACAATCACTCAATATACCTCTACTGATGAAAGGTGCGATCGACACCAGTACTTTTAAGCCTTCTTTCTCAAAAGATTGCTTCGAGTACTCGTCAATTGCAGCTTCACTCATAAATGGAGCTAACAATACGTACTTTTTGTATATCAAGCGGTGCTTGAGCCCAGAATTTCTCAAACCAGATACAATTCAAGTCGTGCTTGCAAGGCCTCACGATGCTGATTCAACCAGTTATTTCGTGTTTGAAATTGATGGAGTATATAGTTGAAGTTAGCTTCAATCGATTTTCCTGAGTAATGCTGGCCTATATAGATATGGAGAACTGCAATATGATAAATCTGCGTCAAGTGCTGCAAATGATTAATTTCTTGAATAGTTGCCTTGCGATAAACGGCATACCCCTTAATATAGGCTTCAGTCATTTCCAAAGATCCATCCGACATTTGCGAAATATGATTAAGGCTAATGGCAAATTCCATAAAACTAGCATCAATCGAAGTGAAATCAAAATCCAATACGCCACATATGTTGTTGTTTTGGGACAATAGGTTGAATATAAGCAAATCATGATGAACGAGCTGCCTTGGCAAACTTTTTAGCTGGTAGATGGACATCTCAACGGACAAAATCATATTTTTATAGAAGTTCAGGTGGGATTCAGAAATGTGAAATGGCGGATTTTCAATAAAAGAAGTTACATCATTACGATGGGCGAGTGGATGAAGATCATAAAGATCTGAGAAAGCTTTTCCATGGTGATCTAGCAAATCAGTTTCATATTTGCTCAGTGTTGAAGAGATTTCTCCAACTACCTGACCAAACTTCAAGGCTTGTTGTGCTTCTACTATTTCTGGTACACGGCCTTCAATAAATGATACGACCGCACCTAAAGTACCGTCTGCTAATTGTATGTATTCCTCCCCATTGAGCGTCCGAAGAAATACAGGCACTTGAAAAGTAAGATTACTGCCACTCAAAAACGAAGTTATTTTCGATTCCATTTCCATGCTTTGTACATTTTTCGTATAGCGATCGTAGATGCGGACTACATATTTTCGATCATTGATTTTAACAATCTTCGTGAGGTTTGTTAAACCAAAAGGAACGGACTCGATTTCATAGCTCGGATGAATAAAATAATAATGTATTAGCTCATCGATTAATGTCTGCATCATATCCCCCATATCCTAATTAATAATTCTATCTTTCTATTTCCGTGCCTTCACAATGAGAAAATGAGGATTAGTCGAAAGACGATCATACCAACGCTTATACCAATCCATAGCATCTGGTTGATCTTTAAAAGCTAAATCCGGCTGCGGCTCGATGATTTGATCAATGATAAATTGGGCAGATGTGACATTCAGAATCTCTTGAAGAGGCCTCCTATAAAATGTAACCTCCACTGGGCCAGATTCTTTCTTGTTCCAGATTTCCATAAGCAGTTCGTGAGCAAAATAATCAGGTCTTTCAAAATGTTTAAAGTCCATAAATGGATGATGCACGGAGAAAACAACTTGTCCACCCGGTTTCAATATGCGATGGAATTCTTGAAAGGTTGGGGCCCAATCATCGATATAGTGCAGGGTTAATGAGCTTACTATAAGGTTGAAAGTTTCGTTTTCAAATGGGAGGGGCTCCGTTAAATCACAAGCGAATACTTCTGCCTCATGACCAACTCGCCTTTTGCATGCTTCTACCATAGCAGGACTCAAATCAATAGCCGTTACTTGAGCACCGCGCTTTAAAAATTGCTCCGAATACCAACCTGCAGCACAGCCAGCATCAAGAACTGTAAGTGAATTCATATCATTTGGCATAAGTTTCATCATTGCTGGCCGCTCATAATAAGCGTTGTGCCCGCTCTCAGTATCCACATGCTTTTCGTAGTCTTTTGCAAGTTTGTCGTACGCTGTGACAACCTTTTCCTTCATATTGTTCACACCCTCCTATTTCTAGCTATAACAGCAGCATGATAATACCATAATTTTTCAGTTATGAGGTAAAAGACAGCCATCACAATGGCTGCCTCCTCTTGGATCAAATGATTATTTTTTAAGAGCTGGAAATAATGCTAGAGATATGCTCACAATTTTCAACCATAACCTATCAAAAACAAATTTGAAAAATGCCACGTAGAAATAGCTAGCGGGATAATGGATAACAGCTTAAGCCAATTCTTTTTAGCTGCAAATCCGACCACTAACATGATTACTCCTATGATTAACAATACAATCAGTGCTAAAAATGACATATTGATGCCTCCCAGCTCGTAATCCAGCAATCACTGCTTCCTTACAGATCAATTCTAATAAAAACCTTTTCTTGAAACGAGTACCAACTTTTTGTAGTACCTATTCATATATGGTTTCTATCATCTTGCTTGATTGTTAAGAGAAGCTTGCCAGAACAAAGCGTTTAAACGAGGTCAATCAAGGTTAGTGACTAGTTCTTCTGCCGTTATCTTTAATTGATTATTTCGATGCTCCAAAAAACTTTTCATGTACCTTTTTAATATCAATCTTTCTGTGATCCATCCAATTATTCCAAACGGAGCTTCAAAAACCAATATGTCTTTCATTAATGTCATTCCATCATGTTCCTCAAATATATGCTCATGTCTTAAACTTTTAAATGCCCCCTTGCTCATTTCGTCTACAAAAAGATAGGGTCTTTCATATTCCGTAATTTTCGAAGTTAGTTTTTGTCTGATTAGAAAATGAGTAGCCTGAAAGGTCACGGTTTCTCCTTTATTAATCATGCCTTCAATCGTTCCTGCTATGGCCCTCTCCTTCGTATGTTTCCAGACCGTTTGAGTATGTACGTCTATATTCCTCGCTAGATCAAAACAATGATGTATTGGAGCATTTATAAGAACCTCGGTTTTAACAGTAACCAATCCCAACACCTCATTAAGCTACAAATACTCTTAAAGCCAGCATTGTACCCATTTTTAAAATAACTCTTTAGGCAGCCAATGATCAGAAGTTAATAAACACCTTCTCCAGCTGCAATTTCATTTTATCATTACTGGAAATTCGCTGCCTGCCAGCTTGATAAAATAAAGTTAATTTTTTTTGGAAGCTGTCGATATTCTAATTTCTCATTCGTTGTCTAATTAGAGGCTGAGTTCATCGGTTATCTGCAAGAATAATTCAAACTATGGGATGAGAGGATGTTATAAGATGGAAAAACACACAACTTATATTATGGGGGACTGCACATCTGCAACTCTTCCACCATAGTTATCCGTTAGCTGAATATATTTGAGGGAATCTCGCCATCGGAAAAGTAACGGATTGCCTTACCTTTTTCTTCAGCATATTGAATCTCTTTTTTTGTACTGTTGCCTATATATCCATCCACATCAATTACGAATATTTCATCAGAAATATCTATTTTTCTAAAATGCAGATGCCCTAGTAACTCTGCTTGTTCTTCTGTAATTTTAAAACCATCGCTTTGTTCAAAAAAAGCAACGCTAATAACAATATTGCCTTGAAGTGTAAGAAACGCGTTTACTTTTTCAAATTGATCTTTGAATTTTGTAGAACCGCATAAAGTTATTACTGCCATGTTCAATTCCTTTCTGATGATGATCTTATTATAGGGCATCCATTGATAGCTTCAATTCCGTTTTCATTCATCCAACACGCTGGATATTTTGAATTTGACATGTGAGTGCTGTTCAATTTGCGTTTGCAAAAAATCTTCAAATGATTCAGAGAGCATAACAATCCCCTTATCACTTCCTTCATACCACTCCAGGACAGGTGAATTGTCATTTCCATTTAACTCAAAAAATCGAATTTCATATCCTTGATGCATCGAGAATATAAATGCGTTCTCTAAAAGTATTATCGGATAATTATTCTCTCTTACTAATTCTCTAGCTTCAATCTGTAAATCCCTCAGCTGCGAGAATCCACTATCGCTTCCTTGAAACAATTTCCCATGATTATGACCAGCTGCCAATAAGAATTCTTGATAAGCAAATGGTAATTTATTGCCAACCTCACTTTCCAATAAGCTAAGTTCTGCTTCTGTACATCCTTCAAAAGGTATATTCGTTTGCAATTTGTTATCATGCAACAGCTTCAATATTTGATGTCTATTCAGAACAAAATCTCCTATTCTCTATTGAGTTTTCGTTAAACATAGATTATCTGCATCCATCCCTTAATGAAAATGCATAGTGATACGGTCAGCTGTTACCGTTATTTCAGTAACAGACATCTGAACTTACTCTGTCTACTTAACTACTCGCCAAAAAGGGCTCTATGTGAATGTGTACGTAGGAAATGCTGTGCAATTCAGCAATACGTCTCTCAATTTGTTCTGAAATGTCATGGCTTTCGCCTACATTTAGCTGATGGTCTACGGCAATCGTTACGTCTACCAGCTTGTTATTCCCGTGAATACGAGCTTTTATATCGATTATTTTCTCTACACCTGGGGTATCGGAAACGGTTTGTTTAATGGTTTGAAGTTCTTCATGATCGAAACCGTCTGTAAGCGCATGTGAACAATCACGAAAAATATCCCATGCTGTTTTACAAATAATGATGCCTACAATTAGAGCTGTGACTGGGTCAAGCCATGGCAAGCCAAATTGTGAACCGATGATGCCAACAAAAGCTCCCATGCTTACAAGAGCATCCGAACGATTATCTTGTGCGGCCGCCATCATTGCGTGACTGTTTATTTTTTTTGCTAAACGAATGTTGTAAAGATAAACGAAATAAATGGCTATGGCACAAAATAGGGCAGTCCAAGCTGCAATAATATCAGGTGATTCAATTGTTGGAGCTCTGAACTTCATAACCGTCTGATACAATACTTGTATACCAACAGCGAACATTATAAAAGAAGCGATTAGGGCAGCTACCGTTTCAGCTCTGTAATGACCATACCGATGGTTTTTGTCCGGTGGTTTCCGTGATATTTTAAGCCCGATCAACACAGCTATAGAAGCAATAATATCGGTTGAGTTGTTCAGACCATCAGCTGATAAGGCTTCGGAGCCAGTGAAGTAACCTATAATTAACTTTATTGCGGACAAGAAAATATAAGCGCCAATGCTCAGCCATGCACCTTTTTCGCCTTGTTTGATCTCATCATACGTTTCTTGCACTTATTTCACTCCCAGTCGGTTTTGCAGAACAAAACCTATGTTACTTGATAGAATGCGTGTGGGTCTAGAGAAACAGTTTTGTTTTTGGCATCAAAAATAAGCTCAGACAAACAGTGTTGCACAGCCCCAATTTTTATATCGAATCATGCAACTGGAAAATAATAAAATTGGACTTTGATTACACACAAAAAAACAGCAGCCCTATGGCTGCTGTTTCGTTTAAACGATACGATTTTTAGTCAAAGTTTCCTGTCAGTTCAATCGTTTTTGTGGCGACACGGTCGTGAAATTCACGATCATGTTCCACGAACACAATGGTCGGTGCGTACTCATGCAGCAGCTCCTCAATCTGCATCCGGGAAATGACGTCAACAAAGTTCAGCGGTTCGTCCCAAATATGCAGATGAGCCTCTTCACATAGACTTCTCGCGATCAGAACCTTTTTCTTCTGTCCGCCGCTAAACGCCGACATATCCTTCTCAAACTGGATACGGGAGAAATCAAGCTTTCGCAGCACGCTCTTAAATAAACTTTCGTCGATTCCGTGCTCTGCTGCATATTCCGAAAGTGACCCTTGCAGATGAGAAGTATTCTGGGATACATAGGAAACGCGCAGCTGAGGATCAACCCGAAACGTGCCCGTATAGTGAAGCGCCTCGCCGTTTAGCAGGTGGAGCACGCTAGACTTACCCGAGCCGTTTGGACCCGAAATGGCGATCCGATCCCCTTGTTCGATCGTCAAGCTAACGTTCTCGCAAACTGATTTTTCCCCGTAATAAATCGAGACGTGATCCAGCACAGCCAGTTCGGATTTGGAATACGCGAGTTGAGAGATCGCAAGGCTTTCTGACTGTTCAATATTTCGAAGCAGTTTCGATTTCTCTTCTACAGCGGCGTTTTGCCGCTGCTCAATGGATTTCGCGCGTTTCATCATTTTAGCAGCTTTGTGCCCGACATATCCTTTATCCAGCTTGGAACCGGAGTTTCGTGTGCCGTTTTTCGATTTTTCAATCTCGTGGGACCAGCCGCTCGTGCGTTTGACAGAGCTGGATAAGCGCTCGATATCTTTATATAGCTTTTCGTTTTGTGCCAATTCGAACGTGTCCTGACGAGTTTTGTTCGTCCACCAGCTGGAGAAGTTGCCTTTTTGAATGTCTATATTTGTTTTGTTGATCGATAAAATATGATCGACACAGCGGTCGAGAAATGAGCGGTCATGTGACACAAGAATAAAACCGCGCTTCGTGTTTAAATAATCACCGACGAGTTTACGTGCATGCAAGTCGAGATGATTGGTTGGCTCGTCGATGAGCAGAAAGCGATTGTCCTGGATGAACAGCACGGCAAGCAGTACCTTCGTTTGCTCGCCTTGGGACAGCGTTTCGAATGGCCGGTACAACACATCTTCCGAAACCTTAAGCAGATTCAGTTCACGCATCAGCTTCCAGCGCTCATAGTCTGGCACGATTTCTTCGATGACGTCGACGGTCAAATATTCCGGATGCTCGACGGGAAACGGAAAATAATCAAAGGCAACGGGTGCGGAGATCTTGCCGCTGTATTCGTATTTCCCTTGCAGCAGGTTAAAGAACGTCGTTTTGCCCCGACCGTTTCGCCCTGTAAACCCGAGCTTCCAGTCTGTATCGATTTGAAAATGAACCTTTTCGAATATGAGGTCATAGCTGCCTGGATAGGCAAAAGTGAGATTAGATACTTGAATCGCGGGCATGGCGATCATCCTTTCGTATGGAAATAAAAAAGAGACGCAAGAAAGGTGCTTTCTTGCGTCTCTAATCCATACGAGGAAATACAGCCCCATTTTATGGGACTGGATGACTAGCCGGATAGGGAGCGCAAACGAAATGCAGACCTTTCTTGCAGAGACGAAATAAACCAACCACAGCGGATCGCTGAGTTCGTTCTATTCGTGATCTCACAGCAAGAAAGTTCTACATTGTATTCGTTCAACTCCCGTCATCAAAATTAGGTACAGTTTATCATAATCTTAATTTAACTACAACCTGCGAAGTCCCGTCATACGCTCTGAGCCATTTAGTTCTTTTCGTTAATAGATTCTCGAAGGCTCTTAGAAAGACTTTTGACAACCAGCTCGTAAGAATGATCAATCATTTCAAAAACATCCGACTCTGGCAAAGTACCGTCGATCGTAACTGTATTCCAATGTTTTTTATTCATATGGTATCCTGGTCGAACAGCCTCATGCTGTTCTCTTAAGTTTTCCGCAATTATCGGATCACATTTCAGGTTTAAGCGAAGATGCTCCCCTTTGTCCTCAAAAATAAACGCGAATATTTTACCTGCAACTTTGATGACCAACGGTTCGAATCCGAAGGGATAATCCTTAGACGCTCCGTTCTTCGTTAAACAGTATTCGATGATATTATTCTTCAAAACAGCAGCTCTCCTTCTACGATATTAAAATGACTCATTATGAATTTATCCTACAGCTCAGTTAATGGCTTTACAAATTTCATGATCGGTTAAATCGATATCGACTTCCATTCCTAGTGCTAGCTTAGCCAACTGGTCTCCGATATAAGGCCCCATCGTCAAGCCGGAAGCCCCAAGACCGTTTACCGCAAGCAGTCCCTCCCAATCTGGAATGGCGCCTATAACCGGAAGAAAATCGGCAGTAAAAGGGCGAAAGCCTACTCTTACTTCCTGAAATGTACTATCTGCCAGATCAGGTGCAAATGGAAGACATTTGCTTAAAATTTCATGCATACCACCGGGTGTGATCCTCGTATCATAACCTTCAATATCATTTTCATGAGTTGCTCCTATGACGATTTTTTGCTGATCAAAGGCGAGTAAATATTGATCGGAAGGCGGCATAACAACCGGCCAGCTGCCAGTATTCTGTTTGGCATCTGGAAGCTGCAAATGCATAATTTGCGCTTTCTGATAACTCACTTTAAAATCAATGCCCAGCGGTTGCAGCAGCTGCCCAGCCCAAGCCCCTGCACAGACGATCACGATGTCAGCCGGATAACTAATTGCCTGGGCCGTTACACCCGTTATTCGCGTGGATTGATATTCAAGCCTAGCATCCCCATAGATAAGCTCAGCCCCATTCCTCTGTGCAGATCGTAGCAAAGCATCACGCAGCGCACGGCCGTCCACACGAGCAGCTCCGCTAATATGAACGGAAGAATATCCTTCGACGAGCAGAGGGAAGAGCTCTCGGGTCCGATGTTCATCAAGCTGCGTAATCTCACCGATTTCTGGAGCTTCTTCTAAACGCTTGTAAGCTCTCTCTTCCATCTTCTCGATTTTCTCCGAATCCATATGTATACTGAGGGCGCCGACCTTGGCATATCCGGTTTCGGTTTCCCCTTCACTTTCCAGCTCTTCAATTAATACAGGGTAATAACTCGCTCCAGCCTTAGCAAGGCGATACCACGCCTTATTGCGCCGCTGCGACAGCCAAGGACAAATAATGCCAGCTGCTGCATCCGTAGCCTGTCCTTCATCTTTCCTATCGATAATGAGGACATCTGCACCTTGCTTAGCCAAATGGTATGCGGTTGATGCTCCAGCAATTCCTGCACCAATGACAATGATCTTCATGATGATTTCACTTCTTTCTATAATCGCTCTTCTCATTATAACGAGATCCCTCTCAAATAGAAAAAGCCGCGTATGACGCGGCACTTTAAGTTTCTCATGAAGTGCAATGGTCTATTATCTAATTTTAATCATCTGACATATCCGTTAACGATATAGGTATTTCAACATAATCAGGTCCTACAATCTTTACACCATCTTTTTCATCTGAGCCCACCGCAACCGAAATACTGAATTGATCTGACTCTTGTATTGCCTTTTTATCAGAAACTAAGTCAATCACAACCGTTCCTGTACCGCCTCCCGTTGATTTATAGGCGTCTCGTCCTCTTCCAACTTCAATTATTGCTCTCCATTTATTTTCTGTATCCGCGGTAGTCAATGTCGTTATATAGTCCGCAGGTATGGATTTTGTTTCTTTTTCAGGAAAACTGCTTGTAATGTTTGAAATATACCATTTATCAGGAATATTGAAAGCAACACCCCCCCAGTCTTTAGGGTCAATTGAAATCGAAGCAACAATCTGTATATGTTCCGGAATTCCTTTGTCTCCCTTGATAAATAATGTTCCTTTTGCTGATGTATTCAAATCTGTAGAATCAGAACTCACGCTAAAACTTCTAGTTTGAACTATCTTTTCGTTAATTGCTGTTTTATGAATAAATTTCTCTTGTCTTGATGACAGCATTAAAATTAATATGGTCACACTAATTATTAATACAGCAAGCAAAATGTATCTCGCTTTTATAGTCATATCTGCCCTCCTTAGCAGTCCACATCGTTACTCCCAAATGATATTGTATAAATATCTTAACATATATTGGTTTTTCATCCTTATTGAATTAATCTTTCAGTTAGACACACACTTACCACTAAAATAAAAACAAACATAAGAAAAGACCGCCATCAGCGGTCTTGAACTTACAGCGACAGCACAAACAAAAAAAGCAATTCCCTCTCAAAAAGGAATTGCTTTACTTGTTGTTTTTGCTACAGGTCCCAGCCAGGCAGCATCGACTTCGTGTTCTGAAGCATTTTCTCAAACAATGCTGTGCCAGCTTGATTAGGCAGACTGACAAGCGGATCGTTCATGAAAGCCTGAAACGCCAAGGCTTTGTCTTTGTTCAGGGCAGCTTTAAGTGTCATTTCCTGATTCATTACATGCGGCAGCACCAGCTGCTCTACCTCAGGAATAAGCCTGCCAGCAACAATCGGGCTTACGCGGTTATAACCGAATACAGCGTTCGTCTCCACTACGGCACCCGCCGGCAAACCTTCGATCTGTCCGCGATTCGGCATATTTACGTTCGTAATCAGCTCGCCCATTCCGAGTAATGCTTTTATCATCTCGATGCCTTCCTCCCCAGTAGGCTTCACCTCGAAAGCTTCCTCTCCAGTTGCTAGCCGCTGGCCCTTGGCATAAAGTTCTGCCTGGTTTTTCTTTCGCCAATCCACCTTCGTTAGGCTGAATTTCCAGCTTTGCACCGTCTCAGGGTTCTTTAAATAAAGCTCGCCCGGCATAAACTCCGCCAAATGCCTATCGCCAGCCGCAGCAATGATGCCGTACTTGCGGAATAAATCAAATTTGACCCGCTGCGCAGAAGCAAAATGATCGTTGAGCCAGTGGCCTTTTTTCTTGCCTTCATACCCTTCCGCATAATGCTCTTCCACGAATTCCTTGTAAAGCGGGAATAAATCGATGCCTTGGTAAGAGGCTCTGTCCAGCCATGTAAAATGATTGATGCCCAGTACATTAACCTTGATGTCACGCCGGTCAACCGAAGGGACACCCAGCTTTTTCTCCACCATGGAAGCGAGCAAATGCTGCGTGCCAAACACCTCGTGGCAGCATCCGATGGCCTTCACCTCCGGAAACACCTCGTAAAGCGTTCTCGTGCACAGCGTCATTGGGTTGGTATAGTTAATGACCCACGCAGCTGGCGCATATTGTTTGATCGCATTCGCAATCTCGACATATAGCGGGATGGTACGGAGCGCACGGACAAGTCCGCCTGGCCCTACTGTATCACCCACCGACTGGTAAATCCCGTATTCTTCCGGTAAATGGACATCCGATTCCATCTCGGCAAAGGTTCCTGGCAAGATGGAAATGATGATAAAATCTGCACCTTGCAATGCGTCTTGCAATGCAGGCACTGCCTCATAGCTCCACTTACCCTTTGTGTCAGCCGCCTGCGACAGCCTGTTGCCGATGATCGCATTTTGCGCGGCTGATTCATAATGAATATCATACAGCTTAACAGTGCCGGCAAGCTCGCTTTCTGCTGCAAGGTCGCTCATCAATCCCCAAGCCCAGCCGCGGGAGCCGCCTCCGATATAAGCAATTTGAACGTTCTCTTTACGTTTCTCATCCGGTTTCATATCGTTTCTCCTTATCCTTTTAATCCTGTAGTGGAGATGCCTTCAACAAAATATTTCTGCGCCAAAAAGAATAACAAAATGCAAGGAACGACGCTCACAACCGACATCGCAAGCACCTGATTCCACGAAACGGCCGAGGAGGCATCCAGCGACAAGCGCAGGCCAAGCGAGACCGTGAATTTTTTTACGCTGCTTATATAAATGATTGAGTTAAAGAAGTCATTCCAGGTCCAAATGAACTGAAAGATGCCCACGGAGAAAAGAGCCGGCTTGCACAAGGGCAGCAGTACCCGAATGAGAATCATAAACGAATTGCAGCCGTCAATTGTAGCCGATTCATCCAGTTCTCTTGGCAATCCCCGAAAAAACTGAATAAGCATATAGATGAAAAAAGCTGAGGTTGCGAAAGCCGATGGTACGATAAACGGCAAATAAGTGTCCAGCCAGCCGAGATTATTGAACAGGATATAACGTGGAATCATAACGGTAGCATCCGGCAGCATCAACGTCGCCATCATAATGGAGAACAGAAACGTTCGAAGCGGAAACACAAACCGAGAAAATCCATAAGCAACGATAACACTCGAGATGATTGTAAGAACAACCGTAGGCAGCACCATTTTAAGCGTATTAACAAAAAAATGCTGAAAGCCGTATTGGCCAGTTCCTGCCCAGCCCAAGGAATAGGAATCCCAAACGTAGGTATCCGCAAACAGCTTGCTGGAGCCGAAAATATCTTGATTCGTCTTAAACGATGAAACAAACAGCCATATTAACGGATAAATCATGACAAAGCCTAACAATGTCAACAGCACATAAGACAACCACTTATTCGAGCTGGTATGCGTCATTTGGTTTTACCTCCGTCTTCATAGTAGACCCAGCGGTTAGAGGTTTTGAAAATAATGCCCGTTACGACCATAATGATCGCGAACAAGACCCATGACAGCGCTGAAGCGTACCCCATTTTAAAGAAGGTGAAGGCTTCCTCATACAGCTTCAAAGCATAGAGATAAGTAGACTTCATCGGTCCGCCGCTCGTAATAACGAAGGCGCCGGTAAATTCTTGGAACGCGTTGACCATCTGCATGACCAGATTGAACAGGACAATTGGCGTCAGCAGCGGCACGGTAATTTTAAAGAACATGCGGGTCTTGGAGGCACCGTCGATGGAACCAGCTTCGTACAGGTCACTGGGAATTTGCTGAATACCTGCTAGAAATAAAACCATTGAAGACCCAAATTGCCAAACTGATAATAAACCGAGTGTATAAAGCGCGATATCGGGGTTGCCCAGCCAATCGATTGAAGGAATGCCGACATTAGCCAGCAAGCTGTTGACGACGCCGTCCTTCATGAACAGAAACCGCCAAAGCACCGATATCGCCACGCTTCCGCCAAGAATCGAAGGCAAATAATAGATGGTTCGAAACAAATTAATGGCACGCAGCTTGGCGCTAAGCACGATAGCAACGAATAAGGCAAAGGCGAGCTTCACCGGCACGGCAAGAATTACATAAATCGACGTTACTTTTAGCGCTTGGGTAAAGCCGGGATCATTCATGAAAATTTGTTTATAATTATCCAAACCAATGAATTTGGGGGCATTCACCATGTTGTAATCCGTCAAGGAATAATAAAAAGACGCGATGAAGGGATACAACTGAAAAATGAGCAGCCCCAGAATCCATGGAAGAACATATAGAAGTCCGATATATCGAAAGCTGCGCTTCTTCCTGGTCACTGGCTCACACTCCTATTCTCTATCGGAAATGAGGGGAGAGCACGCCAGTCAATCGCTAAGCTTTCACTGGCGCGCACCCCGTTCTTTAAAATCCGTTTATCTTCCTTGCAGCTCTTTCAGTTTTTTCTCCAGGCTGCTAACGAGCTCTTGCGCGGCCTTGTCTGGCGTCAGCTTACCATAAGCCACTTTCTCGATAACATCCTGCAGCAGAGCGGATACCTCCGAGTTAGTAGAGATTGCATTATCTACAATGCCTGCGTTTTTCAGACCCATTTCGACTGCTTTCGTAATCGCTTCGTCTATTTTTCCTGCCTCTACAGCAGCGGTTTGTGCGGAAGAGGATGCTGGAATGGAGCGGACATCGCCTAAGATAACTGCTGTTTCTGCGTCATTCATCAGCCAGTTCAGAAATTTCACGGACTCTTCCGGGTGCTTCGACTTGCTGCTTACGGCAATCAACTGCGAGGGCCTTACCAATACGGCTGAGTTTTTCGCATTTTTATCGATGGCAGGCAAGGCAGTCACGACTTCCACACCTTCAGGCAGCACCGAGCGAAGCGACAAGAGCGTACTGCTCATAGCCGAGATGATCGGAATATCTTGATTGATCCATTTCGGATTCTGTTCGGTTTTGCCGAAAAATAAATCGGATTCTCCGAGCGGCTGGTATACGCCAGCTTTCATGGCCTTGTCGATCCATTCCAAGGCACCCGCGGCTTCCTCTTTCGTAAAGCCAAGCGAATAATCTTCATTGATCCACTGAGTTCCGGTCCGCTGCTTAAGCATGTTCGTGAAATCCTGCATCAGCATGCCGTGGTCAGCAAGAAGCAAATACTTGGTATTGTCTTTATCGTGAAGCTTCTTGCCTTCCTCGTAGAGGGTATCCCAGTCCCACTGAATATCGGTCGGTACGCCGAGCTTATCGGCTGCTGTCTTGTTAATAACGAGCGCATAAGCATTTACGCCGGAAGGGAGCGCTACCATTTTGTCGTTATAAACGCTGAAATTGTTCAGGAAGTCTTGATCAAAGCCCTCCAACGACAGTCCTTCCTGCTTGCTAAGATCGAGGAAAAAGTCATTTTTCGTCAGTTCCTTCATCCATGGAACGTCAAGCTGAATAATATCGGCGGACGTAGCGCTGGCCAGCTGTGTTTTGACCTTTTGCACATAGCCGTCAAAGCCCTGGTATTCCGCTTCGATCGTCACGTTCGGCGCAATCTTCTTGTACGCTTCTATAGCAGCAAGCGTAGCTTCATGGCGGCCGTCGCCACCCCACCAGCTAAAGCGCAGGGTAACCTTCTTATCCGAGCCGCTGCCTTGATTTTCTTTGTCCGGTTTCCCGGAGGAACAACCTGAAATGATGATTGCAAATACGACTATCAAAGCAATGAAACCGTTTAATCCTTTCAATCGGTACATATGAACCTCTCCCTTTTGTTTTCTTGGAAACGCTTTCTAAAGTATAGGGTTGATCGATTATTTACATAAGGCATCTAATCTTAGATTTAAGTATCATTATTTGAGTAATCCCATTCCGTAGTATCATTTTATCGGTTAACGTATCATTTTTATCTTAGATGCCGCATGGCTCCTCTATGAACACATTAGCCTGATCCTGCTGTGCTATAATCTCATTATCAGCAAAGGAAGACTACATCGTTAAGAGGTGATGAGATGTACAGGCTGCTGCTAGTTGATGATGAAGCGGATACAAGAGAAGCTTTATCTTCCTACTTTCCGTGGCAGGAGGTCGGTTTTCAAATTATCGGCCAATGCGGAAACGGTAAGGAAGCATTGAATTTCATTCAAAATCATGACAAAATCGATGTCATCCTTACCGATATTAAAATGCCTGTCATGTCCGGCCTTGAGCTTGCCGAGGTCATTCATGAGCAGAAGCATAATATTCATGTTATTTTTCTTAGCAGCTACCGCGAGTTCGAATATGCCCAGAAGGCGCTTCGTTATCGAGTCAACAACTATATCGTGAAGCCCGCAAAATATCAGGTTTTATTGGACGTATTCGCCGGCCTGAGAGACGAGCTGGAAGCAGCGAAGCACGCCTTGGATCAACCGCCTTCTGGCACGAGCAACGAAGGGCTGATTATTACACAAATTAAAGCGTATATCCAGAATCAATATAAAGATGCGAATCTGGAGGATGCGGCAAAGCAGGTATATTTGAATGCTAACTATTTGAGCTATTTGTTCAAACAAAAAACCGGTCAAAATTTTACCGATTATCTCATTCAGGTGAAAATGAAGGTTGCGATGAGGCTCATACAGGAGAACCAATATAAAACATACGAAATTAGTGAAATGGTCGGCTACAGCAATGCCAAAAACTTTACCCGAACGTTCAAAAGCTACTATGGCAAGACACCTAGCGAATGTAAGAACGGATGATCTAAACGATGAAAGAGCGCTATTTTATCAAGCATTTGGCTACTTTTCTCATTCCTTTAATATTGCCTTTAATCATATTAGGCTCGTTATCCTTTATAACCACACAGAGGGACATGAAGGCAGACATTAACAAGAACAGCCGTTTCCTGCTATTGCAATCACAGCGCCAGATCGAGATGATTTTGGATGAACTAGACACGTTGAAGCTTGCATTATACCAGAACGCTAAAGTTTTCAATGAGCTGTCCAACGTTCTGCAAAATCCGATCTATACGTATGAGAGTTCTACTTCGTACCAAATTATTTCCAGCTATTTGAATGCGCTTACCAGCTCAAAACCTTATATCCATTCTATTTATTTCTACTCGGACAATCCGAATGGCCGTTTCGTGTCCTCACTCGACGGCTTGTCTTCAATCAACCGTTTCAACGATACGGGCTGGTTCGAGGAATTCATGAAATACGACGGGCCCGCTACGGAATGGACGTCCAAAAGGGAAGCCAAAATTTTTGCGTTCGAGACGCAGCCGACCGAATTAATATCCATTTACAACGTGCTGGCGCCACGGAAAATCGGTATTATTTTAAACGTTCGTCCAAAATATATTGAAAATATTTTATCCAACATCACCACGTATAAAGATCAAATTCTGCTCGTTCTAAACGAAAATAATCAGGTTATTTTCTCCAATAAAGAAGAAAATATTTTAACAGATGCCGAGCTGGATCAAATGGCAAACCACCCATCTACCTACTTCGACCTGGCTTCCTCTCTGGGAGAAGTCAACGTAACGAAGGTGGAATCGGAGCAGTACAACTGGAAATACGTGTCCGTCATTCCGCATGCTTCGTTGTACGAGACACCCTCGCGCATATTAAACTATACAATCATTTTTGCTTGCTTGTCCTTCTTTTTGGGACTTGCATTGACCTTTTATTTGACCCGAAAAAATTATAGGCAGCTGCTTGCCATCACCTCGCTGCTCAGATCTGCCGAGAATAATCGCACGCCGCTGAAACCGCCTAGCAAAGTTAATGATGAATATTCTTACATTATTCAGAACATGATCGCCCATTTTATTGAACATCGCTATATTCAAACCCAACTCTCTGAGAAGAAATACAAGCTTCAAGTGATGGAGCTGCTTGCGCTTCAATCCCAAATCAATCCACATTTTTTGTATAACACGCTCAACTCGATTTATTGGGAAACCGTCGGTCTAACAGGAAAACCGAACAAAGCGAGCGATATGATTGAGAACTTGTCCGACATGCTTTCCTATTCCTTCAGCCGTCCAACCAATGAGGTAACGTGGGAGGAAGAAATCGCGAACACCGTCAGCTACATCAATATTCAGAAGAAACGGTACAAGGATACCTTCGATGTACTGTTTGAATACGACGAAGAAATTCTCAAGCTCCATACGATGAAGCTGCTGCTCCAGCCTTTAGTCGAGAACAGCTTATACCATGGCATAAAGGAAAAGGCCGGAAATGGCCTGATCAAAATAAAAATTTTAATCGTAGGGGAACAGCTTCGGCTTGTCATCTCCGATAACGGGAACGGCATTCCTTCAGACCGGCTCATCGAAATCAGGAGATCTTTGGTTGCATCCGAAGAGCAGTCCAAGCACATCGGCTTATTGAATACGAATAAACGGCTGAAGCTGCTGTATGATCGGAACTATCAAATCACGATAAAGAGCAAGCAGGGGCTCGGGACCGTGATCAGTATTACGCTCCCCCAAATCAAGCAATAGAAATGAAGAGGGCAGGGATTGTTCCTGCCCTCTTTATGAAAGATGACGCCCTATGCCTATCGGGATCAGTCTGTTGTCGCAGGGCTGTTTAATAAAAAAAAGAGCCGCCCGCCGGCAGCCCCATCCTTTTTAAACTATTGCTGCTCTTTATCCAAATAATCGCTCACTAAATATGATATCATCTCAGCATTGGTGCTTCGCGGAGCGCTGGCAAAGTCATCGCGATTCGAACGCAACTGAAAATAATATGTAGCAGCATCATCCTCATATAATCGATCTCGCAATATACTCTTTTCAATTCCTAATTGATTTAAAATTTGTTCATAAAATTGTCCTTGAGTCAGCGTATCCACTGCGTCTAAATGAAAAATTCCTTTTAGCTCTTTTTCAATCATGAAGCGCAGCTGTTTAGCGAGCAAAACATCCAGAAGATTGTTAAACATGAGATTGCTGTAAACCTCTATCTCTTTATTATTTTCGATACTATCTTTAACCGTGTTCCATCTCGGAGAATCTTTCCCCCATATCGCGGGTATTCTGACAATGATCGCTCGTTCTTTCAAAATTTCTGTAAGCATGTGTTCACATTCGATTTTGAATTTCCCGTAATCGGTGCCGGAAATAGGTAGATCTGTTTCAAAATGAGCCTTTGAAAAGTCTCCATCAAATACGTTCGTCGTAGAAAAGAAATACAGTCGACTATTATGCTTAGCTAATTCCATAGCCAATTCTTTATGGAACAACAGCTGTTGATCAAACTCTCCTCTTAAGCAAGAAATAACAATATCGGGTTTAATCGAATGGATGATTTCCTTCATTTCAGCCATTTGCTCAACATCTAATTTGTACTGCTTATCCGCAGGCAGACTCACAAATGATGAAGAATAAGTGCCATACAGGTCAAAACCGTGCTGCAATTCATCGACCAATGCTCTTCCTACAAGACCACTTGCACCTAGAATAAGTACCTTTTTCATTATAAATACACTCCTCCAAAACACCTTTATTAGAAAACGATACATAACGAATAAAAGATACGCAGTCTCTAAAACATAACAAGCCATACTTGTTTCTATTCCTTATTTTTCCCAAAAAAACAGACGTTAACTAGCGGATTATCCCCGTTGTTTACGCCTGCTTATTTCAAGCTATTCAATTAAAAGCTGACGGAGTTACACGATACTTGGTCGCCTGCTCAAAGCCATAGGCTAGTTTAATTAAGGTAGGCTCGCTGAAGGCTGTACCGATAAAGGTGACCCCCTGCGGCCCCTTGGTCGTATAGCCGCCTTCGGCAATGATTCCCTTCTCCGCATAACCGCCTGGCACGGTAATGACTGGATAACCCGCTCTTGCGGCAAGATCATCGCCATCATCATTGCCTAGAAACAACAAAGCATCCAGTTGATGCCCCTGTAAAGCGAAGTCAATTCCATGTTTGCCTGCCAGTTCTTTATTTCTCAAAATACTATCGACATATTCCTGTTCGGTCAACGTTCCGCTCGTTTCCTCCGCATAAAGCAGCGTATCCTGCCCATATTTTAAAGCAATGTCTGCGTGCTCTTTGTTATAAGCAATTAACTCCTTCAAGGAATGAACAGGAACCGATTCATCCAGCTTTCCGAGGTAGTCATTGATATACTTTTTGAATTCATATCGCAGCACATGCCAATCCCAATCAACCTTCTCACACGGCAGCTCAACGGGATCGATAATCGTCGCGCCAGCCTGTTTCAAAACCGCAATAGCCGACTCCATGATCGCAAGCCTGTCTTCGTCCAAATCTTTATAATAAAAGCGCGGAATTCCGATCCTTGCTTGCTTTAAATAACTAGCATTAAGAAATGGCGTATAGTCGGAATGAGCTTGCTTTGCCCCATTTACCGTAACCGCATCTCGCTCATCAGCGCCTGCCAAAGTCCCAAGAAGAATGGCCGCATCCGTTACCGTTCTAGTCATCGGACCTGCCGTATCCTGACTATTTGTAATCGGTATAATGCCAGTTCTGCTTACTAACCCAATCGTTGGTTTAATTCCTACTAAGCTCGTTTGGCTAGCAGGGCTAATTATGGATCCCGAAGTTTCCGTGCCAATTGCAGCAGCTGCCAAGTTGGCGGCAACCGCAGCGCCCGATCCCGAACTTGAGCCTCCAATGAACAGCTCTCCCGGACCATATGGGTTAAGCACAAGGCCTCCTCTTGAGCTGTATCCCGCCCACATCGTGCCTGACATGAAATTAGCCCATTCTGTCATGTTCGCTTTGCCTAGCAGAACCGCTCCTGCTTTACGTAATTGCGAAGCAACAAAGGAATCTTCCCCAGCATATGAATTCGCTAAAGCTACAGATCCCGCGCTTGTGTGCATATTGTCGTGTGTATCGATGTTGTCCTTGAGCAGAATCGGAATACCGTGCAGGCTGCCACGACTCCCTTTTTCTTGTCGCTCTTTATCTAACGCTTTGGCAATTTCAATGGCATCAGGGTTCGTTTCCAAAATAGATCGAAGAACGCCATCATATTTGCTGATTCGCTCCATATATAACTGGACCAGCTCTTCTGAGCTTATCCATCCTTTTTCCATTGCTGATTGCATGCTTGTAATATCCGCTTCCACAATCCACGTATCCTTATTCTCGATCACTTGATCATCCCCTTAACGCCGCTTCTAATAACCTACAAACCTAATCATATCCATTATTAGAGCAGCTGTCAGCGTAGAGAATGAGTATAACTAAGCTTTCCGGCAGCAGCTGTACGACTCAGATGGAATCGCTGCCTTCTGTTATTGTTCCACCTTTTGAGAAACACTTATCGGAGATGTTTCCTTTCTTTTACCGAATGCCCCCATGTTCGTGCCCAGCACACCAACAACGATAACTGCTGCGCCAATGAAATGGTAGTAAGCGAGCTTCTCGCCGAGGAACACAAATCCACCGATAACAGAGACCAACGTAGCCAGATGATTAAATACGCTCACTTTAGACGCTTCAAGCTTGGATAAGGCGTAATTGCTGAGCAAGCTGGATACGAGCGAAGAGAGTACGCCCAAATATAATATCGATAGGAGGAACACTGGACTGGCAAATGGTTCAAAATAATGAGCAATCGTTCCTTTGGCGACATGTTGACTTATTGCGATAAAGTTAAATACAAGAAAGCCAATAGCCGTCATCATATACGTCATCGTCATTACCTTCATGCGACCAGAGAGTCGCCTTGCCAGTACGCTGTAGCCTGCCAAGGAAAGAGCTGACAAAAGTATGAGCAAGGTGCCTTTAACATTAGAAATATCGATTGACGTCCCCTTCATGACAAAGATGAATATAACCCCTGCAACAGAGAGCAGGGTCGAAAGCTTCTGTACCTTAGTCGTCCGCTCCTTCAAGAAATACGCTGCAGCAATCATCGTGAAGATAGGCACTGTGGCATGAATAATGCCTGCTTCTGCGGAGGATGTAAACTGTAATCCATAGGCTTGGAAAGCAAAAAACATCGACGGATAAAAGACAGCTAGCGGAAGAATGCTTAGCATATCACGTGTTTTAAGCTGCAGCTTGATCCAACCGAATAAGACTGGTATTGTTGCCGCAATAAAAGATATGGTGAAACGGTGGGCGAGACTGTCCAGCGGACTTGTAACCGTCAAGGCTAATTTTCCGAAAAGAAAAGAAAGCCCTACAATAGTGGAATAAACAATAATCGCTGCATACGCAAGCCGTTTCGACTTCAAATTATTGTGTGTTGTCATCATGGTATACCTCCTAGTAACTGTTCGCTTTATATAGGTATCGTATCTCCAAAGCTGCACATGCTACAATATACAAAAAAGCCATCTGTATCGGTACAGATGGCAGGAGGCACTGTTAAAATGTACTTTTATTTAAAGCTCATGAATGAGCTGGAGGAGCTCATTGCAAAGCAGCCCTATAAGGATGGGCAGAAACTCCCTTCCATTCGAGCGCTGGCAGAGCAGTTCAATTGCAGCAAGAGCACAATTATTAAAGCTTTGGATGAGCTGGAGAAACGCCATCTCATTTATGCGATGCCAAGAAGCGGCTATTTTGTTGTAAAAGGGATGAACTCCGCTCAAGATGAAGCAGCCCGCCTGCTCAACTTTGCAGCATCGGCACCCGATCCGGCATTGTTTCCTTATTTGGATTTTCAGCATTGCATTAATAAAGCCATCGATACTTACCAGAAGGACTTATTTGTTTATGGCACCGCCAAAGGAATGGATTCCTTGATTGATATCGTTCGCAAGCAATTGATGAGCTATCAGGTGTTTGCGCCAGAGCGCAATATATTTGTTGTCTCCGGGGTTCAACAGGCGCTGTCTCTGCTTGCATCTATGCCATTTCCGAGCGGCAAGCAGAAGGTGCTGATTGAGCAGCCAGGTTATCATCTGTTTATAGAGTATTTACAAACACGGCATATACCCGTAATCGGCATCGAACGTCGTTTCGCCGGCATTGATTTCAACAGGCTGGAGGAGATCTTTCGCACAGAGGACATTAAGTTTTTTTATACGATGCCGCGGTTTCACAACCCGCTTGGCTGCTCCTATTCGAAGAAAGAGAAGCAGCTGCTCGCTAAGCTGGCCGCCAAATACGATGTATATATCGTTGAAGACGACTTTCTAGCTGATTTCGAGCAGAACAGCAAAGCCGATCCGATCTATGCTTATGACGACTCCTCTCATGTCATCTATTTAAAGAGCTATTCCAAAATTATATTTCCCGGCCTGCGGATCGGTATTGCAGTCATTCCTGATTTACTTGCACAAGCGTTTCGCCTATACAAGAAACAAGACGACATCGACAGCTCCATGCTGTCGCAAGCCGCTCTTGAAATCTATTTGCGCAGCGGCATGTTCGAGCGTCATCGCGCCAAAATCCGCGGGAAATACTCGGCAAGGGCGAAGCTTCTCGATACGGCGCTTGCGAAGGAAGCTTCACGCAGCAAAGGTGCCTTCACCTATGAGCGATCCAAATATCCGATCGTTCATACTCATATTTTGCTTCATGAAACCATTTCTGTCCCGCTCTTAATCAGCAAATTGCGCAAGGAGGACATACTGGTTGATGCCATGGATCGCGACTACTTGTCTACTTTTGAGAGGGCAAATCTATTGAAGCTTAATGTGACCAATGTAATTGAGGGGAACATTGAGAGCGGCATTGAACGGATCGGCAGTCTAATAGCCCAATCCGCTCGCCTGTAACGATTAGAATTTTTCTGATACAACCTTTGCCTGCGTGAAGAGCAGCAAATAATCACGCCCGCCGGCCTTCGAATCCGTACCTGACATATTAAATCCGCCAAAAGGATGGACGCCAACTAAGGCACCCGTACACTTGCGGTTAAAATAAAGATTGCCGACATGAAACTGCTCGCGGGCCTGCTCCAATCTGCTGCGGTTCCGCGAGATGACGGCACCCGTCAGACCATAATCGGTGTTGTTCGCGATAGCAAGCGCTTCGTCAAAGCTGCCCGCTTTAATAAAAGCGAGTACTGGCCCGAATATTTCCTCTTGCGCGATGCGGGCAAGCGGAGCGACATCCTTAATAATTGTAGGCTCAATGAAATAACCGCTGCTATCTCCAATTTTGCCGCCATGCACGATGATTCCTTCGCTGCGTCCAACCTCGATATATTTTAAAATACTCATGTAGGCTCGCTCGTCAATGACCGGTCCAACGTAAGTAGACTGCTCGCTTGCTTTCCCAAGCTTTAGCCGTTTTGTTCGTTCAACTACCTTATCAATAACCTCGTCATAGACAAGTTCATGCACAACAGCACGCGAGCAGGCCGAGCATTTCTGTCCAGCATAACCGAAAGCGGACGCTGTAATCGCATCGGCCGCCAGCTCAAGATCCGCCTCCGCATCAACAATAATTGTATCCTTGCCGCCCATCTCTGCAACGATGCGCTTCAACCACTTCTGATCCGGCTGGCCGATAGAGGCTTTCTCGTTAATACGCAGGCCTACCTCCCTTGACCCCGTAAAGCATATAAAGCGGGTTAATGGATGCTCCACCAAAAAATCACCCACCTCATTTCCCGCGCCGGGCAAGAAATTCACAACACCGTCAGGCATCCCTGCCTCCTCCAGCAGCTCAACAAATTTCGCCGCAATAACTGCCGTCGCGCTGGCCGGCTTTAATACTACCGTATTGCCGGCAACAACCGCCGCCATGGTCATGCCCGCCATAATCGCAAGCGGAAAATTCCATGGCGGAATAATAACGCCAACGCCAAGCGGGATATAGACTAGCTCATTATCCTCGCCTGCTGCAGCAACAATAGGCTGACGCTCTGCAAGCCGTTCCATCTCCCGCCCATAATACTCCAAAAAATCGATGGCTTCGGCTGTGTCTCCGTCGGCCTCCGCCCAGCTCTTGCCCGCTTCATAAACGAGCCATGCAGAGAACTCGTGCTTACGCCTTCGCAGTAACGTCGCTGCTTTATACAATACTCTCGCCCTCGCAGAAGGCTCAACTTTCTTCCAATGCTCGAAAGCCTCTGCGGCGGCAAGTATGGCTTTATGCGCCAGCTCGGAATCTGCCTGTGAGACGATTCCTACAAGCTGCCCAACATCAGAGGGGTTGATTGATTTTCGCTTTTGAATCGTCTCGATGCGGTCAGCACCAATCCTTAGAAAATACTCTTGGCCCAGCTCCAGTTCAACCTTGCGCAGCGCCTCCTGAAAATCATTAATATGGTCGATTACCGAAAAATCGGTAAATGGTTCGTTCTGATATGGCTCTCGCATAGCTCAGTTCCTCCTGCTCATTCGAATCTTTGCTAGTTGCTTGAGGCGCTTTCCCTTGCTTTACAAAATCTGTTCGCCCAGCAGCGAGCCAATTAGCTCCACCGCAAGCTTAGCCGTCTGGTCATTATGGTCGAGGCTTGGGTTGACTTCCACAACTTCGGCTGATGTGACCAGATCCGATTGATAAAGAAGCTCAAGTGCAAGATGCGCTTCACGATAGCTGAGCCCGCCCCTGACAGGCGTGCCCGTGCCTGGCGCCTCAACCGGATCAAGGCTATCGATGTCAAAGCTGACGTGGACGCCATCGGTCGTTTGCTTAAGCTGCTGTATCACCTTCTCCATCACGCGAGCGATACCAAGGCGATCAATATCATGCATCGTATAACAAGCGATGCCTAAAGATCGGATATAGGCCTTCTCACCGGAATCAAGCGATCTGGCTCCGACAATTGCGACATGCTCTGGCTTTATTTTGGGCGCAAATCCTCTTAAATTCGTTAACAGAGGGATGCCTCTGCCAAGGCTGATGCCCAGCGACATTCCATGTATATTGCCCGAGGGACTTGTGTCCTCCGAATTCAAATCCGAATGCGCATCAAACCAAATGACTCCAAGATTTTTATAATGCTCGGCTAAGCCAGCAATCGTCCCAATGGAAATGCTATGATCTCCGCCTAGCACTAACGGGAATTCCCTTGCCGCAACGATCTCCGATACGCGCTCAGACAATCGGCTGGCCACTTCGTGCACCTCAGACAAATGTTTGGCATTTACGGATTGAAGTGGCGGTATTGGAGTAACTACGCCAATCTCGCCCGCTAACCGATGCGGGATGTGAAGCTCCGCCAGCATGCGGCTAAGCTCTGCCGCCTGCAATATATGCGCTGGACCAAGCTCCGCACCGGGATTCCCTGCCCCTTTCCCAAAAGGAACAGCAACGATTGCCACCTGTTGAATGCTCATCGCCGTCACGCTCCTGCCTTTATGCTATTCGCGAAGACCGTTTGAATTTGTTCGAAGGCAAAGTCGAGCTCCTCTTCCGTGATGATGAGCGGCGGTGCCAACCGAATGACATGCTCATGCGTTTCCTTGCAAAGCAGCCCCAATTCCATCAACTTCTCGCAATAAGGCCTTGCAGGCGTCGAAAGCACAATGGCGATGAACAATCCGCGTCCTCTAATTTCAGCAATTTCCGGATGGCGCAATGTAGCAAGCTTGCTCATCAAATACTGCCCCAACAGCTGTGAGCGTTCCGCCAGCCCTTCCTCTTCGGTTACTTCAAGCGCTGCAATCGCAACAGCGCAGCTAAGCGGATTTCCTCCAAAGGTTGAACCGTGAGAGCCGGGCTCGAATACTTCCATAATGCTCCCGTTCGCGGCGATAGCCGATACAGGCATGACCCCTCCACCCAGCGCTTTCCCCATAATATAAATATCAGGAATGACATTTTCCCAATCGCATGCGAATTTTCGTCCTGTACGCCCGAAGCCGGTTTGAATCTCATCTGCCACAAGCAGCACCTGCTGTTCTGCACATAGCTGAGCAACAGCAGCAAGAAATCCATCTGGAGGAACCCGAATGCCCGCCTCGCCTTGAATCGGCTCAATCAATATTGCAGCGGTATTCGGCTGCATCGCCGCCTTCACTGCCTCTAGGTCGCCATATGGAACAACACGAAATCCAGGTGTAAAGGGGCCATAACCTTGCTTATATTCCTCCTTTGAGGAGAAAGACGTCAGTGTCAGCGTTCTGCCATGGAAATTGCCCTCAAAAGCGATGATTTCAGCTTGATCATTCGGTATTTTCTTGACGTTGTAAGCCCAGCGACGTACAGCTTTGATCGCCGTCTCAACTGCCTCTGCCCCTGTATTCATAGGAAGAATTCGTTCCTTGCCTGTATAGGCCGCCAGCTTCTCGCAAAACGCACCAAGTGCCTCATTATGAAAAGCTCGTGATGTAATCGTGACCTTATCCGCCTGCTCCTTTAACGCTCTAATGATCCGAGGATGTCGATGCCCTTGATTCAATGCCGAATAAGCGCTCAACATATCCATGTAGCGCGCACCTTCTGAATCCTGCACCCATACGCCCTCTGCGCTGCTAATCACAATCGGCAGGGGATGATAATTATGGGCGCCAAATCGCTCTGCCAGCTCAATATCCTTATTTGCCCTGTTCATCACCTGCTCCTCTCTGCATGCACCGCAAAAAATAGCTGTTTTTGAATTTTATGCGGTTAAGGGGTGACAAATAACAAAGGGAACCGAGGATAGGCAGAAAGTAACAATTTCACTTGTACAAATCCGCGAGGCTTGCTTTAATAATATTTGGAGGAAAGGGGGTTGAGTGATGAAAAACAAAAAGGTTTTTCTTACAATGCTAATTAGCCAAATCTTGTTCGGATTGTTTACGATTGTTTGGCTTTTTGTCGCGTTAATGTCTGTTATGATGTTCGACTCGCCAGGCTCGGAAAATCTATTCTGGCCTGTGCTTTTATTTATTGTGATTTGGCTTTATCCGGTAGCTCTTATTTTGTCCATTATTGCAAGCTGGGTGCTTTATCGGTTCAACAAAATGAAAATAGCGGTTACCATCGCAATGGTACCGCTCATTTGGGTGCTGCCTCTTCTCGGTTTTTTAATCTATGCCAATGTCAGCTAATCGATGACATCGTTAAAAAACGCTGCCAGCCCTGCTCCATACTGAATTATGTATTATAATTCAACTGCTAAAAAGCTGTTTATTCCTCCGGCTTGTCAAAATGCTCCTGACAAAACGCCAGTACCATCTTCTCTTCATCCTCTTCCAGCTCAAAATCAATGTACTTATTGGAGGAAGTGGTTAGAAATTCATACTTTGCGATGCGGGCTGTATCCTCTTCGATCACATAAATGACACGGAGCGTCACGCCCTCGTCATGATAAAGCTCATCATCATCCGCTACATCCAGATCAAGAATGAACTCATACCTCTTTCCTGATAAAATGCCAAACGGGTCCTTCATTAATTCAGCGCTATATTCTGTTACAGTAAACATGTCATCCGCTCCTTCTTCTCTAGTATAGCAAAACAAAAGCAGCCTGAAACTTGAAATCCAAGCTTCAGACTGCTATTTTTTTGGCAAACGGCTGCTGCCTCGCTGTTTCTTACAGGCTGCTTAGCGTTTCTGTAAGAACAGGTACGATTTGCGATTTGCGGGAAACAACGCCTTTGAGTACCGCTTTATTGTCTACCAACGTTACGTTGTAAGCTTTCTCAACCGCGTGAGCTTGAGCGCCAAGTGCAAGCGCTACGGAATCATTGTTCAAAATGTCCGTTACAACAAGCACAAACAGATCCAGACCTTTTGTCGCAATAATATCGTTAAGAGCTGCTTCCAGCTCAGCTTGGCGAGAAATAACATCGTTTGTATCCACCGCGTTTACTTGCGCGATTTCTACTTTGTAGCTGCCCATTGCGAATTCTTTCGCATCTAGGGAAATCAGCTGTGCAATCGTTTTGTCGCTAAGATCCGCGCCTGCTTTAAGCATGTCCAGACCATAGCTTTCTGCATTAACGCCAGCGATTTCAGCAAGCTCGCGAGCGGCTGCTACATCTTGCTCCGTGCAAGTTGGCGATTTGAACAGCAAGGAATCAGAAATGATAGCAGACAGCATAAGGCCAGCAATTTCTTTGCGGATTTCAACGCCGTTCTCTTTGTACAATTTATTCAAAATTGTCGCTGTGCAGCCTACAGGCTCAGCGCGGAAATATACAGGGTGGCTTGTCTCGAAATTAGCAATACGGTGGTGATCGATGACTTCAAGTACACGTACGTTGTCGATATCGTTTGCGGATTGTTGACGCTCGTTATGATCGACCAAAATAACCGTGTCAGTCTCGTCAGCAACATTCTCGATCAAACGAGGAGCTGGGATGCCGAAATAATCAAGAGCGTATTGTGTTTCGCCATTAACGTCCCCAAGGCGAATCGCCTCAACGTCAGCACCTAGCTTTGTTTTTAGCTCAGCGTATGCGATCGCTGATGTAATCGTGTCGGTATCCGGGTTTTTGTGCCCGAAAATAAGCGTTTTAGTCATTTCGAGTACTCCTTAAAAGTTATTTTTCGGCTGGACCAAACAGTCATTAACGGCCCATGTCCTTTTGTAAATGATATACTAAAAACCATTATAGCTTTAAGTGCTCTTTATTCCTATACCTTTACACTGAATTAAATTATAAAATTTGTGAATGATGTATGTGCTTAAGCTTGTAATAACTGTATTCCCTATTTTCAATAACGATATTGTTTTGAAATTCAAAACCGCATTTTTGGATCACTTTATTCGATGGTACGTTGCGTATCTGAGCAATAGCCACGAGCTCCTCGACATTCGTATTTTCGAACAAATACTGAATCAATCCGTTTGCAGCTTGAGTCGTGTAACCCTTATTTCTATGATCATTTGAAATCCCATAAAAAATCTCTCTGTTGGGCGGCGATATTTTATCCAATATTCCTGTCCCGCAAATACCGATAAATTCGCCAGTATCTCTGGAGATTATACTCAGTCGCAGCCGCAGCTCTCCTATATCGCCATCTTTGGATACCGCTTCTAAAAAACGTAGATTTTCTGGTATTTCATAATGGTTGAACCAGTCTGTCCTTTGTTCCTTAGAAACATTCCAATCCAGCAAAAATTCATGAAAATGAGGCTGCCAAGTGAGATTATGCAGAGCATCTAAATCCTCGACCTGATACTCTCTCAAAATAATATCTTTGCACGCTATAGTTAAAATGCTATTGCCTGTATTTTGTGAATGACTCATCGATATCCTCCTAATGTATAGAAGGAATACAAAGCAGAATATTGAGAAGCATCATAAATCACAAAAAAAGCAGCAAATCACAAGGATTCGCCGCATGATGTGATGTATAACACACTTTGCTTTGTTTCCTTGTAATAGTAAAAATAGAATTGTAGATTAAACTATTACAAAGTAACTGGCATAGTGTTGATTCCCCTTCCAAATATAACCTGATAAAAATTGTAGCAAAATTCAAGCTCAAAGACAATAAAATACACATAATCTTTCTGTGCATGCAAACTATTTCTGACCGGACTTCGAATATACAAGCAAGCGGCAATTTATTATGCGGGAAAGAGAGAGCGATATGGACACAGAAGCAGCATGGATCAAGCAAGTTCAACGACAATCCAGTGAAACGGCAGCGAATGCACTCGTTTCCCGGTACTACAAGGAAATGTACAGCTACGCGTACAGGCAAACAACGAACAAACAGCTGTCCATGGATCTTACACAGGACATTTTCATTCATATGCTGCAGTCGATTGGAAAATTTGACGGAGCCCGCGGTTCCTTCCGTACTTGGCTGTACAAGCTTGCCACAAACCGAATCGTCGACTACTATCGCTCCAAATATTACAGCTATACCCGTCATACCGCTCCGATAGAGGAGGAAATGCCAGATAACGGCGATTTTACATTGGAAATAGAAAAAAGAGAGCAGATTGAAACGATAATGCTCCAGGTAAATCAAATGGATGCTGCCTCACAGCATATTTTCCGCTTGAAGTTTTTTGCTGAGTACACGTTCTCTGACATTGCGCCGCTGCTCAATATTCCAGAATCAACAGCGAAGACCAAATACTACGCCATGATCAGAAGGCTAAAAAAACAGCTTGGAGGCGACAGCAATGAATGAGCAAAAATTTCAGCAAGTCGAACTGCCGGATGAACTTGAGATGGAACAGCATATCCGCAGCATTGTTGCAGCTGGCCTTGTACCAAAGCAAACGTTCTATCACTATTTACGAACGATGTATCGTCGTCTCGGCTTCAGGCATCTGTTCCATGACTGGACAGAAATCGTCTTTGCGCTAACTGCCGGGTTCGCTCTTATCATCTGGTTCGCACTCACCGCATTTGAACGTACAAGAGTACTGAGTGAAGACCTATATTCAGCCATATTCATCGGATCTCCCGTTTTGTATCTCGTCATCGCTCTCCTATTTTTTTTCCGCCGAAAGTACAGCGATACGTATGAGACAGAAATGACCTGCAAGTATAATGTGTACCAGCTTGCCTCGCTGAGGATGCTTGTATTCAGCCTCGCCTGCATGGTCGTTAATGCGGTTTTAATTGTCGCGGCAGCCATCATTTACAGCCAACTAAACGTTTTATTCGCAATATCGCTGTCAGCCGCCTCACTATTTCTTTTCTCTGCTGCTTTCTTGTACATCATGGTCAGCGTGCATTCGGACATGATGAAATATGTGCTCATTGCAGGCTGGTTTATTTTGAATCTGACTCTCCTGCAGCTAAACAAAGAGTTTTATCTTCATTTCATTTCCGCCATTCCAATTTCTATTTATATTGCAGTCGCCATCTTTGGATGCGCCATATCCTTAAAAAATCTTAAGAAGCTAACGACATTCCAAAGCTCGGAAGGAGCTCTCTGACATGCTAACCGTACAAAATGTGTCCAAACGCTTCGGCAACTTCAGCGCGCTGGAGCACATTAATCTTGAATTCAACAACGGCGTTTACGGACTGCTCGCTCCGAACGGAGCAGGGAAAACGACGTTGATTAAAATGCTAGTCACACTGCTGTACCCCAGTGAGGGTGAAATATTGTACAACGGCGAAAATATTATAAGGCTGGATGAACGCTATCGCGAGCAGCTCGGCTATCTTCCCCAGCATTTCGGCTATTACAAAAATTATAGTCCGAGGAAATATCTTCTCTATATTGCGGCTTTAAAGGGCATCGAGACCGCTGCCGCGAAGTCCAAAATCGTGGAGCTGCTGAAGCTCGTTGCGCTTGAAGATGTGATCGATAAAAAAATGAAAAAGTTTTCCGGAGGCATGATCCAGCGTGTCGGCATTGCACAAGCGCTGCTGAATGATCCGCGAATTCTTATTCTGGACGAGCCTACAGCGGGTTTGGACCCGAAGGAACGAGCACGGTTTCGCAATATGTTGACCAGCCTAGCGCGTAATCGAATCGTTATATTGTCTACACATATCGTGTCGGATGTGGAATCGATTGCGAATGAAATTATTTTGATCAAGGACAAACGCGTGCTGCATAAGGATTCCATTGCGAATATTTGCAGCCTCATCGACGGTATGGTGTATGAAACTACGGTTGATTTTGATGCTGCAGATGCATTTCGACATTCGTATCTGTCGCTTTCTGAGAAGCAGGAATCAGGTCGGATGAAATTTAGGTTTATAGGCACAGGGCATCCTAAGCCCGATTGGCACCCTTCAGCGCCAAGCCTTGAGGATGTATTCATCTACATTTATCAGGATGAATCCGCTGCGGAACAACCGGTATGAGCTGGAAAATTCGAGTTTACGAGCTGAGAAAAGCGCTTCTCTCACCCGTCATTATCGCGCTGCTGCTGGTGTTTACCGCTTATAATCTATTCCTCATTGCTCAAGAGGCTTATAAAAAGGATGAAATGAGCATATTGAACGAGCTTGTTGCACAGTTCGGTTCCGAGATTACTAAGCCGATGCAGGAGGATTACAAGTCTTACTATTTGTCGCGACTGGACGAAATGAACAAGCTGACGAATAAACGGACATCTCAAACGTATGAAATGCCCAGCGATTTTTTTGAATATGAAAATTATAAGCGTTACGTGACCGATCAACCGAATCTTTACAGCAGTGACGAGCTAGATTTGTTTAATGAGCTGCGAGTTATTCAAAATTATTATTTCTTGATGCAAGACATCGATGATACCTATGCTGGGTTCGATATGAAGCAGATCGCCGAGGGCGAGATAAAGAAATATGGATTCAGCGGCTCGGCGGCTGATTTGGTGAGACAGCGGTATGACTACATTGCTGAGAGACTACATCAGCTTATCGCAAGTGGCGAGCACAAGAATCTATTCTTCATTGGTCAAATCTATCAATCACATGCCATGCTGTTCAAAACGCTCATTGGATCTATTTTGCTGCAGCTGATGATTTTAGTTGTATTAATGACCGGGTATATAGGAAATTACGAATTTGAGCAAGGTACACATCTGCTGCACTACTCCACCAAACGAGGCAGAAAGCTGCAAACGGATAAGCTGCTTTCCTCCTTTGCAGCCAGCATAATCGTGACGACCGCTCTAACCGGATTTTCGTTGTCCGCCTACTTCCTGACCTTCAGCTACAAGGGGCTTTGGAAGGTGCCGGTCAGCAGCTTTTTCAATTGGGAATTCGGTATGCCTTATCCTTATTTAACTTGGCACACGATGTCTTATATTGCCTATTTAGGCTGTGCTATCGCGCTCATCTTTGTGCTCCTGCTTATCTTTACCGCCATCACCTTTGTGTTAACCGCAATTATTCGCAACAGCTATTTGGTATTTGGAGCATTTGCCATACTTTTCGGCTCTTTTCTCCTAATCACCAACCTCGTACCAAGAGATTTAAAGCTTATTTTATTTACAGGGTTTACCCCTTTTCATCTTGTATTGAATTCGAAAGCGTGGTTTACAGCAAGCGGCGCCTTCATGAGCCTTCCAAATAACGAATGGATTACAGCTGGCATTTGGCTGGCGCTGTTAGCACTTTGCTGCATCCTCTGCTTGCATCAATTTAAACGACAAAATATTAACTAGATAGGAGCTCCTATGACAATCGTGCTGCATGAAATAAAGAAGGTTTTTGGCCTGAGGATGGTCATTATGCTTCTAGCGATCAATGTTGTATTTTATTTCTTATTCATACAGTTTTATTTTCAACATTTTCCTAACGGAAATCCCGATACTGAAATTCATAAAGCCAGCATTGAGATGAAAAAGGATTATGGCACGCATATGGATAATGCTGAGTATGAGCTGTTTAGACAGAAATACGATGAAACAATCGAAAAAGCAGAACAATTCATGAAGACCGATCAGCAATTCATGGATGCTGGGATCACTACCTATGAGCAATTTTACAACAGTGATTATAACAATGAGCAACTGAACAAGCTCCATAATTATGCTGTATTCGAGTCGGATACCGAACTGTTCTGGGAGCTGCAAGCACGCAGGTACATGATCGAACGCTATGAAAATAGTGAAAAATATCCTTACAACGCATATGGCGAGGTTGATGCGAAGCAGCAGAATAGAATGGAGAAGCATGTTGCTTCCGATGAGGGTGACTCGATATTTACCGATGTTGTTTTCAGTAATTATATGAGTTTAATCATCTACATGACCGTTCTTATCGGTTTAAGCATCCTCTTTATGGTTTCACCTATTTTTCTTCACGATAAACGAAGCAAGCTTATTCATTTGCAATATACTGCGCGAATCGGACGAAGGCTTTTCTTGCGAAAGCTTACTGCTGCAATGATTTCCACACTTCTTATCGTAACCGTACAGCTTGGCGTCTTCTTCCTCATGTATAGCAGGCTGGGAACAGGATTATTTCTGGACTCGGGCATCAATTCGATATTTAATATAGGTTACTTTTGGTATGATCTCACATTCGGACAATACATCGGTCTGACTGTAGCAGCTATATATGCGCTCAGTCTAATCACCGCGGTGTTTGCAGCATGGATCTCGAGCATAGCTCCTAATTACATGGTTATCATCGGACTCCAAATCCCTTATGCTTTTCTGATGTTTGGATGGATGGAAAAATTACTAATCGGTAGACTTGCCGATATTTATTACGCGCAGCATGTGCAGCCGCTAACTTATTTACTTCTTGCCGCAGGCGCAGTTCTAATATTTGTTCTTCGCTGGCGGAGTGAGCGACGAGCAGATTTGCTCGTGTAGCAAGCATGATTGATCTAACTGTTAGTTAAGATGCTGAGGCAGCCTAGAATTGAACAGTAATACTTAGGCTGCCTCAGACATAAAAAAATTAGGCTTTACAACTAAATGGAAATATATTATATTTGTATGCACAAACAACTTTTATGTGAAAATGAGGTAATAACGATGCTGGATACGTATTTAAAGGAATGCCTGTACTTCACTGCAAATCGATTGGGCAGAATTATTACGAAGATGGCAGAAGATGAATTTGCCGTTAGCGGCATGTCACCCACGGCTGCTTTTTTATTAATGGCTGTGTATGAGAAGGATGGCATCTCACAGAAGGAGTTAGGCGAGATTCTCCATCTCCAGCCCTCCACAGTGACCCGTCTGATTGAGAAGCTTGTTATTAAAGGGCTGCTCACCAGCCGAGTAGATGGGCGTTTATCACTTATTTCCGCCACCGAGAAAGGCAAAGCATTAAATGACACGATTAATGAGTGCTGGATGAATTTGCGTAAACGTTACGCCTTATTGCTCGGGGAAAAAGAAAGCGAAGAGCTGTCCTTTCAACTATGTGCGGTGAGTGATCAACTAGAAAATAAAGAATGACAACATCTTCTTTATTTAAGAAAATATTTGCTTGTGCAAACAAGTTTAATTGTTTTGTTGAATATAAATAAAAACGCAAAGGAGAGATTTTATGAAAAACAAACCTATTTTAATCATTGGAGGTACCGGTAAAACGGGTCGCCGCGTAGCAGAAAGATTGACCGCTCGTGGGCTGCCCGTACGAATCGGCTCCCGCTCAAGTGATCCTTCGTTCGATTGGGGAAATCCGTCAACATGGGCAGCGTCCCTGCAAGGCGCAGAGTCTGTGTATATTACGTACTACCCCGACTTAGCGCTTCCCGGTGCTGCCGCATCGATCGGTGCTTTCGCTGAGCAAGCAGTGAAACAAGGAATCAAGCGCTTGGTGCTATTGTCCGGCCGAGGTGAAGAAGAAGCTCAGCTTAGTGAGAAAGCACTGCGCGACTCTGGCGCTGACTGGACTATTTTGCGGGCGAGCTGGTTTTGTCAAAATTTCAGTGAAAGCTTCCTGCTGGATTCCGTACTCAGTGGAAGTATTATACTCCCTGCCGCGGACGTAGCTGAGCCATTCATCGACGCGGATGACATTGCAGATGTCGCAGTCGCAGCGCTGACTGAGGATGGCCATATCGGCAAGCTTTATGAGCTGACTGGCCCGCGCGCGCTCACCTTTAAAGAAGCTACCGAAGAAATTGCGAAAGCCAGCGGCAGAGATGTCCGCTACGTACAGGTAACCTCCGAGCAGTTTATCTCTGCGCTTGCGCAGCAAGATATGCCTGATTATGTTCTCACGTTATTGACTGAGCTATTTACTAAAGTGCTGGATGGACGTAATTCACACCTGACAGATGGCGTTCAGCTCGCTCTAAACCGTGAGCCTCGGGATTTTGCCGACTACGCTCGAGACACCGCAGCTGCAGGTATATGGGGGGTTCCAAATGTTTGATCGCTCCATCGTTGTCTTAACCTTTTTCTCTGCTCTTGGCTCAGGTTTGATGGCAGGATTGTTTTTTGTCTTTTCGACGTTTATGATGACCGCTCTCTCGCGTCTTCCTGCAGCGCAAAGTATTGCCGCAATGCAGTCCATCAACGTCGTTATACTGAACCCGTTGTTTGGTCTAGTGTTTTCTGGGACGGCGTTAGCATGCATCTTACTTGCGATCACCTCTTTTTTCCGATTAGGTGAACCCGCGGCAACCTATTTGCTTGCCGGCAGCCTTCTCTATCTCATTGGCTCCGTTCTAGTAACGATTGTATTTAACGTACCTTTAAACGATATGCTAGCCTCAGCGGACCCAAGTGTCGCAGGCTCTGAATTATGGACGCGTTATGTTGCGAGCTGGACGCCATGGAATCATGTGCGAACCATTTCCACCCTTGCGTCGTTGGTTTGTTTTATTATAGCGTTCCGACATTCGAGCTAACGGTGGTACTTAAAGCTTCTTTTCAAAGCAAAGGCTTGAATCACAGGAAATATATTCACCATATCTATCAATTTCATAATAATGATGTTTTTTATAGAAATGAAGCGCTTCGGGTTGTGGAGCCCCTGCTTCCAATCGAATATATTGATAATTCATATCCTTCGCTCTGGCTTCTAGATCATTCAAAACTTGTGCGGCTATGCCGTTCCTTCTAAATTCGGGGGTGACATAAAATCGTTTTAATTCTATATACTCCTCATCCAGCGGTTTTATAGCTCCACATCCAACCGGTTCTCCTTGCTCGTATGCTACCACAAATACAATTTGCTCAATCCCTGGATCATTAAAATCTACTGTAAATACTTCCTCTGCCGTATATCTTTGCGCTAAATCCTCATCTAGCTTCTGAATAAGTCGATGTAAATCTGTATCGGTATGTGATACTTGTGCAATTTTCAATGCCATTTCTGCACGTCCTCTAGTTTGAATGGTTTACATGATTATCAATCGATGGTACTCCGTCCTCTATTATTTTACCGAATTCGCTTCACCCTTGCCACTCTAAAGCTAACTGCAAAAGTCAAAAAAGCTCTCATGGACTAAGCCATGAGAGCTTTCTTTTGGGCGGTTTCATGAGATTTTCGCTTAAATCCACATCACACATTCATCTCAAACTGATGACTAACCTCTTATTTGCCGCCGTGCAGCCAGACGGTTTGCCTTCCAGCTGGACTGCTTGCAGCCTATAACTCATCTGTAGAGAACGATTGAGGATGCTCCATGCCTGTTTTACTGTCCTTTAAAAGCTTTCAAAAACTGAACTGCTTTGCTAATATCCGCTTCTGGACTCGTACCAACTTCACGCTCGATCGTCAGATAACCTGTATAGCCAATTTCCTGAAGCGCTCGCAAATATGCTGGCCAGTCTACAGTACCATCACCAAGCGGCACTTCGCGGAACGCAGAACCTGTTTCGGCCATCGCAGCAATTTTCTCATGGTCAAGTGCAACCTCGTAGCCATAATCGCCATAAACGTCGCGCGGATCAACATCTCCCAGCTTCACGCCATCCTTTGCATGCGTATGAACGATATAATCCTTAAGCGTGTACACGCCTTGGACAGGATCATCTCCTGTAACCATAACCATGTTGGCAGGGTCAAAGTTAACAGCTACGCCTTTGGTGCCAAGACCATCAAGAAACGACTTTAAATGCGCAGACGTCTCAGGCCCTGTCTCAATCGCAAAATAAGCGTTCATGTCATTTGCGAATCTAGCTAGCTCTTCACATGCCGCATGCATCGTCTCATAAACACGGCTGTTTTTGTCGCTTGGAACGATACCGATATGCGTCGTAATAATGTTTGTTCCAAGCTCCATGCCAAGCTCCATAATCCGTTTGGATTTATCGATTTTCGCTCGGTTTTCCGCAGGATCCTGAAAACCATGGCCGCCCAAATCGCCAACTAGAGCGGAAATATCAAGGCCTAGCCCATCAATATAAGACTTCCATTCTTTTCTTGCAGCTGTGTTCAGGTTAGCAGGGTCCAGCTCGCCATGTACTGCATACATTTGCACGCCATCCGCACCAACCTGCTTCGCTTTAAGCAAACCTTCCTTTACACCAACCTGAAAGCTATCCACGATAACGCCGATTTTGTTCGTAATGATAGGTGATGTCATCTTCGAGTCACTCCTTCGTTTAAATTTCGTTCCAAACACGTTTTACGAATTCAAAGCCAAGTCTCGTTCCAAGACGGCAATCTTCCAAGCCTTCAAACTCAATGGAAATATAATCATCATAGCCGCTTTCTTTCACTGCACGCAGTACTTGCGGCATTGCGATGTCGCCATGTCCGACGATTGCACCCCGAAGCCAATTGCCGCCTTTGGATTTAAACCAGCCTTCACCCGGATTTTCGGTAGATGGACGATAGTAGAAATCTTTAATATGGACCATAGAAGCCAGGCTGACATTGTTTTTAACAGCAGCAAGAGGATTCTCATCCACACAAAGGAAGTTCCCGACATCAAGCGTTGTCTTGAAGTTTGGACGATCTACAACCTCAATGAGTGCCTGTACCCGGTCGCTATGTTGTATAAAATAACCGTGATTTTCTACACTTGTTGTAATTCCAAACGTTGCTGCATAATCCGCAACAGCTTGGCAAGCCTTCGCTAGCTTCGGCAGCTCCAACAAGAAGTTCGAAATGGATAGGTTTTGCGATGATGCCACGTCGTGGCGCATCTTCTTCACGCCAAGTGCTGCCGCAATATCTACTTCACGCTTCAAGCGGTCAAGCTCCAGCTCGAATTGCTCTTCATTTAAACCGGAGAAGTTTGCACCTACCGCATAATTCGATATTTCAATACCGCTTTCCTGCGCTTGCTTCTTAATCACTTCGATCAGTTCCGGATTTTCAGTAAGGTTAAAGCCAAGCGGTACAATTTCAACATGCTCTCCACCAATGGATGCGATATATGCGATAACATCCTGTATCGTCATTTCGCCCCTTCTCAGTGCATTATATAAGCTGTATGTGCTGATTCCTAATTTCATAGACGCACTTCCGCTCCTTTTGCTGCGGATTCATAAATGCCGACTAATATCTTCATAATTTCCACGCCATCCGCCACTGGGCTGATTGGCTGTTTTCCGTTAGCAACACAATCAACGAAGTGGTTGATTTCATTTTGGAAAGCGCCAACAAAATCAAAGCCAGCGTGATCCGTCTGCGGATATACGTTTAAGATCGTGTCATTTTGCTCTGTTACAATAACGGTTTCCGGATCGATTTCAAAACCGCCTTTTTCCCCATACAGCTTAACTGTGTTTTCATTAGACTTAGCATGCAGCGTGAAGCTGACATCTACGAGCAGCGATGCGCCATTCTCGAAGCGAATAAGCGCATTTGCCAAATCCTCAACTGTGTTTTTCTCTGCATCGTAATCCGCCGCTTGGTAGAAGCTTAGGTTTTTTACATTGGCACGATTGCCAAGCTTGCGATACGTATTGGCACTAACGGATACCGGCTTTGGTCGTCCCATCAAATACCAGCAAAGATCGATGACGTGTACGCCAATATCAATAAGCGGTCCGCCGCCTGAGCGCTCAATGTCGGAGAACCATCCGCCTGGATTTCCAAGGCGTCTGAGCGTTGATGCTTTGGCAAAATAAATTTCACCGAACTCGCCTCTGTCAGCCATCGCACGAATCAATTGTGCACTCGTATCGTATCTGCGGACGAAGCCCACTTGAAGGAGCTTGCCGGATTGCTCTACAGCCTCTTGCACAAGAAGCGCATCTTCAACCGTACGGCAAAGCGGCTTCTCTACGAGCACATGCTTGCCAGCTTTTAGAGCCGCAATGCTGATTTCAGCATGCGTATTGTTCCACGTACAAATGCTGACTGCTTCAATAACTGGATCAGCGAGCAGCTCGTGATAATCCGTGTAAATTTTTTCGGCGCCATATTTCTCAGCTGCGGCTTTTACGCGCTCTTCATTTAAATCGCAAACCGCGTAAATGTTCGCATTAGGATTTTTCTTATAGGAATCTAGATGAGATGATGAGATAGAGCCTGTTCCAATAACCGCGATTTGTATCGGTTTCATTGCTAATCTCTCCTTATGGATTCTAATAGTAAGGTTTTGCATGTCTACACTTTCGTATTATAATGGTTTCAACCTGCAACTCCATGTAAAGCTGTGCGGTTTGTTTGTACAATTGTGCTATCCTACTGAGGAGGTCATTCAAGTTGGAAAAATTCGAAGAACTGCGTGAGCCTATGGACATGCCAGACCCTCATTTTCCGATAAAACTGCATCACAACACCTTCGACCAGCAGGGAATAGTCATTTTCCCGCATCATTTTCATGAACATCTTGAATTTTTATATTTTGTGTCTGGCAAAGCCTCGATAGAGTGCGGTTCTACTACGATAACAGCTTCCGCTGGCGATCTCATCGTTGTGAACAGCAATGAGCTTCACTACGGAATCAGCCTATCATCAGATTTGTACTACTATGCGCTCATCGCCGACATTTCCTTGCTGCACAGCCAGTCGGTCGATGCTGCTGAAACGAAGTTCATTACGCCCATTACGCAGAATCGCCTTCTGCTGCAAAATTATATTGGCGACGACAGCAAAGTAACATCCTGCATGCATGCCATCATCAATGAGCTTGAGCAGCGCGAGTTCGGTTACGAGCTGGCCATAAAGTCCGAGCTCTACCGCCTGTTGACGCTGCTGCTTCGCGGTCATGTCGCTACCGTGCTCACCAAAGACGAATATGCGGAGCGTATGAAAAACATTGAGCGCTTCGCGCCTGTCTTCAAGCATATTGAGGACAGCTACAAGGATGAGCTTTCGGTGGACCAGCTGGCAAGCATGGCAAACCTCAGCCGCTACCACTTTAGCCGATTGTTCAAAGAGCTGAGCGGCCATACCGTTACAGAATATATAACGATGACACGGCTCGGCAAAGCCGATTACTTGCTGCGTCATAGTCCGCTTACCGTATCGGAGGTTGCAACAGCGACAGGCTTCAACGACATTTATTACTTTAGCCGTACGTTCAAAAAACACAAAAAAGTTTCCCCGTCCTCGCTTCGGGGAAACTAATGTTGTTTGATGCTACACGTTTGAATTTTCACGGTAAAACACAGTGGCTGCTTGGGTCAGCACCGCCTCTTATTTGCGGCCAAAATCCGCTTTGATTTCGCCCCACTCCTCGGTATTCCATTTCAATACCTTATTCGTGTAGGTATGGGTTTGAAGCCACTTGACAGCTTCATCTGTAAGCTCCCAAATTTTCGAAGTCGAAGCATCCCTTTTTAAGGTCGAGGCTACTTTTTTGTTGCGAAGCCAGCTTAGCGCTGTTCTTGAATCACTGTAGATCGTCCTTGTGCTGCCTTTCTCCTTCAAATAGGAAAGAGCATGTACGATAGCAATAAACTCGCCTAAATTATTAGTGCCGTTCGGTACAGGTCCAACATAAAATAAGATTTCGCCCGTTTGTGTGTCGACGCCTTTATACTCGACAGGACCGGGATTTCCACGCGTCCCGACTTATGAAAAGTGGGTTTTGTGTCCAGACACCCCAAAAGCTTACGGTTATTGGGTAAACAAGCATTTTGGTTATTAAATACTTTTGGACATAGAAAACACTTCCCAAAAAGTTATGGAAATTAAATCTTGTTTACGTAAGGCATTTTTTTTGGACACGCTTATTTGTTATATACATGTCAATTTTTGATGAAAAGAGAAGAGATTTTTATTCAGTAGAAAATCACACTCAGAGTTTTCACGAGTATATTTATAGTCAAATTATATTTATAAAATTGTATAGATTCCAAAATCATTTCAACTAACTTAACCTGTTAGTGAATCTCGTATGATGGATAATATGCTATTGTTATCCGTTTGTTCAACTTAAAATATCTATCTTTACGATTTCACTCTTTGGTACACTTAGAAAAATAAAAAAAGGTTCCCTTACTCATCAATGTAACTAAACATATCATTTAACTCACTAGTCATCGTACTAAAATCGACACTATCAAGTTCTTCTTCGACTTTTGATAAGGCATTATCTAGGTCTATAATCAAGTTATCAAAAAATGAGTTCATTACTTCAAATCCTTTATAGTCGACCAATTTGTTGTGAGCAATATGATTTCTATAAATACGGAATTCCGTTTCCCATCGACTTAGAAAATCTCCAGATAAATAATTTTTAAAGTACTGTTCCCAAAAATTAATCTTAGTTACTAACTGTTTCTTTAACTTGTCATGTATACTATTTGCAGTCTCTGACGGACTATTCTTTCTTAACAGTTTTGCTATTTCTTCATCTGCACTTGGACACCATTCTTTATATTCATGTTTCAAAAGTTTACCTAAATCTTCTGCATAAAGAGCGAGTAAATAATGGCTAACATTTCTAAAACCTTTTGCTACTTTTATTGCAGAACCCTGATGTCCTTTGTGTTGATTTTGTAACTTATCAGGTACAAATTCCCACCAATTATCTAATTTAGTGAATAGAACAAGATTAATCAGTTGCCTTAATTTATTTTCTATTTTATGTACTTTATTATAAAGTTCCAAAGACAATTCATTTGATTGTTCGTCTTCTAACCATAAACAATGCTTAAAGTCAGCTGCTAATAATTTATCCTTTAGCCATAGCTTTATTTCTTCTAGAGTATGGTTATAATCTGTTACTTCGCTCTTATCGAAAATCTTTATATTTAAGTTACGTAACTCTCTGAAATGCAGATGTAATTCGTATTCTTCTTCTGTATTTTTAAGAGTGTACTCAAAAAAATTACCATTTCTTTCGGAATAATCAACATTGAGACTTTGATTCGCGTGTTGGATTAATTCCGTTTTAATAATGTTGTCTATATAATCATAGTAATCACTATAATCTTCTAATTCTTTTTGAAAATCACTTAAATAGATATTAACCTTTTTCATTAATTCAACCCCCATTACTATTGCTGAATGCTTTCTGCATTACTATTTAATTAAACCCTTTAACGCTTCCTTTTTCAACCAAAATCTACTCATACAGGCAGTGGCCAATTTACAATATTCCAATAAACTATCCTACCCTTTATTTATAATTATAATTCCATTGACTCTGCGTGAATGTGGAGTAAGACAATGGAAATCCTTCAATAAAATTTTCTTTTACAATTTCTTTTCATAGGTTCTATACAGTACTCGGTGATACGTATTTGTTTAATTTCTTTTAGAATCCATAAATTCAAACATTTCCTTAATGAGTTTGTTAGTTTTTTTTATTTCTTCATTGCTTCTTCCTTGAAGAATGCGCATAAAATCGCCGACCACCTTACGTCTCTCTATTTGCGCTTTGTTAAAGCTAAAATCCATTTGAAAAAATTCAGTTGGAGTAACTTCCAATGCTTTTAATATTTTTTCTAGATTATTTAAAGTGATATTCCGCGTTCCCCTTTCGACTTCGCTTAACAATGATAAGGCCAGCRCAGAACGTTCAGCTAATACCTCTTGTGTAATACCTTTTATCCCTCTGACTGCTTTTATTCTTTCACCAACAGATTTAGCTAGATTATTCAATAAGTTTCACCTCTTCTATCCTAGTGTAGGAGAGGAATATAAACAAAAACAGACTTATATACAGGTTATTTTTGTCTTTGAAAACAACCTGTATATAGGTTATTATTGAGACAATTAATATACATATTGAAAAGGAATGAATCGCTATGTACTCTTTGGACAAGATTAAAGCTATTGTTGAATATAAGGAAAAAGAGATTGTTATGTTAAAATCTTTAGCATTACAGCCATATTCAGAAGGTATGCTTCAACTCCTAAATCAAAAAGAGAAACAATTAAAACATTTTGTAACACTCCCCGGATATTTGTCTATGTATATGCAAGACAATATTGAAGGGATGGATTACATTATGAATTATTTAAAATCAAAAGGTGATAAAGTCTCAATTTCAATCGTATCTCACTATAATGGGAATCAAAATGATGAGGTTGTTTTAGGGAACGATGTGATTGGAGAAATAACAAAAAAATGAAAAAAACTTCCATTGATTATATACGTGAACGTAGCGAAAGACAAAAAAAGCGCACGCAAAATATTATCGACATGGCTGAGATACAGTTAGAGGACCTAAAAGAATTTTTGAAAGTTTTAGATGAGGAAAAAAAAGGTTTTCCTTTGAAAAAGTAAATTAAGAAAATGAACAATGGGTAAATGAATTGACCAGGAAGAATGAGGAACAGTTAAATAGTCGTGGAAAGTTTGGTGATGATTCGAGTGAGTAGCTGTCGGTGATAAGTTCGATACCTGGGGATTGAAATAACTTATATATAAACAGTTTTATATGTATTTGTTAGGAATGACTCAGGTGTTTTTATTATGTCGGAAGTGAGATATTTGTCACAGGAACTGATAACTTCAAGATAAAACCGCTCTTGATTCCAGAAAGTAGAATACTCTTCTTCCTTGCAAAAAGCATGGAGTGTTGTGCGGTCTTGAAAGTCTGAAATTGTGTTCAAGTTTGTGATGCATGAAAAAAATCAAAATGAACAGTAAGGTGAGCAAATATGGACCTCAATGGTACAAAGTTAGGAAAAAAGGCAACAAAAATCATTACTGATAACTTGAAGTCCCCATTGAAATCTACAAATGAAAAGAATTATTTCATCAATATGTGTATCAAAACCAGTAAACAGATAAAAAGATAATGTTACACCCCAATAGTCATTATCAGTGGCCCAAACGAAAGTCATACAATGATATTTACTGAGGAACTAAGGAGGAATGTGTGATGCCAACAGAAATAGCAGACCATTATGGGTGTATAGTAGATACTTATCGGAAGGTTCTGCAACTAACCGATACTCATAAACCGAGTATTGAACTTCTAGAAGCCATCATTCAGTGTTATGGTGCCGGATATTCAGCGGGAGAAGATGAGGAAGCGGAGAAAGTCCACTTCTTTTATATTGATATGGTGGATAGAGAGGAATTGTACAGAAGATGCCATAGTAATGGCGGCGCAGTATGAAGAAGAAAACACGAATACCTACTGACGACTACATTACTAAGAAATGAACGGAACGTGAGCTTTTAGAACGGTAAGGTATGAAGTTAGTTAGTTATTTACTTAACTTCGGCAGCGCATAGGGATAAGTATTTACAGATAATCTTCTTAGATAGATGAATGCGAACAGATAGGTCCTTATTTATTATTAAGGACCTATACTTACTGTTTCCTTGTATTAGTATGCGGCAGCAGATTAACAAAAAGCTTCACCATTCTACTTAGCACACTAATCTCTTGGTAATGGGATAACATTGTTTTTTTCTAGTTTTCTTATTCGGTATTTTAAACTATCATTTTCATTCATAAGCTTAGCTACTTCCTGCGAGTAAATTTCTTTACTATCATTTAAATGTTTTAATTGTTTTTCTAATTGCTCAATCTTATTTTCTAAAATCACATTCTCTATTATATGGATTTCTAATTTTCTCGTATATTCTCTTAATTGGTGTAATTCATTTTCAAGTTTGCCCTTTTCGTTCAGCGACAATATATCTTCTCGTTCTATTTCTCCTATTCGCTCGTCGATGTATTTTTTCAATATGTCTGCTTTAGCATATATACTGCTACGGGATATACCCGAACCTTGTGATACATCCAAAAGAGTAAGTTTACTCTTTTTTATCGCTTTAGAAAGATTACATTGTTGCTGTATAAAGTCTTGTATATATGTCTCGATTTTATTAAATTTTTCTTTCACCTTCAAATCCAAATCATCATAATTTCCATTTTCAATATTATACTTAATAATAAAAGTAGAAATTATGTTATCAATTTCATTACCCAATTTTGACTCTCCTTTTCCACTTTATCAAATCGTGAAATAATATCACTAAGGTTTGGAAATTTCTCCATAACTCTTTCCTCTCCAAGTTCAGATAATTGATTTTTTAACATCATTAATTCAGGATAGTATTTATTTTCAACGAAAGTTTTAAATGATTTTAATTCTAAATCATATTGTCGCTGATACAGCAAGTCTTTTACCGCTACTTGTCGATTGTGTTCAACAATCTTTGCCTTCTCGATAAAACGATTATAGGTGGAGTAGAAGTTCGAAATCTCAATAAATTGGGGTCTAAGGTAGTACCATTTTTCCATTGTTGTCAGTCGGTCTTGTCTGCTACAAAGTAATCCCATTGCTTTCGTACACAGGCCTAATTCTGTTTCCCTGATTGGAGAGTTTTTAAAAAGTTTAATTATCTCATCTATATTCTTGAAAATATTTAGTTTTTTCTTCTTCAAATAATTATTAATGGTTTCGTAAGCCTCTTTAAAAATGGGGTCTTCTATTTCTTTTAAAATTTCTAAATTATCTATATTTTCATGATTTATTTCAAGAAGCCCATTATCTTTTGAAGCTCTTGAGAAAAGTGCTTCTTTTGTGACTTTATCATCTCTGAAATAATGCTTTGTCATATCTTCTTCAAGATGATTCATATGTTTTTTAATCCATTCCAATGAAACTCCTGCATCTCTTAAATCATTCGCAACAGCTACCCGAAATTGATGAAAACTTATATGGTAAAACTTCTTTCCTTCATCTTCTTTGTTAATAAATCGGTACGTTCTAATATGTCTATTCATTATTCTAAAATATTTAACCTTTTTCAAATCATGTTCATCTAACGAATCACAATCAAGGGCCTTTTGATGTCTTATAAAAAAAAGATGTAATTGTTTGTCCAAAGTAGATGCCGAATAGAAACCATCAATACTAGCAGGATTAGCATATAATGCTTTACTACCATTTTTACGTCTATCTATAGTAAGATTCTCAAGTGTACAGTATGCCTCCATACTTATGTCGTTCATTCTAGTTTCTGTCCATTTCCCATCTTTTGATGCAGAGGTCTTATATGTCAAAAATTCTAAGAAATATGCTTTTTTTTCTCCATTTAAAATTGAAATTTCATGTAGACGGTCGATTTCCAGTAAAATAGCTTCCCCCTTCCTCATCCCTATCTGGCTGAATAAAAGTATAATGCATGCAAACATTCTATAAATTATGCTTAGGTCCGAATTCCTCATATCATTCAAGGCAAATTGAATAATTTTGTTAAACAAACTACGAGGAACGTTTGGAGTCTTACCATTCTCTCTCTCCGATTTTATTTGCCATAAATCAAAATCTTTTAATATAAAATCAAAATTGGATACTTTAAACTTATCTTCATCTTCGTATTCCAGTTCTATAAATAACCTTTTTATGTTACCTAACATTCTTCGCTTTGTATTTTCTGAGAGATGTGACTTTAACTCAACATAAGTTTTTAGCACATCTTCATTAATTAAGGTATGTGAGATAATGTTCTCTACTAGTAGATACAAAATAAATTCTCTGCTATCTGAATATGACACTTTAACAGAAGAAAATCTTGATTGGTGATGAAAAGCCTGACGAAGAATCATTCTTTTCAAGAAAACACTATAAGATATATTCTTTATATCCGTAAAATCATATCTGTAAAGAAATGGCTTCCGATGCAATTTATCGAAGTTGCTGAAATCCCAGTAATTATCATGAAAAAATATACCTGGTGCTATTTCAAAAATACGCTCGTATTCATTCTTTTTATTTGTTTGATAGATTGAATCATTAGGGTGTAGTACTTCGTTTACTGAATTCACACTCCAAGGAATGCCGTTAATTATTAAAGTACTCAACTACCCACCTCTTCAACTATGTCATAAATTTTAGAAAGATATGTGCCATGCAGCTCTACCAATCCCTGATAATATTTCCTTTCTACATCATTCAGAGATTCGTCCCGCCGTTTTACATAGTTTGCAATTCTCTCTTCAAAAATGTTTTTCCTAGAAATGGAAGTTATAAATTTGCTACAAGTTAAACATTTGTAATCCGAATCCTCCGAATTAATTTTTATACATTCAACACTTTTACACCCCCCGGAACTTTGTCCAACTTGTGGTAAATTTATAATTTCATTCTCGTTTATAATTACTTCTCCATCAAGATTGACATCCCCAACCGTTATCATATAAGTTGCTTCAATAAATCTTGTAGTCTGTTGTTTTCGATAATGTTTTGACGCTACGCTTGCTGTATTTCCTGTTATTACACCGACTTCTAAAGTAGATATTAATCCATCCTCAACACCTTCCCATACCTTGTTAATAAAAGTATCTCTGGTGTTATAAGCTGTATAACTTTTATCAAGTTTACCTTCACCCAAAAGACTCCTAATAATCTTTCTACAAAAAAAATCTGAGAAACCACTTCCGATTGTTTTCACTTCTGAGGTAAAAGACTTTTGATTATGTGTTAAGAAAATATATTTTCTAATTTCATCAGGCGCTTTACCCGATAGTTCTTTTGTTAACATAATTGCTCTTTCTATGAGAAGAATATCTTCTAATAAAAAGATATCAGTTACTTTTTCGTTATATGATGTTTTACTATAATAAGAAATTTCTCCAGACCCCATAGCTCTACTGATTGATATAATACAATCCCTTTCAAGTCTTAATATTTCACCGAGTCTGAGTTTTGTAGTAGTAGCAAGTTGAAAAATGATATATAACAATGCGCTAGTCACATCTAGTAATGACTTTTCTTTTATCTCTTTTTCAATAATTTTAAAATCACTTTCGTTAAATGGATTTCCTCCATTGTAATCTTTAGGTAACGAAGCTAAATTTTTTATTGCAATCTCTGTTACACCGTATTTAACTTTAAAATGTCTTAGATACTTCCTTATCGCCGCTAAGTGAGAATTTATATAAGAGCTTTTTACTTTTTTACCAGTATTCCTTGATGTTGACATTTGTAATTCACTTCGATATTTAAGCAAAAAATCGTATGAAAATAATCTTTTATCTTTAACCAATTGTCCTCGATTTTCATTAATGTACATATGAGCAGCATTAAGAAAATATATAAGATGTTTAGCATTACTCAACACACTACTATCTGGATAACTGCTCTCCCAGATATATTGTTTAAGCTCCTGCCGAAACTCATCATTTTCCACAATTTCAAAATCTATAGAATAATTCGTCATATACGCATTTGCACGATTATCCATTTTATTAATAATGACCCATTTATCAGTTTTAGGTACTAATTCATGTGGAGTGCGATAGATAAACGAGTAACCTATTTGCGTAAATGTAAAAAATTTATTGTTTGATAACAATGAACTATTAAACTCGGATGAGATAAACAATCTCATTCCAAATTCCTCAGTGTATATATTGTCGAGAAATAAATAAAACCTGATTAAGATACTAGTAGGAGAAAACTGCTTTTCCACACGTTCTAAACTTTCTTTATCTTTAAAATAGTAATATTGCTGAAAAAATGTTTCTCTATTAAATGAGGAGTAATCATTTACTTCTATATTAAGTTCCTTCAAAGAAAGAACGTAAAAGTAAAAGAACAATCGCACATAATAACGATTAACAAATTCAAATCTTGTGTACTTCTCTCCGCACTGAATTAGGAATTTTTTCAAAAGTATATAAATGAATGGGTCGGCAGTATTGATATTTACATTTGCATAAAAAGGGGCTCCGCACTTACCTTCTCTTCCATCATTAATGTAAATTTGAATAATGTGTTCCGAAGGAGTGTTTAAAGGAAAGTTTGTAAAGAATTCGCTCCCCCTTCTATCGGCCTTTTTATAAAGTTCATTGGTTATTAGTAAATGTAAACACTTTTCTAATTCCCTGCTCACATTAACATTGGTAGTATTTTTGGATAAATAAACATAGAACTCACTAATGAGTTCTTGCGACTTAAAAAACCACCCTTCGGACAATTTAAGCACCGAAAGTTTTTGGAACATGTTACAGTAGTTAAACCAATTAACATCCTCAATGCAATTGCAAAACTCTTTCATCGAGTTTAAAAAGCCCATTAATCTAACATTTTTGAACCTGTGTCTATCATTCCGTACTGATGATAAGCTGCTATTTACAAATTCTGCTTTGGACATAAGATTTTCTGCAAAATTAGTAAGAAACGTTTTTAATTCTATATCTTGAAATGAATCCTTGATATATTTGATAACATTTAATTTTTCTTGGTTGGTCAACACTAATCTAATCAAAAAGTATCCCCATCCTTTTAGCATATTCTCTCTGATTTCTCAGCAGCTCCGATTTATCTTCATCATCCGGATTAAAATACTTTAGAACTGTCTGAGTACTTGAATGACGAAGTGCTTTCGCTAATTGCTCCGCGCTATAATTCTCAACACAAGCCTTATACATTGCAAACCCATGCCTGAAGCGGTGGCTTAGATTGTTTTTTCTTACTTTCTCATCAACTTTTATACCTACTGTTTTAAAGATTTCCCTCAATATCTTATTCCACCCTGTTTGAGTTAATGGGGTGTAATGTTGTTTGTTTAAAAAAACATAATAATTTCTATCTAAATCCTTCCTTACAGTGACTTTGTCTGCTATCCCTTTCGTTTCCAAATTGCTTCTCTTTTTATCCGAGCTGTTTAGAAGTATTTCATCTCTTGATTCATCAATATATTCATACAGAAGTCCAAACATTTCATCATCAATTTTAATAACTTGATAACCAATGTTTTCTTCTTGGTAGACTTGTTTCAAATAATCTTCTTTTCTTATAATCTTCATTGAACTCTTAGCATATTGACTAGGGTTATCCGATAGACGGTTACGTAGATATAAGCTATGAGCGCCGTTTCTTCCTTCTAAAATATCCTCAAAAGTCAATCCTAAGATTTCTCCAATACGAAATCCGTACTCATAACTTAACATAATGATAACCTTTTCACGGATGCTATATTTTTGCTCAATTAATTCTATGATTGTTCTATATTCATGTTTCTTAATATATTTAGGTGGTGAAGAATCTCCTCTAATTCTCTTATTTACATCATATCTCTCAAAATTTGTTTTATTAGCATGGCCAAAAAAACCGCCTCCACTATATTTAGAATAAGTTGACTTTTGATGGAGTTCAGAATCATTAACTTTAAACATTTGTCTATAAAAGTCCCTTATTACGGACAAATAAATGTTTATCGTGAGATTCCTTCTAGTTGTCTTTAAGTTCAAGTCAATTAAATTCCCTTTTTTGTAACCACCTTCTAGAAATTCAACCAAACTGGCTACAACATTACTTTCTAAACCTTTTTCATAATTGTTTATATGGTACAAATCAAGAAATGAATAAAACAACTTTAAAGCCGAGAATGCTTGTTCGCGTTTTTTGAAACTTCCGTTACGAAGTATAATATTTAAGTATTTATTCGCAACCTTTATTATGTAACCGTTTAAGGTAGTAATAATAAAATACGTAAAACCTTCATGTATACGAACGAATCCTATTGCTCCTGAAGTTTGAATTAATTTGTTATTACTACCAATCAATTTATATACTGCTCCCAGTGATGTATCCTCTTTAATAACAAACATTAAAATACCCCCTCTCACAATTTCAGTATGTATTCTATATACTTAGATGGTTGATGCTTAGGCGATATCACCATTTTTCTTTAAAATTGATATTTCCAAGTATCTTACTATCTTTTACTATCACCACTGGAGTAAGTATATCAAATTTTTTTCTTTTTTCAAGTCGTTAATTTATCATATACAGAAATTTTATATTATCAAGAAATTGATTTTTATATACAGTAAGATTATAATGAGAATGGATATTTATGAGAACAGGAGTAACTTATGAATTATTTAGGACAAAACGTACGAACTTTTAGGAAAGAAAAGGGATTAACAATTCAACAATTAGCGGATAAATCTAGTTCAAGCATCTCTAGTATTAGTGAAATCGAAAATGGAAAACGTGACCCCACTTTTAAATTAATTTTAAAAATTGCTGAAGCTTTGGAAATCGACGTTGCTAAGTTAGTCACCAATCCAGAAACATTCTTATTTACGCATAAAATAGAAATTTGCTTAAGTTTCAACGATGATATTAATTTTATTGTTATTGGAGAGTCCAAAAGCACTAAAGGAAGTGAAGTACAATGGGGATTGATATTGGAGGTTTCTCAAGAAATCAAGCTTATTGATACGATTTGTTTTTTTAGTAATAATGAAATACAAAGTTCTACTGAATTCTATTCAAGCGAATTAGCAGAATATATTCGTGGGCAAGCACTGAAAATTCTTGTAAATCCAGATATTGAACTTTCTGGCACGTTATCAAAAGCAAGAGAATCAGGATTACCTTGGGAAGAATTCAAAGTAATACTGAATGCATTATTGAAGCTTTAATTTATCGGTCTAATTTTTCTAGAGAAGATATGTAAGTTTTAGTACTCATTTAAACTTTATAAAGCATGATTTCATCTGAAACTTTGTGAGGAACAATCCGGAAGAAACAATATGTAGTAATAAGTTTGACGATGAGCATATACGCCGAATGAATGAGATACAAAATCAAAAATCGCAAAAGTAATAAATGAGCCTTACGAATCGAATTTGGATGAGGGATTTATAGGTACCAACAGCAATTTAATTTCAGAGATGCTCCTAACCGGTGAATGCGGACCCGATTTGAGTTCCCCTAGATACCAAAGTGTTATCGTAATCGAATTTAGAATAAGGAGAATATAATGATTAAGAACACTACAAAATTCGTAAATAATAATCCCGTTACCTCAATGATTATTCTTGTATTATTAGTGCCTTTATTCCTGAACTATATTCTATTTTCTTGGAAGATGCCTGGCTTATCAGGTAATCTTTCTGATTGGATGGGATTTTTAAGCAACTACTCAGGCGGAATAATAGGTGGTGTCGTTGCTTTAATTATCACTAGAGTACAAATTAATTCTCAAAAAGAAGAGAATCGAATTAATAGGGAAATAGCACAACTACCTCACCTTACAAAAATAAAGTTAGAAATTATTAAAATTAAAGAAAATTTGATATCAATTAAACGTGTTGCTGATGGATTGAAAGAAGCAGGAAAAGACTTAAGCATTCCTAACGAAATCTCTAGTAATTTAAACGGAAATTTATTTTTGCAAGGTATAATGTCAGAAAATAGATATACTCAGCTTCACTTCCTAGACATGTTAAATCAAGATACTTTTAATGAAGCACATTTCATTAACGATATTATATTTCAGACTAATATTATTGAAACATTAAATAAGTTTGATAGTGTTTTTAATACCTTATATTTTGATTTAAAACGTAAATGGATACGTCAAGATGAAGTGGATAAAATGATAGATTTATTGAAGGAGAAGGAAGAGAAGACAATTACAGAAATCGAGTTATTAAGGCAATATCAAAATGAGTACTCAGAATTACTATTACAGACCACCGTGTATGGAAATAAAAAACATGAAGTATGGAACGGGTTATATGAAAATAATTTTTATTTCCAAAAAATTGATGAAACTCTTAATAATATTGAGCTGAAAATAAGCGAAATTGGTGTTCTGATTACAACTAAATTATAGATTAAAAGTATTTCAAAGATTATCTCGACCTCCAGAGTAATACCACATTCACTTCGGGCATTCATCCAATGTCCGTTAGATACATCTAGACGAATGAGAATCAGACGAATACATCAGAGAATTTAAAATAATGTTAACCGATAATTAAAACAAGCAGCGGTTGTCTAGGACCTTATAGAGGTACCTTGAACAACCGCTGTGTCTTTAAGTGTCTCTAATAGGTCAATCATGATTACCCTGTGACTTTTTTAAAGATATTGGTTAACATCAATCTCAATAAAGTATTATTTTTTTTATTTCATAATCGGTTTACCTAGTCCTTTTAATTTAGCGTTTAATGCTGTTTTCCGTTCTTCCAATTTTTTAGGCTGAATGAAATAAAAATCAAATAATAAATCGAGCACTTCAAGAAGCCATTCAGCTTCACCTGGTTCGACATCAACTATTTCCCCAGTATTTGTATTCTTCAAAGGATGCGCAGCAAAGTTACCTATATTTCGAACAGCATCTACCGCATCTAAAATAACAGTAGGCACTTGTTGGGTCGCTAAGAATTCATCTATTTCATGAGCTAAGTTTTTTTTTCTTATGTTTAATTTGTTGTGTAAAAAATTCTGTAAACATCTTCGACTTAACGCAGCACTAGCCTTACAACTTATCGGAAGTACTAGTACGGCCTCATCATAATCACTTCTAAACATTGCTGGAACTTCATCAGATAATGTTTTTGTGACTTTTCCTAGTGGATATACAAGCTTTACTACGGTCGGATTATGAATTGATGTAATATTACCTTGAGAAGAGACATAGTACTCCCCTTCTTGATAAATTAGAATAAGTTCACTACACGCTGGGCAGAAACCAGCAGAGAAACCTATTCCCTTTTCATAGTCTTCGTCAGCAGGAAATGCCATATCATTTTCACTGTCAAAATGTATGCTCTTAGAACAATAAGGACAAAAAATAGTAAAACCTCCCCCACATTTAATAAAAGCATTGCTATATTATAATAATAGCACAAGTAAATTGCCTCTATGAAAAGCTTTCTCCCTAGCTAAAAACTTCAAACTGTTAAACGAAGTATAGGAATGATTTAATCAAGTCAAATAAATTTACAAACAGAGAAAAATTGAATGGAACAGATGTGGTTGCTCCTTTTATATTCATTGAACTCGCTGAAAACTATACCTCGATAACAATCTAGAAAATGAACCAGTATTGGCGGAGTTTAATATTTGTATATTCCTCAGCTGTAGATGAAATTAGTATTCCGACGGCTACAGCACAGGCTCTACCGGCTGCAATCACTACACTAGAACAAAACCAACATATCCGCATTATAAAGCTTCTGTAACGTAATTTATGGCTTATTGGTACAATTGATTTTCTAAATCGAATTTAATGTGTTTTTGAATCGGCACATGCCGTGACTTCTGAACAAAAATCTAAAGATTTCTCTAAACCATCACACTTAAGCAAGCGCAAAAAATAGTCATATATAATATAAGATAATAATTCTATATCAAAAAAAAATGAGTAATCAATATTTGATTACTCAAGTTAATATATTCTTTTATTTACAACACCTTGCCTTTTTTGATTAAGTATTGATATGCATTTGGCAATGTGCTGTTTTCTAAGAAATCAGTATGGTTTTTATAGAATTCTGTCGACTCCTTCTTAATTGCTATACAAACACTTCTTAGTGTTTTGAAGGAAGAATAATCAAAGTGTTCTCCATTAAATTCAGCTTCCACAAACCGGTTCGATGACACCCCATTTGATAGAAGAAGGTCAAAAAGAACCTTCCCTTTATATTGGGATTGTAAGTCATGTTCAATACATATAATATCATCAATCGGGCTCATATAAGATGTGGAAAAAATTATAAATGGATACCCTTCATTATTTCCGCTTTTTTGAATTTCATAGTTTTTTAACATGTAATCGCACCTTTTTAATGAAAAGGAATTTTATCATTTGGAAACAGATTGTAAGTCCATGTGAGTTGTTTCAATTAATGATAAAACATCTGAAATAATCAGGTCAGCTTCCTGCTTAGTCTCAATTATTTTGGTATCCGCATCAATCGCACTAACGTGGAATAACACATGCCTATTCTTTTTATAATAATCATACAATGCTTCTACTACAGAAGTCGTTACACCATCATTAATTATGTTCTTATTTCTTAAGTTTAAAACATGTTTTGGCCCATTTGGTTGAAATGTACCTCCAAAACCTTCTTTTCCAACAATTATCCCCTTATTCCTTAATATACCCTTTAAATAGCCCTCTAACACTTTTAAAGCCGGAAATACTATCGGAGAATAATCTTCAAATGGCATATCCACCTTTTGCAGCATTAAAGAACCGGCTAATATCTTTTTAAGATTATCATCTAAGATATTATAGGCACAAGGCAATAATTCCTTCATTTCGTTCCGAACTTCCAAAGCAGTTACTTTAACATCTAGATGTTCGTTCTGGTTTGCAATAACTTGGTCAAAATCAATGAATGCCGAAAGGAAAATAGTAACTTCGTGATACAGATACATCGGTTTACCCTGTATTTGCAGAGTTTTGTTATCAAAATACACCAGGGTGATTTTGTCTCCAATATTACTAGAAAATTGTAGCATTCGACTTTTGTTTACTTCATTTCTTTTTTCTTTAATTAAACCAATTCCTTGTAATTGAGTGAGATATTCAATTAACTCTTGAAAAGCTTCCTTTTCAACTGACTTAATGGAATGTGACTTACTCTTTATATCGGCATTTTTATATTCAATTTTATTCATGATAAAATCAGCAAGTTTTATGCTAATATCTTTATTTTTCCCTACTGGAAGCATTGTAGTCTTTCCTTTGCTAAAATAGAAATCTAGAGAAACTTCTTTCTCATCACCTTTAATAATACATCTATGTTGCGTACCACTTATTAGGTTTATGTCCGAGACCTCACTAGTTGAAAAATTAGCATCAGCAAATTCCGTTATCCAGTCAGGAAGCTTTTCCTTATCTACATGCAATCCTTTATAGGTTCCTTTACTCATTTGCTCATTCTCCTCAAACTGTGAAATTAAAATAAGATTGCTTATATTAAAACAATATTAATAGCTTTCCAGGACTCTTTCTGTTTCTTCTTATCAAAAGTTGGAATAACATCAAACCTCACTCTAATGCCTTCCTTCGGCTCACCCTTAATATCAGATTTATAACAGAAGAATGATTCTTCCTGACTTTTTATAAAGCAGAATGGTTTATCTTCTTTTACTTGTATAAGGTCCCCTTTTAATGCTTTTCTCAGTTGATTCTTTCTTTTAACATCTATAACATCTTTTAAACTATTAAAGCCCGTTGCCCAATATGCTCTACATTGTGTAAGAACAAATTTATAATTTATACTTTTTGTATTGGGAAGCCCAGTACTGGTATCAATAATGAGCTGTTCTACATCTTCTTTTACTGCCCATTTATTGTTTTCCCTTATAAACTTATATAACATTAGATGATAGTACGATTCTTCCATTCTATTTAATTCTTTACACAAAATTGCGATTTCATATAGCATAGTAACTATGCTTTCTAGTTTGAAAGAAAGTGTTGCAGCCAAGTACATCTTTTCAAGAGCTTTTTCTCTTTCACCAGCGTTTTTTAAAATTGTCGCGTGTTGGTTCGCAATCCACCATTCTACCCTTTTGTTCCTGCAAAGTTCCTCTAGGATTTCAATTGCCTTAGCTGTATCACCCAATTTTGCATAAGCATGGGCTTCTAAGCTTCTAAAAAACTTTGCTTGCTGATTTGCTTGGCTTATAATGTCTCCTACCAATTGAATGGCTTCATGATATTTTTCTTGGAGAATCAGACAACGAACCTTATGTTGATGCCATAGTAAGTGATAGCTCCAACCTGGGCGTCCCTTTTCATCTATCATAGTTTTTTTATCTAAAGAATCGGGATTTATTTTATCGACCCATTGGACCGCAATGTTCCACTTCTTGAATTGTTTAGCCTTTTTAAGCACGGCTAACACTGTTGTGTTTTTTTGTTGGTCTTCTGGGTCTAGATTCATTATTTTGTATGCTATAGAAAGGGTGTTAGTTATAGCCTCATTTTCTTTAACTTGTTTTAAATAACCTATATAGGTCCAAATGATTTCATCTCGACACCATTTAAAGTCAACAAAGATTTTTTCACATTCGTTTGCTAAAAGAAAAGCATCTTCGTATTTCTTTAACTTGCGAAGACAATGTAAGTATCCGGCTGCATCAAATTTGTCCTTAGAACTATTCCACAATTCTTTGTAAATAGGCAATGCTTCTTCCACATTGCCCAATTTTCTTAAGGAGTTTGCCTGTTCCTTTTGTTGATACACAGTGTTCATTACATCACCTTTTACTATTATAATTGTCCTGTGGTTTTAAAATGCAATTTGGCAATGTTTATTAGTTCTTGTTTCCCATGTTCAAAAACAAACTGTTTTGCTGCTTGAACCGTTTGTGTTGAAGCTCCTTTTGGCAACTTTAACTTATACTCATTAGAGAGTATAGTTAATCGGCTAACAAATTCATTTCTCGCAAGAATGCTGGCTGCTGCAACAGAAATAATTTCTTCAGCTTTATGCCTTTGATATAAGGTAATGGTTTTCCCTTTGTCTAGTAAAGCTTTCTTGATAAGGCCCTCATCGCCAAATTGGTCGGAAAGAGCAAACTGACAAGCCGTTTTCTCTATCAAGTTTTCAATTGCCCTAGCATGTCCCCATGCTAAAAGCTTGTTTAGATTGTTAATTTTATCGTAAAGCTCATTATATTTTTTATTTCCTATTGTTACTATTGTATAAGGGCAAAGCTTTTTAATTTTCACCGATAACTCAGCAATTTGCTTGTCAGATAACTTTTTACTATCCATCACACCTATTTGTTTGAGGTATTCTACATTCCCCTTGGAAACAAACACGCCAGCTATTACTAATGGACCAAAATAATCACCTTTACCTGATTCATCGATACCAATTATTTCTTCGGGGAATTCTTCTGAAGATAATGGAGGTTTGCTAGATTTTGTGGCTTTAGTGGTTTTATTTGCTTTTGTAGTGGGTGACTTTGTAACTTCGATTTGACCATTTGAAGATATTAAACTTTCTATCGTTGAAAGAAAATCCGAATCTTTTAGTTGAGAAAAATCAAATCTTACACCTTTTTTTCCTTCATAAATCCGTATGACCCCATTCTTTTTGTTTAATGATAAATCGAACTGGAGGCCGTAACTGATTTCTTTTATATCTTTCACTATATATCCATATGATTCTGCAAAGGTTTTAAAGTTATTAAAAAGCTCAAATTTGTCTTTACCAGTAATCATCAGACGCTCCTACTGAAAGTTTATTTGCTTTCATTTTAATTGCAATAATTTTGTAAAATTTTGTTGCTTAATTGTAGCATATATCTGCTATTAATATAACAATAATATTAGGACTTTACCAACGATGATTACAGAATTGATATTATTCGACTCCAATTTTCATCTCCCGTATGTGTACTTCTTTACTGAACATCTCCTTAATATAGAGCTTACTTCTTTATAAGATATCTAATCGTGTTTTACACTTTTTTTCTATCACTTTAATTATTCCCAAATACCCTTTTCTTATTTAGATTTATTAAACGGAGATGAAATATTTCGTATCAATTTCCCCAGAGCCCCCCCACACTAAGGCTCCATTCTATTTATTCAACATTAATCTCACTTTCCAATGTTATTGCTACATTCTACTCTGAACACCGTCTAAATTTATGGACAAAAATAATAGTCACCATAAACTATATCGCTGTATAAAAAAAGAACCAAAGTATTCTTTGATTCTATTAACTCTGTACACTTATTTTAGTAACCATAAACCCACGTCAACAGAAATACTATCATAGTCAATAGAAGCCGTTTCTTCCTGTAGCAGTACAGGCTGCTTTACGCTGCTCCCTGTTTTTGCGCTCGAAGCAGCAGCTTTGCCTGAGCCTGTCCCCCAATGACTGCGCCAGCCATCTTGGAAAGCTTTTTCCGCCAGCTGCTTCGTCTCGAAAGATTTAAACTTCGCATCCTGTACTCCGCTAACCTGCGCTTGGCACTCGGGCCATGAAGTATATATCCCTGTTTTCTTGCCAACCCAGACGACATAATATTTTCCTTTTGCCATTGACCAAAATACCACCTTTGTTAAAGTCCTTATTCATACTTTATTTCCAACTGCTTATATTCGAATAAAACGCTATATTACATTTAGTTCTATCTATTATAAAACGTCCTTGCCTTAAAGCAACTATGCTCGATTACCTTCATTTTTAATTGGTCTGCCCTTAGACGTTATGGTGCATGAAAGCAAATATCCCAGTCCCAAGAAACAAAGCGGAATCGTCGGATAAAAATATCTTGGCGTAGGCGAGAAGGGAAGATACAGCAGTATGCTAAACACGGCGAGCAATGCAATCATCATATACATCGCATTTCTTCTTTCAAGGATAATGATCTTCATGAGTCCACCCAAACCAATGACCATAACGATCATATGCAAAATGGTTATCAGCTTGGACAATAGCTTATTTACTGTTATATATCCTAAACCCGGAAAAATCTCACTAATATAAATTAGCAGCTTGCCCCAGCTGTACCAGCTCAGGTAAGTGAAAAATTCATTGCGGAAACCACTGATGATTCGCTCATAAGCTATTCTCCCCATTTCCGCGGGATCTTGTTTAACGTCAACATGAGGACTCCGTTCAAAAGGATAAGAGCCCCATAACAACGGATTTCCCGTCTGCTCCGCGAGCAACAGCATCTTATCTAAGGTCATCCAATTGCGAATCCACCAGGGCAGCATCGTTGCAGCAAATCCAATCGTAATCACGGAGATCGCTTTTAGCACAGCTGCCATTCCATGTTTTCTGCCGTATACCGCTACACCAGCTAGCAAAACTACAATAAAGGGAACGATCGTTGGACGAATCAGTACACAAATGCCGAAGACTACTCCTAGTGATAGAAACCATCTAAGCTTTGTCTCCTGTGCACACCTCACTAAAAGATAAATAAACAATAGAAAAAATAAACCGTATAACGTTTCTGTTAAAAGATACATTGGCGATAAAATAAACGTGGGATGCAATAAATAACAAGCCATTATCAACAGACTAATGCCCGTATGCGCAAACATTCGTCTCGCAATCCTATACATGATAACTGCGCATATAAGCTGAATCAATATTTGCAGCGCCTGAATTTGTACGACTGGGGGACGATCTCCCGCATATCCAAATACGGCATAACAGCCAGCCAAAAAAAGAGGATAACCTGGCGTTGTAAACGCATTAGGTTTTTCTGAATAAGCATATGGCGCATATCCGTAAACGCCCTCGTGAAGCAGCTGCAGCACCATTTTATTATAGCCAACCTCGTCACCCGTCAGCTTTTTATCCCAATCCGTATAATAGCAGCGAAGCAGCAAGCCTAGCACAAGCAATATAGTGAAAATGACCGTTTTGGCTCTGATAGCCATATCGTGTTCAACCCTTTTTTAATATATTGTACGATATCTGAACTTCCTTACATTTCCAAATGACCACACTTGAACGATTGTAGCATTATTCTAATCTTGCAGCCAATGAAGTTTTTTTCATAAAAACACAAAAAAAGACTGCTCCTCTTGGCATGTTGCCTTTGGAGACAGCCGTCATTTGTTTTCCATTCGCATTTTACTTTATACGAGTACTTTACTGAAGATTCCATCAAAATAAGCCCGCAAATCAACTTTTATCGGCATAAAATAAATATGGCTGTTCGTCTTCTTCGTAAACGCTAATGCTTGCCTCGCAAAATCGATATTCCACTCAAGCGTCGGTTGAAAATCAGCTGGGAATACAACATGATTTCTTGTTTCCCAATATTTTTGCGATTTGTCCGATACGACCGGCGATACGCCCCAGAAAATTTCGGAGCCCTTCACCATATCTGAATACTGCTCCATCAAGCTCAGGTCAAAAAATGGCTGCGTGAAGAAACCGTCTGCTCCCGCTTCAAGCTTCTTTTGTACATACTCATATTCCTCGTCCATGCTGCCACGATAAGGATCTATCGCTGAATACACCTTAATATGGGGGTAATCCTTCTTGATCTTGGCAATCAAGTCTAAACAAGTCGTCGGATAAACAACCTTCTCGCTATTTTTTGGAACATCGCCGGTTACGACGAGCACCTCAGTAATGTTATGTTTGTCTAAGCGTTCTATGAATTGCAGCGGTTCTACACAGTCGAAGTCCATGGCCCGGATATGGGGAATGCTAGACTCATATAGAGGTTTGCAAATGCAGGATGCCTCCCAGCTGCGCAGCTCGAACCTTGTCAAATCAGGAATATTAATTGTATTGATAGCAGGAAACTGTGTTTTAATTAAATCCAGCTCCGCCTTCAGCTGGGCCTCGTCTCTTGGAACCAGCTCTAATGAAATTCTCACCTCATAAGCCCCTTACTCTATATAGAATGAATAGAATCCATGCTCGTCAAGATTTTTGCATATTAATACATATTAACGAATTTTAATTCAAATTACCAATCAATTTAATAGCAGCTTGCTATCATTTTCTCTTATGAAGGGTACTAGTTCCTCTGGAATTACTAAGTATTACTTAGTCGAAGCTTGCAACAGCTCATCGATATGGAATAAAGAAATGTAGGTTAATCCCGCCTCTTCGAGATTCTTCCTGCCCAGCGGCTCTCGTTCAATAACCGACATAACCGACTTGATCTCAGCCCCATATTTCCTCAGATCATCCGTGCTGATAAGAATTTGTCCTCCTGTTGTAACCACATCTTCAATAATACAGACCTTTTTCCCTGCTATGTCTACTCCTTCAGCAAGCTTACAGGTGCCATATTTCTTTGCTTCTTTCCTTACAAATGCGGCAGGAATGCCTGTTTTCAGCGAAAGAGCTGTTGCAATCGGAATGCCGCCCATTTCGAGCCCCGCCAATACTTCGGTATCGCTGGGTACAAAAGGAGCCAGTTTCTCTGCAATTTCAGCCAATAGCTTAGGATTGGACTCAAATAAGTATTTATCAAAATAGTGATTCGAAGTTTGACCTGAACGCAGCTTAAACTCTCCCTCTAAATAGGCTGCTTCATAGATTGCTTTCGCCAATTGTTCTCTCATCATTTCTAAAACACTCCTTCGCGTTTTTAAGTATAAAAAAAAACACTAAAGCAGCAATCGCTTTAGTGTTTCATATAAGAATGGAAATATAAAAATGATAATCGAGGTCTTTCCCGAAGCGCCTCTATCATCGTCTTCATACTCCCACCCCTTCCAGTCATTCCTATTATTGTAAAGGTGAATTCACCATTTTACAACTAATTTTTCATAGATGGCGAAAAGAGCTATAAACAAGCAATGACTCTAGACACCTGCAGATCGTTTTTCTTTTCCTCTAATGTAAACCATGCGATTCCTTTCAATACCTGCTCATCAGCAGAGAGCTCAGGGTCTACTCCAAGCTGTGCCTCTTCCTTCGCATCAACGGTAACAAGGTAGCAATAATCCGGCCCTAATGAATATTCCGCTTCAAATAATAGTCTTTCCGCTTTGCCATTTAGACAGACTTCTTCCTTAACCTCACGAATAACTGCTTCCTCATTCGTTTCCCCAGCTTCTACGCCACCGCCGGGCAATGTCCAGAAGCTCCGATTCTCGAGGGGATGATCTTGAAAGACCATCAGAATTTTCTCATTACGAATAATTGCCGCACAAACCCTCGGCCTTAGCTCCATTTTAGTTTTCCTCCGTTATTTCCATTGTTCAACTAGATGTCTAATTTCTATTAAGTCCTTCACCTTCGCGTCATACTCAAATGACTCCGTATAATAGTTGTCTTCCTTCCATATTCCCTTCATGCCTGTCGCTTTGCTCGCAGTGATGTCATTGACTGGATGGTCTCCAACATAAACACATGCCTCTGTCGCCACATTCAGTTTTTCCGCAGCTCGCAGGAATATAGCGGGATCAGGCTTGCGGAGGCCCTCCCGCTCCGAAATAAGAATTTCATCAAAATAATGAGCGATTTGGAGTGCCTGAATATTGCTCGCTTGAAAGTCGCCGAATCCGTTCGTAATCATCGCCAGCTTATAGCCTTTCTCCTTAAGGCTATCGAGCAGTTCAATCATATTAGGAAATGAAACCGCATGATTTGAGAAACCTATCTTATAGTCGTCTAACAGCTCATTCCAGTCCAGCCTAAGCTCAAACTCTCGTATGAGCTCTTGATATACTTTGTCCTTCCAAACATAGCCACGACTGTCTAATGCTATGAACCTTTTAATATAACTCTCTTTATCCACCTCGACGTTCGGTCTAATCAATCTCTCGAATTGCTCCTCTACGAACTTCAATAAGGAACGATCACGATCCAGCAGCGTACCGTCTAAATCAAAAATAACGGCTTGAATCATGACTTAACGCTCTTCACTGCTTTTTTGACACCGCCAAACAGCTGAACCGTTATTTCTGGTACAGATCCGGTATCGGTATAAGTTATCTTTCCGTCCATTCCATTCAAGAAAAACAGCAGTTCTCCCTCTAATGCGGAATAAGGACATAGCTCAAATTTAAACCACGTATTTTGGGTGAGATAAAACTTCTCTTGCTCTTGTGAAATGATTAATGGCGAGCCTGTCTCCCCTTCCACATCATAGCTGCCAACGAGATTGTTATACTGATTAATTTCCAGCTTGATTGGCGTATGCGATATCGGAAGCTGCACTTCCTCGCCCAAAACAAGCCGCGCCAGCTGCTGACTAATCGGTCCTACCTGCGTCGTTATTAGATTGGATAAAACGATTACCGTTACATCTTCTTTTTTATAATGCCTCATTTCGGTTAAGAAACCATTAATGCCCCCGCCATGGCCGATAACTTTCCTGAGGCTGCCCATAATTTCTTCCTCATATATAAATAATCCGTAGCCATATGTATCTTTGAAAGGTGTCGTCATGCTCGCATAAGCCTTCTCGCTGATCTGCCTATGTGAATGCAGCGCCAGTCCCCAAATATAAAGGTCCTCAACGGTCGAATACATGCCTCCAGCGCCGGATGGAATGGTCATTTCAAGGAACTCTGCATTCACTACTTCACCCCAAACCTCGTAGCCGGATGCACGGTTTTTCAATATTTTCTTAGCATGATCATAACCGGTATTTATCATTCCGAGCGGCTTCAATATGGCATGGTAGATATAGTCCTCGTATGTGCGTCCAGATATTTTCTCGATAATTGCTGTAAGAAGCACATAACCTGAATTGCTGTAATCAAACTTCTCCCCCGTTTCAAACAACAAGGGCTTGTCTGCAAATCTGGCAATGAGGTCGTCTGTAGAAGAAACAAGCCTCATCTTTGGTACAAAATCCTCTAGGCCTGTGTAGTTCGGAATTCCTGATGTATGTGTTAGCAAGTGATGAATCGTAATTTTATCGCCATTTGGGTAGCTGGGGAGGTACTCGGAGATCGGGTCTTCTACGTTCAAAAGCTTCAGTTCATGCATCATAACGATTGCTGCTGCCGTAAATTGTTTGGTAATCGAGCCAATACGGAATTTCGTCTGCGGGTCATTCGGAACATCAAGCTCAAAGCTTGCCATCCCATAGCCCTTGTTTAAGATGATTCGTCCCTCGGATGCAACCAATACACAACCGTTAAGATAACCTAGCTTAGCTAGACAATTGCAATGATTGTCTAGTTTTTGTTGCAATTGATCGGTAGATGTTACGTGTTCTGTATTCATCAGATCATCTCCCTTTAGAAAGAAGTCTATTCTATTAGCTAATAAACATGAATAATCAGCCACCTCAATAATACCGTACACACGTTCGTAATGTAAACATTTCCCTTGTTGATATCTTTTTATACAATAAGTAAACGCAGCCCTATATTTCGACTGTACTGGTGCTTGAATGGTTTCAAAACATGTAACGAACTCAGGAGACGTTATTTCGAACAAATGACCGTTTTCTAAATTCTAACGAACTCTAGTAACGCTATTCAGCAAAATGGCCTCAAAATATGCAGCCACAAGGTTAAATAGCGCCAGTGGGATTCGTTACATACCAAAATGAGTCTAATTTGATTATATAGCGACTCTGGAGTTCGTTAGCGATCAGTCAGAGCTCCAATCTTCCGCTTTCAAGCCTTCGCCGTTATACGAAATTAATGGCGAAATTTCAATATCACGACCTTGCAGCTGCTCTTCAGACACACCAACGGTGCGCAGCCAGCTTCGATGAAGCGACTGAACGAGCTTGCGTGCACTAAGCGGACTGTCTTCACCCGATTTATTTTTGACTGGAGCGAATTCCTCTTCACGGGTCCCCTGCACAACAGTCACTTCATCGGCCAATGGAAAAAAATCAAAAATAAAGCGTTCGAGCTTATAGGCGTTTGGCTCCGTAGGTGTGATGATGCTTCCTTCGGCGTCCATGTATTTCATCTTTTTGGAGGCAACATGGAAAGGAATATCCGTATCTGCATGCTCTTCTATGAAGTTCAGCTTAAATAAATGGATAGATATATGCCCTAAGCTATAAAACAATCGTCCGTCATTCGTTCTTTTATCCTTGATGAATGACGGAATTTCGTTATACTCGAGCACGGCCGGACGATCATTTTTCAAACATAAAACCCCGATTTTCTCGTCAACATCCGTTTTTTCGATAACCTTTGTTGCAACCATCTGATTGCGTGACGCAGCTAGTCCAATAAAAGCAGGGTCTGCGACCTTTATAAGCGCATTGTCTACATTATAATAAAACAGCCACTCTAAACCTCTTTGTTTCATATCAGCAATAGCTCCTGTGCGTTTTAGCGACGCGAAACATTCGCCATTGCCGCTTGGGGCCAGCATAAGTGTTCCGTCCTCCGATAACAGCAGCTTACCGTCATGATCGAGCGCAGGCATCGTATTTTGCTGGAAGAAGAAACAGTCCTTTGATGGATAACCAAAGTATTGCAAGGAATGAAAAAATGCCTTCGTTGCTTCATGATTATCGGGGCTAGTCATGATATACCATGGGATAGACTTGCCGGCTTTTCTCGATAAATACAGCAGCCGTTCTGCTTGAAGCTGAAATAAAGATTTATGGGATGGAAGTCCAATATCCAGCGTACCCTTAGGCCCATCATGGTCAAGCCTGCTGCCCTGCCCGCCAGCAACAACGATAACTCCAGCTTTTCCAGCTCGCAGCAGCTCCCAGCCCTTTTCGGTATATGCCGCTTTTTCTCCCTGATCAAAATCTTCCCAATCTTCAAAAGGTATCGAAGATATCGTATCGTTGTTCAGCTTCTTAGTTTCGCTGCGGCCAGCTAAAGCTTTGGCTATCCGCTCAAAATCAATTTCTAAAATTTGCGCAGCCAGCTTGTTTTTATCCTGCTCCGGCAGGTTTGCAAGCATCTCCAGAACATGCTGCTGCTCATACATACGAAGCTTGGCTTCCGCTAATCTTATAGGTAGCTGATCCAAGTGTTTTCTCCTCCTTTATTACACTTCAGTACGAAAGCTTTCAATAAATTGCTGCGCGCGCTTGGGCAAATAATGATCCTTCAGCCACAGAATGCCGACGCCCGACTGAAAGTCCGCATCCTCAATGTTGAGCATTTTGACGACGGTGCTTGGAAAAGAAGACATAACCGATTTCGGAAATACGGTTGCCCCAATGCCGCAAGCGATAAGGGACATAATAATGGCGACGCTAGAGCATTCGCATATAATATTAGGAACGAAGCCGTGCCGTTTGCACTCGTTCACGACCTGCTCATGCATGCGAGTCGTTCGATCCGTCTTCAAGGTGAGAAACGGAAACTGGGCAAGCTCCTTCATACACAGTGCTTCTTTTCCTGCATATTCCGTCCATGAGCTTGGAATAACGGCGACAAACGGATCTGATGGCAGCGGCATAATGGAGTATTGCTGCGGATGCTTCTGTGCCTCAAACGGCAGCCGAGCGATAACTAAATCTATGGCCCTCTTCTCCAGCTGTTCACCTAGATAGAAGTGATCGCCCTCCGATATTTTAAACGTAACTTGAGGATATTTTTCTCTGAACAGCTCAATATTTTTGGGCAATAAGGAAATGCAGGAAACAACGGACCCGATCGACAGGACTCCGCGAACCCCCTCCTCCATCCCCTTTACCTCTCTGAGGGATTCATCAAATTGCAAGAGCAGCGACTCCGCCTTCTTCTTGAGCAGCTCTCCTGAATCGGTCAAAATCAACCCTTTGCCGTTTCGCTCAAACAGCTTGACGCCAAGCTCCTCTTCCATTTGCTTCAATTGCCTGCTAAGAGGCGGCTGTTCCATATTAAGCAGCTTTGCAGCGCGCGTAACCTGTCCCTCTTGTGCTATAGTTAAGAAGTATTTAAGCTGCCGCATGTCCAATTCGATCACTCCGTCCGTTCATACCCTAAAGGTATGGACATTCAATAAAATAGATATTTTAAATATATCGCATGAAGTGATAGCATTCAATTAACGATCAATAAAGGGAGATGGGCCATTTGCTACAATCATTGGAAATCGAGTTAACCAAAAACAAGAAACAACAACCAGAAGTGGACCAGCTTGGGTTCGGCAATCATTTTACGGACCATATGTTTATTATGGATTATTCGACGGACAACGGCTGGCACAAGCCGCGTATTCTGCCTTACCAACCGATCGTATTAGACCCTGCAGCTAAAGTGTTTCATTATGGACAAACGATCTTTGAAGGCTTGAAAGCGTATAAAACCGACGATGGTCGCGTACTGCTGTTCAGACCTCAAAAAAACATACAACGAATGAATCGCTCTAACGAGCGTCTCAGCGTGCCTGAGCTCGATATCGATTCAACCATTGAAGCTTTAAAGCAGCTTATTTCAGTTGATAAGGACTGGATTCCAACTGCACCTAGCACGTCGCTTTATATTCGTCCTTTCGTCATAGCTACTCAACCTCAGCTTGGTGTAGCACCGTCTACAGAGTATAAATTCATCATCATTATGTCGCCGGTAGGCGCTTACTACACAGAAGGCGTAAACCCGGTAAAAATCTTCGTTGAGTCCGAATATGTTCGTTCCGTTAAGGGCGGCGTTGGCGAAGCGAAGACTGCTGGCAACTATGCTGCTGGTCTGAAAGCGCAGGAGCTTGCTAAAGAGAAAGGCTATTCTCAGGTGCTATGGCTCGATGGCGTACATCGCAAATATATTGAAGAAGTCGGCAGCATGAACGTTTTCTTCAAAATCAACGGCGTTGTTCATACGCCTGCACTAAACGGCAGTATTCTCGATGGGGTGACTCGCAATTCCATCATTCATATGCTCCGTCATTGGAATATTGAAGTTGTCGAGCGTCCGATTACGATCGAAGAGCTGTATGAGGCTGGCCGCAGCGGCGCATTAGAGGAAGCTTTCGGAACAGGTACAGCTGCTGTTATTTCTCCTATTGGAGGACTGAACTGGCAGGATGATGTTCTCGTCATCAATGGAGGCCAGACAGGCCAAATCTCCAAGAAGCTTTACGATACGCTAACGGGCATTCAAATGGGCAAAATTGCAGATCCATTTGACTGGATGGTAGAGGCTACTCCTGTTAACGTCTAGCTTATTTTAATAAAAGGCTGCCGAATCCATTGATTGGCAGCTTTTTTCACTATATTAGTTGCCTGGGTTGCCATCTGTTCCGCCGAATGCAAAGTGGTAGCCATCCGGGTCCTCGATGACGAACTCTTTCCATGGTCCTCCATCTGCATAAATGATTGGCTCCACGGAAATGATAACATTTTTACTGCGGAACTCCTCGTACAGCGCATCCAATTGTGCCCATGTTTCTGTGTAAACCTGTACATCCACGGCATAACCACCGCCAGCTGGACGCTGGTTCGGCCTTACATCCGAAGGGTCGGCCGCTTGAAATAGCTTAAGTGCAACGCCATGCAAGCCGCCGCGCTCTGCCCACCAATCGGTTACATTAAAACCAAGTGAATCGCGATAAAAGCTTTGAGACTTTGCTAAATCGGATACCATTAATACGGTAAGAGAGCTAAGTTGATTAGGCATTTTCGCTTCTACTCCTTTGATAGCATCATAATCCATATTTTTATTCGCTTATTTGTTTATATTTCCTTTTTTCCTTGAAGAAAATGATGCTGAAGCTTCTAGTCCAATATTTCTATCTCCTCTTGCTTGCTCTCTTCTTATGAGTTCTTCTTTCGAGCATATGTGCGATAACTTGCTCATCTACTTTTCTTGTAGGTTCAACATCTGAAAATTTATTATTAAAAAAATCCTTGATAAAATCATCTATTGATAAATGATGAAAAAGAATCTCTTTCTGATTTATCAGTTCATTAGAAATAGCTCATTAAACCAATACTTTTGCAAGTACAAAATCTGTATCTTATAAAGCCAATTCTATTTTCCTTTCAACTGATTTTTTTTTTTGTAATTTCGCCTTCAATATGAGATAAATAAGCCACTTTAACATCAGCATTTATTTGAATTGAATCATGATTATTTTCAAAGATTTCTCGGAGCAAGCGTTTCCATAGATTCTATATTTTGACAGGTTGAATACCTGGTAAATATACCACATCATATAGTTGGGCGTTTGTCAAATTGACAATGTGTCCGAATACGATGCGGTTAAGCCGTGGGCGCACCGAATCGAAAAATAAGGAGGATTTTCATTTATGCAAAAACGATTTAGCAGCATGCTCGCGTTCCTCTGTTGCTTAGTAATGATGGCGTCGCTAATGCCTACCAGCTATGCCGCCGACACTGACAACATCGAGAACGCAGAAGCGAATGAAACGCCGACCGCCATTTTCGGAACTCCCGAACTCGGGTCAGACGACCCACTGTGGGCCCTGACAATGGAGCATCAAATCAACAAAAGCACTGTGCCCGGCGACTCCAGACCCCATGCCACAGGCACAGCCAAAATCCTTTGGGACCACAACTACCTGTATGCACGCGTAGTTGTGGAGGACAGCAATCTATATCAGGGAGCCGGTGGAGATCACCAGTACGACAGCCTGGAGTTTTATGTCGGCACCGGAACCGGAGGCTCAAACCAATGGCGAGTCAGCGCGACGGGCGTGTTTTCAGGGCAGGCCGCTCCGGGAAGAGCTGCGTGGACCCAGATCACGGAAAAAGGATATATCGTGGAGATGAGAATACCCAAAAGAACCTTGACCTTGGAGGAGGGCATGCTTACCTTTGAGGTTTATATCAATAACTCGACGGAAAAGGGCGGTGACCGCTATGAAGTCGTTTCCTGTTTCGGAGTTCCTGACGCGGCTTATTCCAGCGATGTTTCATTTATAGACAGCCTGCAGCTCTCTTCAGCCAATGAAGTGGACACCAGATTCTCAATCACCGCCACGGCGGGATCGGGCGGTGAAATAACGCCGAATCCACCCGGTGATGTTCTGAGACTAGATAATGGCTCAAATAAAGAATTTACGTTTACCCCCAATCACGGCAAAATTGTGGATACCGTAACGGTAGACGGCGAGGCCGTGACTCTATTCGCTGGCACTTATACCTTTTTAAATGTTAACGCTGACCATACAATTCATGTGACATTCAAAAACGATCCGGACGCGAAGATGCTTCCCTTTATCGTATGGAATGACAACTTCGCCCGTGGCGAGTACACAACGGCTGTCATCATTGACTTAGGCGAGGGGAAGGCAGCGTTAGGCTCCCAGCTTAATCCGAGCTTGTTTACCGTCTCGGCTAGGAACACAACCCTGAACGGTGACTCGGTGACCTTTGAAGGGACGCGCAAAATCACAAGGGTATACGCCAATGACGAACCGAAGGTGCGCGGCTATCTGGGGACGGTAAGCAATTCACCGGATTATCAGGCCGGACTGGCAAGCGGCCGTTACATCGTAGTTGAGTCTGACTTTTATTCAGCGAGCGGCGGCAATATAACGCTGGATGGCAGCAGTAACTCGACAAAGCAGGTTTACAACATCGTCCAAAACAGCGAGATTGTATTGACAGAAGGGAGTCCGCTTCGCAACGTGGTTTTTGAACAGGAAAAAGTTATGAATCCGATCCTTGACAAGTTTACAACACCCACGGGCAATTCGGTCAATCGCGCTCTCTACCTTCACAAGGATGAAAGCGGTAACATTATGCAAGGATTGCCTCTATATGTCTATACCCACGGCATGTCACGCGGCGGCACAAACGCAGCAACTGACCAAAAAGCGGCTATGAAATCCGCCAACGGCTCGGTCGCTCTAATGAAGAAAATGGAAGAAAATCCCGAAAAATACGCCAGCCATATATTAAATATTTCCTATAATGGCACGTCTACTCCCTCCACAGGCAATGTTAAGAAGGTTATAGACGATCTGGTTGCTAGCGGCGCAGCAGACCCTAATCGTATTTACGCGGCGGGCTTCTCATGGGGCGGCCAGTATACGAACAACTTAGTTAACGCCTACCCCGGCTTCTTCGCGGCCGCCGCACCTATGTCTCCGGTAAGCGGCTCACCGAACGCGAACGCCAACGCCGCTCACACCGAACTGGCCTATTGGATGTTTATAAATGCTAATAACGTTGGAGTATACCAGACTAACCTCAATAACTTCATAAACACCAATATGCCGAAAATGATCAACGCGAGGGCTTCGCGCTTTGAGAGCAATGAGGCTCTTACGTGGCCCTACAATCAATTTGATCAGCCGAATCAGAGGCCGAATCCGGCCAACACCCCTGTCCTGGCTGATTATGTAGCGCACGAGGTTGAAGCTGCGGTTCTTTACAACCAGATAACTATGGGGACTTGGAGCATAGCTCCAACGGCGCAGTCCTCTAACTTGTCGGCTTGGGACAATGACTACAAAGACGTCTTTGATTGGATGTTCGCGCAGAGAAAAACGGACGTGCCCAGTGCTCCGGGCGGCTTCAAGGCGACGGCGGGTGACGGACAGGTCACATTGAGCTGGACTGCTCCGGCTGACGACGGTGGCAGCGCGATATTGGGTTACAAGGTCTGGTACGGCAACGTGACGCCAGTCACACTGGGTGCGGCGGAGACCAAATATACCTTCATGGGCCTGACAAACGACCAAGGCTACACCTTCAAGGTCGTTGCGGTAAGTGCGAAGGGCGACGGCGCGGAGATCAGTGCAACGGCTACGCCGACGAAGACGACGACTCCCATTGTGCCCGATCCTTCTGGTGGCAACAGCGGCAATACGGGCACCGGGACAGACGCTGGATTGTCGAAGTCGAACTACACAGTGAATACTCCTAAGGATAAGCCCGCGGTCACAGACAAAAACGGCAACACCACCCTACCCGGCGGCGGCGAGATTGCGACCAAGGGTGGGACGAAGATTAAGGTACCCGAAGGCACAACTATAGACTCAAACGGTAAGGTGACTATTCCGGCGGACAAGAGCGCCGAAGTGGCACTACCCGGCGGCAACAGCACAGTGACCATTCCGGGCGGCTCGACGATAGCGGGCGATGGTACGGTCACAGTGGGCGGCGGAGACGCGCATGTGAACCTGCCGAACGGCAACCAAGTGGATATCCACGGCGGCTCGAAGATACAGAGCGGCGGCGCGGTTGTGGTAGGACCGGGCGGCGCGAGTGTCGGCTTAGACAACGGCATGTCGTTGAACATCCATGAGGGTACGGAGCTTGTGTTCGATGACGACACCCCGCTGGGCTTCCTCGTGATGTCGGGCAATCCTTTCAGGGATGTCAACATGGACGACTGGTTCTACAGCTACGTAAACTTCGCCTACACATACGGTCTTTTCAACGGCACGACGTCCACGACTTTCTCACCGGGCAGCTCAATGACGCGCGCAATGTTCGTGCAGGTACTGGCCAATCTTGAGAACGTAAACCGCTCCGGATACACGAGTTCCCGCTTTAGCGACGTGACGGACGGGCAGTGGTACACGGCGGCAGTCGAGTGGGCGGCCGAAAGCGGCATAGTCAACGGTATAAACGCAGACCTGTTTGACCCCAATTCACCGATGACACGCGAGCAGATGCTGGTGATACTGTACAACTACATGAAGTACAAGGGCTATGAGATACCTGAAAGCCAATCTAAGTCCTTCGCGGACGAGAGTGAGATCAGCTCATGGGCGTTGGAAGCAGTTCAGGCGCTGCGGGGCATCGGCATTGTATTAGGCAAGCCGGACAACCTCTTTGACCCCAAAGCCACCGCCACCCGCGCCGAAGTAGCCACTATCTTTGTAAGGTTGGTCGAATATTTGGCTAAGTAAAATCGTAAACAGAAAAATGCGGACCCTTCCGGCTGGACAATATCCAACCGGAAGGGTCTCATTCTATTTTACAAAGAAAATCTCCGGTCTGATGCTGCTAAACACACGACAGTAGCATAGGGCTTTGGTCTATGCCTGCTTCATTATCACTTGGGTGCCGCTATCGATGCACGCGCTATCAATGACCTTATTTCATTTTCTTCAATCCCGATATATCCTTACCACACACTCCACATGCGCTGTCAGAGGAAACATATCGTCGCGGGATATGCTCGAGTAATAAATCGATTAGACTGCTTAAAAATAGAAACAGCGGTAGCCTTGGACTCAGATATTAAGTCCAAAACTGCCGCTGTTTATTGAACTAACGTTCTCCGTTAGCTCAATCCCGAAATCCCTCGGACGCTGAGGGGCGATAGCCCCAATGCTTGAATATGGTGGTATCTGGATACGCCATCTAGGAAACACTAACATTTTTTTTGCTTAATTTCTTAAATACCGAGTATTCCTTATCGGACTTAATAAAATTTAATATTTTTTCGGCACATTCTTTTGGGTTCATATCTTCAGTATTTACTTCGAGGTCATATTCATCAAAGCAATATACTTTGCTAAACTGTGAAGCTGCCAGTCCAATTTTTCTATCTCCTCTTGCTTGCTCTCTTCTTATGAGTTCTTCTTTCGAGCATATTACACCTATAAATAACGTAGACTGATCGAGAAATTGATCAAGAAACTCATTAAACCTCTTGTCATTGTCGATTACGGTATCTACTATTACATTAAAACCCAGTTCTGATAACAATTTAATTGTCGAATGGTACACTGAGAATATGGAATCATCAAGTAATTGTGAGACAACTTGATGATCTATTTCTCTTGGAGGTTCATCTGGAAATTTATTATTAATAAAATCATTGTAATTATTAAAAAAATCATCAATTGATAAATGATAAAAAGGAATCTCTTTCTGGTTTATCAGTTCAGTCGATATCGAGGTTTTTCCAGAACTTGAAGTTCCATTTAGATAAACTAATATCCCTTGCTTCAATTTAATCATCCCTTCAAAAAATAATCTTTTCGTATTTTTCAGATAACGTTATATTCACAGTTTATAAAATTATTCAACTCAGGGAATATTCTAGAAACGATTGAATTATCCTGCCCGTAAGCTTAATAAAAACAAGGAGCAGCTACCGTAGTATCTGCTTCTTGTACTGTTCAACTAATGTTCCCTGTTAGTTCAAGCGTATTGGAGAACCCACTCTTTTATCTGAGAGGCAACTTCGGTTACATCAGTATCCGTTGTATCAATAGTAGGCATAGGTGGGTTATAGACCTCATCAGCAATTTCAAGCAATCGTTTTGCAAAGTTTTTGTGGTTTTGAATCTCTTCCTCTGACCAATTTCTTTCACGAAGACGTTTCTCGCGAGTTTCTTCATCACAATGTAGGTTTAGGTAATATACATGCTTAAAAAATGGATAGTCCGCACATTTTTCAATATCCCAAGGCATCATTGTTCCGCATATTATAGTCATGCGCCCACTTTGAGCGATATTTCGTGCAACCCTAAGCCAAATATTTCGCATTTTCTCCCAATCATGCCCAATAAATTCAACAAGACTATCAGGGTCAAAAATATCAAAATCAGGCATCAATCTCCGTAGTTCCTTAATGACATATGTTTTCCCTGACCCACTTGCACCTGTTACGATAAATAAAGGCAATTTATTTTCCATTAGTTGTACCCCCTCCCATTTACTTATATTTCATAATTATAGCATCTCACAAATGTCATAGAAGGTAGTAAACAATTATAACTAAACTGCCAGTTAGCATAATGAAGCAGCCGATCATTGTGATCGGCTACTTCCGTTTTTTTATTGAACTATCGTACCCGGTAGCTTAACGTCTCCGCGTTTATGTGCAAGCCAAGAATTTCAATCACCTCGCTTGTCCCAGCCCGAGTTTGAAATGACTTACGATCGTGGCAACAATATGTATGAAATGGAAGTGTGGATTCCTGTCGTTAAGAAGTCTGCATCTTGCGGACTAACCCCATAGCTTATGCAAGAAGGCGACCCTATCTTGGTCGGCTTTCGAGCTTCCAAGGATAATTTCCGTCGGGCCTATATGGTCAAAATTAGCCGGTACAGCATTCAGGCTGAAAGACAGTAAAGGAGGGAGGTCGAAGTCGGGGAACAAAGACGAACGCTCCGCTTCTTCAGCAACAGTCGTCGATACGGACAACGCGAACATGAGCGACGCTAACGTGAACGGTAGTGCGGTCATCCGAAGCAATAAGAGAGCAACATTTCAAAACGGCTCCTATGTTACAACTATAGAGAAACAGAGAATAAGGAGCTGAGTACTGATGAGCAAATTGACAGGAAAAATAGCGTTAGTAACGGGGGCCAGCCGGGGGATCGGGCGCAGCGTCGCGTTACGTCTGGCGCAGGAGGGCGCTTTTGTCGCCGTACATTACGGTCAACGCCGCCATGAAGCAGAAGCGGTCGTGCAACAAATCGCCCAAAACGGAGGAAACGCCTGTGCGATTGGCGCCAATTTGAGCACGCCTGACGGCATTCGCGAGTTGATCGCGGCGCTGGACGAAGCAATTCGAGAGCACGGGGACGGCGGCGGATTCGATATTTTGGTCAACAACGCGGGAATCGGGCAAATTCTTACTTTCGAAGAAGCGACGGAAGCTACTTTTGACGAAGTGATGACGATTAACGTCAAAGCGCCGTTTTTTGTAATGCAGCAAGCTTTGCCGCGGTTGAAGGACGGCGGGCGCATCATCAACATTTCTTCCTTCGTGACACGGGTAGCTTCCCCGGGTGTCTTCACCTACAGCATGACAAAAGGAGCGATCAATACCTTTACACTGCTGCTGGCCAAGCAGTTGGGGAGCAGAAATATTACGGTCAACTCCATCCAACCCGGCATCATCAACACCGAGATGAATGAAGGAACTTTGAGTCATCCAGACGGACAAAAATATGCGGCAGGCCTTTCCGTTTTCAACCGTTGGGGAGAACCCGGAGACGTTGCGGATATCGCCGCCTTCCTCGCTTCTCCGGACAGCCGCTGGGTAACCGGTCAGTTGATCGACGCAAGCGGCGGTTCGCATCTTTAATAGCCAGGCAAGCCTATCTAGCAACAACATATATGTTATATAAAAGTATGGATATTAAAACATGGAAAGCAACACGAGTGCATATCGCACTACGTGTTGTTTTCTTCGTTTGCATTGGACTATTCCGGTTGATCGTATTGTTAGGTCACTTTCCACAACAAAATTTTTAGCCGTCATTTATGGTATGGTTCACCGTGTATGTTCTTCAACTATCCTGCCCGTTAGTTGAGAAAACACCAGCCGGTCATTGGCCGGCTTCCGTCCTATCAGGATTGAGTTATCGTTCATCCGTATGGCTGAGTGACTCGACTTCCAGTAAACGTAGTGGGATTTGTTCAGAATTTCTATTTAGTTCCTAACAAATGGGGGGATTTTATGGGGCCGCATACTAAGTACCGACCCGATCAGTAAACACTTCATCAAAATTCCTATTCAGCAAATCTTCCTTTGTAATATAAAAATAAAGTAATCCTGATAAATCCCATTGCATTCCTATTTCATCATTGGTATCTGCCTGAAATAACAACTCAGTATCAGCATCTTGAAAGTCATACTGTAATCCATTTATATAGCCAAAAAAGCGAAATCCAATATCATGATTACACATCTCATAATATGAAGAGCAGAAGTTCTCGTAGAGGACATACGCTTCCTCGTCGTTATCAAATAAACATTTTCCATTAATAAGTGAGTTAACCGGAATCATGTTTTCAAATTTTAAATTCATTAAACAACTCGAAAATGAAATGATATCGGGATCTGCCTGAATTCGTTTCAGATCGGATAAATCAGATGTGTAAAGAACCACGTTTTGATCTTTTGGAAAGGCGTCATATAAAAATTCATCAGAGAAAAGCACATCATCATCACAAGGATAAAAAAAATGAAGAATCCCAGTGGCAGGGTAATTCTGATCTATCGAAGACATAGGAAATTCCTCTAAATTTATTTGTGCTATAAAACTCATTGGATGCCCTTCCCAGTCCGGCCACGTAAAACCTCTTGGAATATCAGGGTTCCCTCCAATCTTACTTTTTCCGATAGGAATTTCATCTTCTGGTGCTATAGTCGGTTCTAGGAAGAAACCAGGCTTCACTAACTGATTGTATTTCTCCCAATGCCTTTCCAAACCTGCGTTCAAAAATAATTGTTTGATTACCTCCAATGACGGCTCCGGCTGCATCATTCGCATATCCTCCATAACAAATAAGGCTTTACAGGAATCCCCACGACTGGCCAGGTACTTCTTTAACCATACTTTGCACTCTGTCGTAAAGTACACTTCTCTCTGCTTCGAACCCTTGCCATTAACGATTGCTGAGCAGTTCTCCCAATTAAGGTCCTCGATATTGATCTTCTCCACCTCCCCAACCCGGCAGCCGGTACAGTAAAGAAACTCAAGCAGCGCTCTTTCCCTGAGTGACTGACAAGAGATCTTCAAGTGTATAACGCCCTCCTCAATCAAAAACTTAGGAATGCGCTTATCTAATTTTGGTTCTCTCAATTTTAGAGAGGGATTTGAAGTCAGATACGTCTCTTCATACGCGTAACGGAAAAGAGAAGAACAAACCGAATTCGATGGCCTAGGCTGCTTGGCTTCAACCGATCTGCTTGTTTTGCCAAGTACTCCTTAAGCATTGTTAACGTTACCTCCGTTATATCGAGGCCACCTAGCTCCAGTATTAACATTTTGTGCTGAAGGGCGTATGCCTTTAATGTTTTTGGACTGAACCCTTGAATACGTTTGTCAGCTTCATACAACCTCCACAACTCATTTAAGTTCATAACAAAACCTCCCTTTAGAAGCTATTAAATCTAGTTTGCTTCTAAGGAGAGGTTTTAATCTGCCTACAGTATTGAACTAGCGTGTCCCGTTAGCGTAGTGCTCTAGCTCCACAAACCAATCCCATCCAATCCCTAAGTGATCTGGAGAATGGGCATCTGACCCGTATATACACGAAACCCCATGGTGCCTACATTTAATCAGGAACCATTCAGGCACATACGCTTTCCCACATGTATCTACCCTTAATCCTGCCGTGTTCACATCAAGTCCAACATTCATTCTAAGGAGGAGCGAAATAATTTTCTCCTCTTCATCTATTTCAGGCAAGTCGGTTTTAAATTTTTCAATTAGATTAATATGTCCAATTCTTTTCCGTATAGAGAATTGGGAGATCCACTCAATTGCTTCTTCAATATAGTTGTAGTACTCATCAACAACCTTCTCCATCGTTCCGTAATGCTTTAATATATATTCTTTAAAATAATCTGGTCGGTAATCAATTAATCTCATTCCACCCATACCAGGTATATAGTGCACAGAATAAATAATGTCTTCTAAATCCTGATCAAAGTCATCTATTATTCTTTCAGTGAAATCAAGTTTACCTGGTAAGTAATCTAGCTCTAAACCAACAGCAACATCTATCTTTCCATTGTATTCTTGCTTATAATGCTTGGCATGTTCGATGTACAGAGAAAGCTCACTGTAAGGCATTGCTGGCCTTTTATATAACGAAGCATCATCGATCCAGTTCAATGGTAAAGGCGCATGTTCACTGAGCGTGTAACGCTCAAATCCTAAATTAATCGCTCGTTCTAAATATTTTTCTTGTGAAGTGCCACTGCCATGATGACAGTATGGGGTATGGGTATGACCGTCCATTTCAAATGAAGGTTCCTTCTTATACAAATTGACTGACGGCTTGACTCTTGTAGAGATATCTAATTGTCTAAAGCCATGTTTATCCTCCCAATAAATAACACTTCATTCCTCTATTACAAGACCCTTCTCTTTACACCATTCCATAACTAATTCCTTCACCTTTTTTTCTTTGAATTCATACCATTGTCTTTCGACGTCATGTTCAATGATTCCATCTTTAAATCTTCTAAATGCTCCTCTTCCTTGAATAGCTCCAAACAATTTTTCTCGAACCTCTGCTTTGTCTAATGTCTCAATAAATTCTTCTATTAGTTCATACTCATGGAACTCGTTTCTTAATGTGAAATCGAGGTAAACCTCGTCTTCATCCTCTATAATTTTTATGGCTTGTTCAATGTTCTCTCGTTCCCAATCCGGATAATTGTCAAGCAGCTCTTCATCTTCTGCCGCTCTCATCTCTTCTCTCGATAATGTTATTACTTCTCCTGTCTGGATGTTTATGTATGTTAGGGTCTCATCCATTTGAATTTCAATTTCAGTAATTAGATCATCTAATTTTACTGTTGCTTTTCTCTCCATTTCACATCTGTCCTTCCATTGAGATTCCTTCTACAAAACAGTCTATTCAAATTACCAAAATAAATCATAGAGGAGCTGCTTTTAAACACGTAACTCGTCCTCAACTATCATCAGACTTTGCAAATTAAATCCGCAGCAACAGCAGCAGACTAGGACGCGAAATAAAGATCTAGACTGCCATTGCTATGGCTACGACTTTTCAACTATCGTGTCCCGTTAGCATTCCTGTAGAGCGTTAAATTTCCGCTTTGCATAAGAACGAGCGCCTCGGTACGATGGAAGTACGCAACGGGTCATAGCCCTAAAAATTCCATCATCCAGGAGGACGCTCTACTATGAAGTTTAAATCG
>NZ_JBFREL010000017.1:0-114105 GCF_052114265.1 Paenibacillus sp. MCAF9
TTCGCTTGAATATAGGTAGCCGTAAACGGTACGCCTCCCGCGTTCTCATAAAACAAAGCACTGTCGTGGGCCACATAATGAGCACCTAGACCAGCAGCCTTTAACTGCTCAGGCGTTGCATCTTTTGTCAATTTATATATCATTGTAGCAATCATTTCCAAGTGTGCAAATTCCTCAGTGCCTATATCTGTTAGCAATCCAATGACTTTATCCGGAATCGTGTACCTCTGGTTTAAATACCGAAGCGCTGCTGCAAGCTCACCGTCAGCACCGCCATATTGCTCCATTAGAAACTTAGCCATCATTGGATCGCATTTATTTACGCGAACGGGATATTGCAGTTTTTTCTCATAAACCCACATGTACGGTGCCTCCTCTAGTTTTCCTACTAGCCCTATCCACTATTTATACCTGCCACGGCCATGGTGTATCATTCCATGACCAAGGGTTGGTGGAGAAGCTTTGGCCAAAATGCTTTAAAGGCCCGTACTTCGATTCATACTGCTGTACAATAGGCAATCTTAGCTGTGCGAACTGATTGTATTGATGTATGGCATTGGAATCTGTAGGATGAGTATCCAAATATAAATTCAGCTCCACGAGTACAAAATCTACCGCCTGCAAATCATGCAGCAGCTTGTAATACTCTTCATCAAGTATGATCGCCACCGTCAATCACCTTCTTCCTGTCTGTCGTTTTTCGGATCATATGGGCTATACAACATAGGCCAGAGTGTACCATATCTCAATGCTTCATGAGGTGAAAACTGAGGTAAATTGGGCGGTTGAAAGGTAATAAATAATTGAGGCGGCGTGCTGAAGCTTTTTACTTTTATAGGCGGGCAGGGATCTAAAGGGCTAATAAACGGCTTATAATAACGCACCTGATTATTCACGCAGATGTCTCCTCTCGGTATGCTCTTCAAAAAAGTATATGTATAAGGGCTTGGTCATCATGACTAACCATTCATTGAATGACGCTGTACCGGTACAGTCTTTGCATTTCAACATTGTTCTCTAGATCTTTCTCGTTTAGGATGTGATAAAGGCAATTAAATAAAGAAGCTCAAAACCATGTTTGAGCCATAGAGGTGAATCGTTATGGAACCGTTGACGAAAGAAGAAATAAAAGCTTATTTAAGCAGGCTTGGCATCTCAGAAATTCAGGAGCCAACCAAGGCATTTCTATTTGAGCTTCATAGAGCCCATGTAAGAGTTTTTTCTTGGCAAACCATTGATGTTTTTGCAGGTAAGCCCGCAGGGATTCACATCAAACAATCCGTCCCGCTCCTTATCCATGGCAGAAGCGGATATTGTTTTCATTTAAATGGCGCATTTAGCCATCTTCTGCGTTCATTAGGCTACAAGGTTTCATTCCACCGGGCTGGCGTACAGCCACTAGGTGCCGAGCCTCGTATCAACTCGTTTCACCTTGGACTAACCGCTCACTTGTTGAACGAAAACAACGAAGAAGAGAAATGGATTATTGATGTTGGATTAGGCGATATGCCTTTTGAGCCGCTGCCTCTTCTTGCTGGAACGTATAACCAAAACCCTTTTATTTATAAAGTAACAGAATCTCTTGTTGTTCCAAATGGATGGCGCTTAGAGCATGATCCATCTGCGTCATTTGTTGGCGTGGATTATGATTCTACCGTTTTGGCGGATATGACAGAGTTTGAGCCCAAGCATGAGCATTACAGCCGCTCCGCAGAATCTCCATGGATCAATATGTTTTTAATTCGAAATAGACATGCTGGCGGAAGCAATGAAATAAGGGGCTGCATTTGGAATGAACGAGGAACTGACGGTGTGAGGCAGACAGAATTAGTGAGTCAATTCCAGTGGCTCGAGGTGTTGGGTGAGGTTTTTGAAGAAAAACTCGTCAACTACAGCCGTCAAGAGCGGGATGAACTATGGAAAAGAATACAGCTTGCTCATGAACAATGGAAAATAGCAAAAGCCTCATCATCATAACAAAAAAGGCTTTTACTATCTCCTTATATGTGTCCTAATCAAATAAACCTCAGAGAATTCTGAGGTTCATTTGACTATAAGTGGTATAAGAACTCCAACCGCTAAGCTTCCGCCGTACTGAATCTTTTGGCATTTCTTGCGCGGGCACGCTCGATTTCGACCTCTCGATCACGCGGCTCAGCTTGGGTAACTAGCGTGTCGAGCAATTTCTGAGCAGCCGCAGCCACCTCTTGGATCGCAACATTGAATGCTTCTTCATTGGCTTTCGATGGCGACTGATATCCCGATAGCTTTCGAACAAACTGGAGCGAAGCGGCAGCTACTTCCTCTTCTGTTGCCGGTGGATCGAAGTTAAATAACGTTTTAATATTTCGGCACATCACGCTCTTCCTTTCAACATTTTATTTTGCCTGACATCTCTAGTTGCAAGCAAATACAAGCCTTTTAACTTCGATAATAGCTCTTCTATATAAACTTTTCAAGCGATAACAACTACCAAGCATTTGTCATAACTATCGGTTTTATCTCCCCGTCAGCAATAATCATTTTATCTATACAGAGCATACGATTACCCGCTTCAGGGTCACCAATAATACGGCGATGATAAACAATGAGCCATTCATCACTCTCAGGCAAATGAAGGAACCCATGATGTCCTGGCCCTTCCGCAATTGGCTCTTGTCGCTCAAGCACGATGCCCTTATTTTCGAATGGACCCAAAGGATTCTCACTCACGCCATACGCAACGCAATAAGAACCGTTCACCCAGTCTCCTTGCGACCACATGAGGTAATACAGTCCATCCTTCTTTATCATACAAGGTCCTTCAACATAACCATCAGGCGTAATGGAGAGAAAGGTTTCTCCATTTTCAAGTGGAATGAACCCCGTCATGTCATCATTCATTTTCGCTACATTGCAATGACGCCAGCCGCCATAATATAAATAGATCGTACCATCATCATCCTTGAACAAATGAGCATCAATCGGCTGAGCGGAATGAATGAATCGATCAATGAGCGGTTTTCCCAGATATCCTCTGAATGGTCCTTCAGGACGGTCAGATACGGCTATCTCCAAACCGCCGATTTCATCGTTGCTTTGGATATCGTTTGTTGCAAAAACCAAATAATATTTTCCTCGTTTCCGGATAATCGTAGGTGCCCAAACCGCTCTCCACATCCATGGAAAGTCTAACATTTCAATAATGCTCTCATGCTTCTCCCAATGGATCAGATCGCTTGAGCTGAACGCATCCAAATTCAATTGCTTCGTATATTCCGTAATGGACCTGGTCGCATAAATCCAATGCTTGCCTTCATACGTTCTCGCTTCAGGATCAGCATACCAGCCTGGGACTATCGGATTATTAATACCTTTCATCGAAAAACAGCTCCTTGTTCGTGTTGTAGTACCGATATTGTAAAATATTGCAGACCCTATGTCTCTATCATAAATTCAACTTTCCTATCCACTTTTATGACATTAATCATTTTCATCATTTTAATAGCCGATTAGCTAAAAAGAAAAAAAGGGTCGTCCCAGCAGTAGTAAAACTACTAACGGAACAACCCTTTCCTATTCTTATAAAAACGTTGCTTTGTTTATGGCGCAACAACACGCAGAACGGAAATCTCATACTTCGATTCACCGACTGTGACAATGCTTTTCTCCGGTATATCAACCTGCTTACCGAGGTTAACTACAACCCGGTTCGTATAGTCTGCTTCATTTATTGCAGTATTGCTCGGTTGCTCCGTCTGAGAATCGGTAGCTGTCGGCAGTGAATCAGTTTCAGCCGGCGTTGGCGTCGGCGCTGGCTTATCGGATTCTTTGGCAATCGAATCCGTTGTTTCCGACGTCTGTGACGAGCTTTCAACTTGATTCCCTTCCGTGCTGCTATTCCCTGTATCCGCTTTGCAATCAGATGCAACTTCAAGTGTGGCGTACGCAACCGCTTCTGCACCCGGCGTTTCTACCGTCAATGAGCTAGGCTTAAACAGTCCGCAGGCTGCTGCTTCCTTAAATGCGAAGACGAGGGTGGTGGCAGCCTTCTTCCCCTCTGTTGCAGCATTTTGCTCTACGTATACGATTGTATCCGGCTGGGTAATGCTCGGTTCAGGAGTCGTTTCAGGCAAAACAGCACCACCAGGCTTCACATCATCCTTGCCGCCAAAGGCAAACATAATGCCGGCTACAATTAGTACAATACCTATAGCTGATAACGATGTTATAAACGTCGATTTACGATTCCTGCGAAAAAATTTAGTCAGCGGTGAGGATAACTCGCGCTCCGCCTGTTTATATACACCTTTAAGAATAGGGCCTGCTTTGTCAAAATGCTGCTTCCAATTGGCTCGTTTCTTAAATGCATCCCGGTCATGTTTTGTGAAATAGCTGACTACTGCAGTTACATAGGCAGGGACAAAACCTCTCGAGCGCATGAAACTAGGATGTTTTTCTGCCCATCGGAAGAACAGGTATACCGTATCTTTTTGAGCCGCATTTTGCTGCAAATAGTTAAGGAGCGCGGCATAATCCACTGATTCCATATCCGAACTGCGAAGAAACAATAGCACGAGACGCGGAAACTCAGCTAACTCCAGCTGATTGGCAAGCAATCGGCGACCAACGAGCTGCACCCGGTCAATCTCTGCTGGGGATAGATTTTCGAATAAATCTACCGTTGGCTCCGGGAATGCGAAGCATTCGTAAAGCGCCTGCAGCTCAAGCGCTGCTGATTTCTGCCTCGGATCGTTCAGCTGTCCATTCCATTTTTTCAGCTGCTCCTTTGATTTGAGAAACTCGCCCAGCATGAGCTGATCCTTCGTCAATCTTTCCATATCAAGTTCAATTAACATTGCTCGATAAGCCGCAAGCTCGAGCTCCGTACAAAACTCTACCGCATCATGAGATGGCAGCTGTTTTCGCACGCCAAACTTGCCTTCACTTGCTAAGCTGCGCAATTGCTCAAGCGCTTTGCTCGTCGCTGGCAGCGAGTGGCGCTCCCGTTTCAGCTTCTCGATGAGCTGCTGGCGGACCAGCACAAAAAAGTCTTCATCACCGTACAGCTTAGGATGAGCATTGCCCCACTGCTCAATGAGCTGCAGAACACTTTTGGCTCCAGCAGCTGCTTTAAGCTTTTGCCCGAGGAATGGAATAAATAAGTTTGCACTTAGCTTCGCATCTACTAAGACTCTTGTGAAAAAAGCTATGCTAAAGGCAGGATTGCTTTCAATTGCTGCATAGAAGGAAGCCGCCGCGTCTTGCTCACTCTGCTTTCTTGCATTTAGCAATGCTAAAATGAAAAAGGAAACCAGCTTATTTTCGATATGTTTGCCTTCAATTTGATAGTATTGCGTAAACGCATCTACAATGAAGGTTTCCGGCACTACTCCTTGCCTAGCACGGTCAAACTCAAAATCAAATCGAGACAGAAATAAATCATTCAAGCGCATCTTGGCATCCAATGCGCCGGATGGCTGCAAATAATCCATCAAGCTCCGCATTACCGCGCTTTTATGCGATTCATATAACTTTTCGTTGCCTTCCTCGATTTGGTAAACGACGCATAGCTCATGATAACTGACTGCTGCGAGTTCGCGCTCCTCCCCCATATCTGCCAGCATCAGCTCAGCGAATTGAAAGAAGCTATCCGTACGGTCAGGACGATCCAAGTTATCCCATGCAAAATCCAAAAAAGGCTGATCTATACCGTCCAGATCAACATTCATCATTCGGTCGTTGCCGAAATCAAACGTAAAATCCTTCTCGATGCTGCGATCCCCATGGCGGAGGCTTCCTTGCTCTACGAACGTAAGATGAACCGATTTGCGGCTTACAGGCTCTTTCGCATAGGTGATGAAACCAAGCTGTTTGCGGAAGGCGTAGGGTAAACTCGCATATAGCACACCAAGCAGCTGTTTTGCCTTGTCCGGCAGCTGTTTGATTGGTACATCAAGTGAAACATAGATCTTTTTCTTACCCCCGACTGCTGCCATTACCGCATAGAGCAGCTGTTTAAACGATTTTTCTGAAATGTTCAGCAAAGAAAGGATGGAACGTGCAGACGGCTTAATCGCTGCAACACTTTGAATCGGAAGCTCTAGCAGCTCTGCTATTTCCGTACCGCTGTCAATATTATATTGATCTGCGAAAGCGGCTTGCAGCCAGTTCATATAATCACTTGCAGGCTTGCTGCTATGACCGCTTGGAATAATAAAGTTATGCGTAAAAAACGCGCTGCGCAGACCCGTGAAGTCGGCTGCCTGATAAACGCTTCTGCCAAGCAGCACATCGCCATTATCCAAATGAAGCAAGTGCATCGTCTCTGGATACGCGGAACCGTCCTTCTCACCGCGGGTAGCCAGCTCAGTCGGGGCATCATAAACACAAAACGGATGAAGCACTTTTTTGACAAATGATGCTTCCAAACCGCTTGATTTGGCGATCGTGTCATAACCTTCCGTGGATCTGAAAATGCCGCGTCTTTCCCGTGCATACATCTGCTGCTGAATCATCCTGCTGGGCGTAGAATCGCGCACTATTCTCTTCTCCCCTCAATGAAGTTCAGCTTATAAAGCAGCCAAATGAAGGGCTCGTCTACCCGAATGGGACTGACGACGGTTTGCAGCTTCTGATCGACGGGATTGCTGCCGAGTGCGGAAACCGCATAATAAGCCGTATCCTTAAAATAAACATCCATCGTACCTTTAAAGGGACGATCAACCTTCTCGATGAAACGGCGGATTTCTCCATCAATATTTTCAAACTCGGTCAGGTTAAAATAATTGCGATGCACCATGTTGTTGAAAATATTGCTGTTCGATTTAATATATTCACCATCTTCATCCTTTAGCGAATGAAGCATATCGCTCTTCGTTAAAACGACGGCAGTCGGAATATCCGTTTTGTTGTTTTCCTGATAAGCAATAAAGTCGCCAAACATCGTCAGAACAACGTCGCGCGGCTCGTCGTATTGGGAAACCCAAACACCTGGCTTATCGCCCAGATTCATTCTAATTTTCTCGCGAATGGAGCGAATTTGCAGCGGATCTACCATCAGCAAAATGCCTGCTGAATTTTTGATATGCTGACCATGCAAACCAAGATAATCCTGCTCTACCATACCCTCGCCAGCGACATCAAAAAATACGAGTGTGAGCGGTGGCTTCGATTCATCTTTAAAAACAAATTGAAAAATAAAAGGCTCCTGCATCTTTTCCTTTTGGGTAGACGCAAGCAGATCGCCGCGCTCAAACAGCGGCTCCTCGTAATAGGTTCGGAATTTCCGGCTAATTTCAGCGTTAAGCGGCATGCAGGCTGCATTAAAATGGTCCGCTGTCGTGTTCTGCAGCGTATGTATCAACGCGGTCATATACACCGACTTGCCTACTTGTGAAGCGCCAATGATTGAAATAATATTGCTCGGCACCTTGCCTGCCGTTACTGGAATTTCGTTGTGGCATTTTGGACAAAGTCTTCTGCGTGTCAGCTCGCCATAGCGGTCATTTATTCCAATCAATACATGGTCTGAGTAAATCCGATGCTCTTCAGGCACGTCGTTTGGATAGAGCACCGCTTCCATATCGTGTACAGAATCAAGGCCAAAACGCTCACGATACTTATTCAGCTCATCATCTTCTCCAAGCGCATAATCCTCATCATCCTCACGGGAATGCGAAGCGCGGAACACAACCTCATCCGGTGTAAATTTACTAAAACAATAGGGGCAAACAATATCATAAAACAAAGGCCTTTGCTTTGCTTCCGGCTTTTTCTTGAAAAGATCGAAAATACCCATGCGATCTTCCTCCTTTATACTGAAATCAATTCGTACATCTGTCCAGACGTTCGGCCATCCGTGAAAAACAATCGTATAAAATCCTGTTTGCCAACCTCAATGGCAGGCAAAACGGTTTTTCCAGCTGCGAAAGGCGCAACGAACGGATACAGCATGCCGTCTTCTTTATTCGCAGGGTAGCTGCCCTGCTTTTTCACATAACAAAGTACGTCTTTCCCAATCGGTACCTCTGTTGAAACTTGAATTTGAATCGTTTTGAACTTTCTGAACAAACCGCTCTTATTTGTAATCGAATAATGAATTTTAGCTCGGCCAGCACTTATTTCAATGCTGTTCTCGTGATTAGGCTGAAGGATGAGCTGAGGACCGCCGCTCCTTTCCAGTGCGGCATATACCGTAAAGACAAAACGTCCGATGCCCTCTAATCGGCTATGATAGCCATTATTCGCTTTATATTCTGCCTTCGTGTACAACTTGACAGTTCCTATATCCACGGGGCTTTCCGCCGCCTGCTCAGCCGGCGTTTTCCCAATGTAGACCGCTTCTATACCGCCCGGCCAAATCCAGCGCAGCGTGCAGCGGTCCTCCTCGAGCACGCGAGTTAAACCGCTGATGATCGGAGAACCATCCTCTGCATCGATAAACCGCATTTTATATCCGCCTCCCGCATCGTTTAAAATCCATGACTGCGGCTGTCCTTCGTCCGTTCGCCTAACGCCTTAGTGGACTGATCTCTATTGCTGTTTTTTCTGCCGCCATCATAACGGTTTGTACTGTTATTATCCCTTATCGGAACAACAAGTGTGAAAATGCTAATAATGGCTGCCAGCACAAGAACAGCGAATAGACGTGATAAACCGTCAGAGAGCATATCCCCGGACAAGCCGGAGTCCAAAATGAAGCCTGCCAGCAAACCGCCTACAATACCGCCCGCCCCAAAGCTTAATGCCAAAAACCGGTTGTCGAAAAACAATCCAAGCGACATCCCTAAAGCTGCACCGATAATGGCTAATGATAAAATACGAAGCAGTGTATACAGCGTACTGTCCGCAAGCGATCCCGTTCTTTCGGTTAAGAGCGTCCGATTATCGATTGTATTGTAAATATTTTGGAATACGAGCGCCAGTCCGTTCGCTTCCGACACATCATAATAGCTACCATTGGTGGAATCGGCTATTTGCTGCAGCAAGGCAGAGCCTTTGGAATCTGCAACGCTAAGGCCTACCGTATTAATAACAATTTGCTGCTCTTGGAATTGTGCAATTTGCTTATTGATATCGGATTCGCTGAAACCGTCCGACAATAGAATGACCATTGTCCCGCGCCCAGCCTTTTCCTTATCCTTAATCGTCTTCATTGCTTCGCCAAGCGCTAGACTAAAATTTGTACCGCCGTCCGTCGGCTCAAGTGAGTCGATTGCGGCATTTACTTTATCTTTCTCTTCCTGTGTGCTTACTTTAACAAAGGGCTGTATCAATTGTGCAGTATTGTGAAATGCAACCACCGCCACACGCTTATCGCTTTCCATGTTTTGAATCAATTGCTTCGCAGCCGAATAACGCTCGTTATCAGGATCGGTCTCCAGCATGCTTCCTGAATTATCGATGACAAGCACAATATCCTTTACCTGCTTCGCACCGCCAAAATGTGCGCCGTAAATAAATTGCAGCAATCCGCCGACTGCAAACAGCAGAACTAGCGTCGCCGGTACGAGCAGCTGCCACGATAATCCGGTATAACGCTGACGCCACGAAGTTCCGTTCAAACGAGGCGATATCATTTCAGCAATCAGGCAGGCCAGTCCAATGCATAAAGCAAGAACGCCAAAGTATAGCCCAACGACGGCAAAGCGCGGCCAGATTTCCGACAGCGCCCCCAGTATGATTTCCCCGATGACGAATCCTACTGCACCTCCTATCAAGCTGAACAGTAAGAGAAGCCCATTTATTTTTCGTTGCATAATAACAGCACCCTTTCTACTTGCTAGTGGACCGCAGCAATTGTTGATGTATATCGGTCAGCGAAGATCAGGCAGCAGGGCAGGATCAAGCGTGTGAAATTCGTACCCATTTTGCAAATAGGTCTCATAATACACTTTGCCGTTTCGATAATACATCAAATCTTCTAAATGAAAGCCGCCCATAATATTCAACTTTTCTACACCGCTGCTGCGCTTCTCATGTACACACCCCAGCTTGTAAATGCGCGAAGATTCGTCAACGCCAAGTGCATATCGGATAAACTCACTCTCGCGATCTCCGAACAAATACTTTTCCTCATAACGATGCTCATGTGTATAGTCGAGAAGACGAATATGAACGACTGCATGCTCTTCCAGAGTCCGGTATAATCGGTTGAATAGCTCGTCCCTTGATAAAGCTTTACGATTGCTGTATGCAACGGATACATTTGCACGCAGCAGCAGCTCCTCCTCGAAGGTCTGTGCAAAAGGCTCTGCTGTCAAAATGTACTTTCGGCAAATCTCCATTAATCGCTCCAGAAACGCGGAATCTCCCTGCTGCAGGAGCTCCGTCATATTGCCGAGAAACCGTTCCTCAAAAAATATGAATGCGCCGCGTTTCTCTTCAATATCCTTCATGACAGCCGCAGTCACTCGCTCATAATACTCGAAGATGTTCTGTCCGATATAATCATCCGCTGAACGGATACTGTGCTGAGCCGCCGCATTCAGCGTTTCCTCTAGCAGCGCCATCTGTTCTACGCGAATACGGTATTTCTCATGAAGACGCTCCAGCTCAGCAGCAAATTTGCGGTACAAAGCAAGCTCAGTCTCAAGTCGTAAAAGCTGCCATTCCAGCCGGTACACCGCATCAAAAAAAGCGCGTATAAAGGATCGAACATTTTGCTTGTCCATAAATGGAAGACGCTGAAATTTCAAATCATCCACACGTTGTTCGCGGATTCGACCCAGCTCATCCTGAGCAATATCAATCTCTCTGACCAAATCGCGCATTCGAGCGCGAACAGCTGTCATGACGCTGTCAGCCTCATTTTTCTCGTCTGTCCATTTGGCAACCTGGAAGAAGCTAAACAATGGCTGATCTTTCATATTACGGTTTACAATGGCTCGCAGCTCATCTGAAGCCTTCACATAACCTAAGTTCACCTCAGCTGAACTAGTGAAATGCTTACGGAAGAAGATGGTGCAGCCATCTCCGAACAAGGCTTCCTCTGCCTCGCGCAGCGACATGCGCCGCAGTTGATCATAACGAATGTTGTTCGTCAGAAGACCCGACATATCGATGAGACTGTCCTCGCTTGGCATCAGATCGAGCATTCTAGTGTCCATCGCAGCTGCATCCAGCCCGAAGAAGGACAGCTTTTCCTTGCTGCTCTGCAGGTCAGCAATTTCCAGCCGCTCTTTTATTTGTTTAAAGAAATGATAGAGGACGGTTAACGCAATCGAATGATTCGGTCGTTTCACCTTGGACAAGCCCGCTGACACGAACCCCTGTCTTCCGGATTCCGTCATGAGACTGTTTTTGAAAGAAGAGTTGTTGTAGCTTACGTCACTCGATTGTACCTGTGTTTCCTTTCTCCTCCTGTTTTTCAACAGCAAAATATTGCAAATGATTTCATAGTTATCCTGCATCCCGTTAAGCGTTGTAATTCCCCGCTCATTGCGATCAGATAATACATAAACAAGATCAAATAATGGCGATGCCTTGTGTGTGACCGGAATAGATAATCCATCACCCGTCACCTGAAGCCTCGCCGAAAAAGAATAATCCGGCCGCTGCATTCCATCCAGCTCGCGCAGGAAGCTGATTCCCGCTGCGCTTGCCAAACCAAACGTCTCTGATTGCTCACGTTCATTAATTAAAGCGTATAAATCCATTTGAACGGATTTAAACAGCTGCAAAAAAATCGATTGAGCAAGCAGCGATATTTCTGGAACAAGCACGTTTAAGGGATCATCAACCCTTGTAATGACAGCAAGATGAAGGCGATCGAAAGATGCGTACAATCGGCCGTAATCAGCAATTGTATCGCTAACCTGACGCAGCGCCCGGTTGAGATCCGCTAGATGGCGCCCTTCCTTATGAAATGCGGTGCCTATATCTTTGCGTTTAGTGCGATTATCCGTTTTGCCATCTACAACATCCGTAAGCGCTACCCTCGTCACCTTCGGGACAGATCGATTACGATTTGCCCCATGGTAAGACGATGCTTTATAACCTGCACTTCCAGAGGCAGCATTTGCTTCACTCGACGAGACATGGAAATAAATAACGCCGGCATTGTTGTCCCATTTCAGTTCATTGGATTGAATCATAGGTTCAATCGCATGTCCTGCCTCATCTCCGATATATAGAAATACGGTTGGATAGTGAATGCTGCTTTGATCATCCTCAAGGCCGCTAAGCTTCTGCTCAGCAGCCGAATAGTCGCTTGCATATAAATCCAACAATTCTCTCATCGTTATTTCAACTTTCTACGAATATCGTTAAGTTTAGTAGACATTTCCCGGTAGAACCGGTGCATTTCCTCTCCATTTGCCAGCTCAACCTTCTCGTATTCGAGACGCTCGCGTGCATCAAGGAATGTGCCGAACAGCTCCTCCAGCTTGGCTAACAGCTTTGAAGTATCCTCCGTTGCAGTCAGCTCCGTGACTCTGCGCTCCGCTTTGCGTCTAAGAACGCTGCGGTTTTTCTCATCCAGCTGACGGAAGCTCTCAAACACCTCAAACTCGACATAGCTGCTGCTTTTCATTAAATTGGCGAAAGGCGGCCATGCTTCTTCCTCTGGCTCGCGATCATAAACATACAGGGCACCTTTCTTGCAAATGGTCTCTGTGTATAGCGCCTCGATAAACTGATCCAGCAATTTCTCATCATCTTGGTGCTGCATAAGCAGCTGCTCAAGCTCGACTAATTTTACAGAGATGGATTCATACTTCGCCAATTCCTCACGAACCCGTCTTAGCTGCTCCGGCGAACGAATGAGATTTTCTTGTGCAAGCTCCTCTGTAAAGCTGCCGAAAATATCCTTTGTCGATTCAAGCTCCAGCCCCTCGGATAAAAGGCGCTTCAGCTCATTTACTGCTCGCTTAACTTCACCTAAATTCGGCTTCGCGCTATCAAGCTGCATATTGAACGGTTTTAACGCATCCGACAACTGGAATGGCTTCGTGAAGCGAACGGAGTAACGGCTGCTCGTGTTATTGTCTATGCCCTTCTCTTCAATAATACGGAAGCTCTCGGCTTTGACAAACTCAGCACGAACCCTCGCATTATAGCTTCTCACACGTGGGTTGACGTATGTGTCGCCCCATGATTTCTCTGGAATCGGCGAAGGCAAATAGGTCCAGTTGACACGATCAGTCTGCACCAAATGACGGCCGATGCCTTCCTTATCGAGAATCGTCCGTTCATAGCTTTCTTCATAAACCTTCAGCGGCGTATAAACAAACAAAGGCACACCATTTCTCGTATTCAGCCAAAAAATCCGGTTTTTCACTTCACTTTCCTTTATCGTAAAGTGGGATTTGCCTATCGAGTTATTTTGATAGTTCCTAATCCCTCTCAAAATGCTCGGCGCCTGCACAGGCACGGACACAAACCCCCATGAAGGGACATGCAAATTGCCTGAGCTGTTGCTGAGATGGAATACGGGCACAGCTTCCTCATCAAGCTTGCTAGCGATATGACGCTCAACAAACTTCTCAATCGATTCATCGTTCCCGTATTTCATAACTAGGAATTCTTCCATTGATTTCGTAATTAAATCGCCGAATTTATTCGTCAAAAACTCTGAAATCGAGCTGACGATATCTATTTCCTGCTCTTTTACCCAAAGATTCGAATGGTCTAGAAGCTCCTGCGTAAAGTCGCGGATCAGATCATCGCCGTCCTTCTTATCCATTAAACGGCTGATAACGTCGGAGATGTCTGGAACGCCTACGATATTCCAATAATAAGTTTTGTTTCCTTTATGATCCGCTTGTTCCTCGCCGCTTGTCAGAATTTCACCATTTTTGGCAAAGATCGAATTAAGCACATTCAAAATTTCAGTAAATACGTTATAAATGCGGTTATTCTCGTTGTTCAGCAGCTGGTGGAGATCCTCATAAAATTCAATCAATTGCTCCATTCGCTCAACGTCAGCAAGCAGCCAGTACTCATTTATTTTTGCTTCAATATAGTTGTTTTTCTTCTTATCCTTGGATACGAACGCGCTCTTCGCATCGCCCATACGCTCATTGGCTTGCTCTCTAGCTGCTTCGATCTCTTTAGGAAGACGTGACAGACCCTCACGAAGCGTCTCAATATAAGAGAGCAGCATCTTCAGCAAGCAGAAGCCTTTCTCAGTATGCAGGAGACGGGATACATAAAATGGCCCTTGCTCTGGATGGAGAAATGTACGACGAATTTGATCGGTAAATTGTCCAACAATTTCGCCTGGCAGCTGTTTTTTGGCCTTAATATATTCCTCGCGCGCACGAGCCAAAAAGTTTTGCTCCAGCTCCGTATCCATGTTCACGGCTTGCATTTTCACCACGTTATTGTAGCTGAGGCGCTCGCTGTTCTCGAAGCCCGGCAGCGGCTCGGGAACTCGTGAGTCAAAGGTTTTCATCATCGTTTCGAGATCAATGCCAAGCTTGCGGGCAAATTTCTCTACATCGTCCTGACTTGGCGCCTTTTCAAACATCTTGTCCATTTTGTTGAAAAGCCGGTAAGCCAAATAAGTCGTCATTTCCTCGATTGGCAGTACCGCTGAAGAAGCTCCGATAATGTTGTAATCGTAGTTAGCCGGGTACATTTTGTTCATTTGAGCAATATTGGTCCGAATGTTGCTAATATAATCGTGAATAGCGAATTCCTCGCCGGATTGTTTTTCCTCGCTGGAAATAAAGTTCGTAATATTCTCTGCCGTTACATTCATGCAATAATCATAAGCATTTTCAAGCAGCTTGCCCTCAGCGTTTGTAGCCGAGATGAGATGGCATAAATTAAACGGCGGGAGCGGCGAATTAACGTTTAGTATATTGCCATATTGCTGCGTAAACCGTTCACCACGGCTATCCACATTCATCCAATAGTCCAGTTCCTTCAGTGCAGCATAGCCATTTTTCTTAATGTACTCACGCGTATGGTCGCTCAAGCTTTTGCTTGCAAGGTTAATATCCGGCGTAAACAAATAACCAAGCGTATTAACGCGGTCGATGCCGGCTGATCCATGATCACGCTCTATAATTCCTCGAACGATATATGAGATATCGAGGAAGCAGCCGCTTCCTGTTCCGCCAGACAAGCCGGTTAGCAGAAACACCATCAGCTTTTTGTTCGTCCCGACGGATAACGTCTTAATTTTTTTGTCGATGCTCTGCACCACTTGATTGATCTTCGTAAACAGCAGAAGCCGACCTGCTTGACGAACGCCAGCTGCACCATTCATGCCATCAGTTATGCTCAGCTCTGGCGACAGCCAGTCCGTGATGTACGGCTCCAAAATGCTGCGATTTTGCAGCAGTCCTCCAACCTCGGCATTAGATAGCAGCACAAATTCATTAATAGGATCAAGACCGATCCCTTTATACTTTTTATTGCGATCCTGTTCATTCGTTTCAAAAGCAAGAAATTCAACATTATCAGGCTTCTCGCGTTTTCTTTTGGAAACGGGGTCCTCAGGAAGCTTAAAGCGGCGATTGATCTGGTATTTTAGGCGCAGAAGCGCATCAATACCGGTACCGCCAAGTCCAATGATCAGAATGGGGTTATCGATGGTGTCTACCCGAATTTTCTCGCTGACAATACCTCCGCCAAGCGAAACGTCAAGCTGCTGTATGTGTTCTCTTACGATCGGTTTCATTTTTCATTACCTCCAGGGCTCTATTTATACGAGATATTCAATGAATATCGTTTTGTCTATTTGTTTCAATGAAACCGTAATGCGGTCTCCGCTTTTCATTTCGAGTGCACGCGTCGCATCCACTGCTCGTCCGGATTTCTCAATCGTGCAGGAGGAACCATTTTGCAGAACGATACGATCATTGCTTCCCGGCTTGAAAATGACCTTGTCGGTTTCCTTCAGCTCAGGCGCTAGCTGCAACAGCTGGTGAAGCTGCAATTTGCCTTTGAAGGCTGTCAGCTTCTTGTACTGCGGCGACGTTTTGTCACCTGTATTCTCATCTCGAATTTCAATGACGAGTTGGCCAACAAACCCACGGTTCGCTTGTTTCAGCACTCTTAATATAAAGTAAGCTGCTGCGAGCAATGCCGCTAGACCTATAACGCCAATTACAACAGGTACAACCGGGAACGGCTTCTCTTCTTTATCTGGCTCAGGCTTTGGCGTCTGACCCGTTGTCCCTGCTTTTGCCGAAATATTAACCGCATCGGTCTCTCGGAAAAAGCTTTTCTCTTTGGCCTTCACTATAATCTCATAGTCATGCTTATCAGGTATTTTGTAGGAGCCTGCAAAATGGTCGCCAGCATTCTCCATCGGTATTTCCTCGGTTTTGCCCGTGTCTAAGTCTTTAACGAGTAAAACCGCGCTCATGTTGCTGTACTGGGAGGTGTCTTCCAATTTTTTTCCGTCGCTTACGAGATAAGAATTGATCGTCACCTTGTCGCCCTTGGAATAGGTCGTAGAGGCTAGTGGATCCATAGCAAGACTTAAGTCATAGTTGAAAATAAGATTAATGTCGATTTTATCGCGATTCACGCCTTTGATTTGAAGTGTCCAATCGCCTTCCGACGGCTTTAACAGCTTCAGCAAGGAATAGCTCTTCGAGCTCGATAGCAAGACGCCATCCGAAGGAATAGAAACAGCGTTGCCAGATGGATCTACGAGCTTCGCCTCAACCGGCTTGCTCGACATAATCGAAATATTTGCTTCTAGTACATTCGAGTTGGGAACTGAAATTTTCACATCCTGATAGCTGCCGTTTGCCGTCAAAGAATCAACCGGTACGACGTTCAGCTCCAGATGGCTGGCAAAAATTTCACTCAAAATTCGCGGCAAATCGTCAGCCGAATCGGTCGCGAATGATTTCCCGCCGGTCACTTCCGATAGCTTAGCAAGCGCAGATTCATTGAGTTTCCCATTTGCATTTAGGCCAATCGTATAAATCGGAACGCCTTTATCATTCGCTTCTTTAAGCGCCTTGTCCATGTCCGCGTCGGACTGCGCCTGCGTTCTGCCGGATGCCTTATTAAAATCGTTATTGCCGTCAGCTAGCAAAATAATCATCGGCTCGTGATCTTGGTCGGCACCATCGTCCAAAATCTGCACCGCTTCCTTTACTCCGACAGAAACATCGGTATAAGCCCCGCGATTTAACTGGTCGATGAAGCTCTTCAGCTTCTCTTTATCCGAAGCAGACTGAATTTCCAGCAGTGCCTTCTCGCGTTGAATTTCATCGGTATAAGCCACAATGCCAACACGGTCGCCTTGTGTCGGCAGCATATCAATGAACATCTTCATGGCTTCATTTCCAATTTTCCCCGGATCGCTTGTGCTCATTGAATTGCTGACATCCAGTACAAGAACTGCATCAATTTGCGAGTCGCCTTGCGCTGCATGCGCGGTTTGTAAGCTGCTGAACGGCAGCAGCAAAATAGCTGAAACCATAATTAGCTGACATGATAAACGTTTTAATCTATTCATTTTGCTGTACTCCTTTGTAATGGGACAAACGGTTCTTCTTCGCTAGTCCAATAGTCACTGTTAGTCACTGCTACCAGTATGATGATATACTACAAAATAAGTATACCTGATAGATTTTGTTAAATCACTTTTATTGTAAGAAAGGAATAGGATATGGTTACCTACGTTTGTCTTGGACTATTGTTTCTTTTTGTCATCATCAAAGCAATGAGCTATCGTGCACAGCGGAGACGGGCGCCTTCTCCAGAACAGCTGAGCAAGCTTGTCCTTTCCATACTAAAAAGCAGCGGGCAGCGTGATCGCGAATGATGAAGAAGCTGCCGGTACTACTTAACCCTTATATTAAAACACGCTATCCTTATAATAAACTTAAAATTTGCCGAAGATGCAACCACTTTACAGTACTCGGTGATGCGCAGTGCCCCGTGTGCGGCAAATTTGCCCTGAAAAATGTTGAAGCTCAGGCAGCCTATAAGCTGAAGCTTAAGATGTGGAAAGAGCGGTTTTTTGCATTGTTTATTATCATTGTCGGATTTGCAATGAGCGAATCAGCAATGCATTCCACTTTGATTGTTGCTGGAGGAATGCTGCTAGTCGCTCTATTATGGACGTTGCAGAAGCGGTCGACCCCTGCACTTTTGCTCCTGCAGCTGCAAAAAATATTTCAAAAAGAGGCATATACCCTCTCTGCAGGTCTAGTAAATGACCGAGAAACAGCTATTCAAGTGTTCCATAACGGCGATAAACCGCTTGCGTTTGAAATGCTGCGTGAAATTGGCGCGCTCGTCCATACCGACCAGCTTCGACTGGAGCAAATTTTACTGCTTCAATCCTTTGTTTTGCGCAAGGATATGGATCTGATGCTGGACCCCTTGTTAATGGACCATTTTAATCCCGATCTCGTTGAATATATTGGCGAGCTTGCCAAAATCAGAAGAGATTTGCTGAAAGAAAATACATTCCGTTATGTACTGCTTCATGAGGCGCAGATTTTGAAAATGGAGCATGGCGAGAGCATTCTCGTTGGTGTTGCCGGTGCGGCAGTTAGGATGAAGCGATACATCACGCTCTATCCCTATTTGCTGATGCGCTATGCACGAAAGCTTCCTAAAGACCGTTTCTTGCGGCTTTATCAAATGCTTCAAAGCAGTCCGCACGCAGGAGCCAGCCCTTTATATCAAGAAGTAATGGAAATCTATAATGAACGTTACAAATGGGACGAGGATTTCAAGCGTACGAGCAAGGAAACAGACCTGTAAGCAGATCGAAACGAAATGATCAAATTAGAGAAATAATGAATAAAGGCAAACAGTCACTTTAACAAAAGTGATCGTTTGCCTTTTTTATGTGAATGAATGATTAGAGTCTTTAGGCAAAAATCAAAGCTTGTTCTCAGCTATGCTCAGACACTGTTTTCTTTAAAGGAATAACCATACTCCAAGTGTTCCCTTCAAAATCCCAAGGCTACAGCAAAGCCATATTCCTTCCATGATCATTCTCCTCGTCGATTAATGAGTCGATTTCGAATATTGCAGGGTGAATCTATCCACGTTTACCCATTGGCACAGGATCAGGCTGTTTAACAAATTTCAGCGCCAGCGCTACGAAGAGGAGCTCTGCCGTCATGCCGATCGATTGTGCCCATGCCCCAATCGTCCCGTTCCATTCTGGCGCGAGCCCAATGCCGATTAGAAGTGTGATGAAGGTAAAGCTGAGATTGGCAATTTGAGAACCAAAGATCAGCTTCGTTTGCCCTCTCACAAACACGAGTCCATTCATGACATCGAGCCAAGGCATAACGAGCGCGAACAACACAAAGGCTTGCAGCACTCGTATGCTCTCAGCTTGCAGCCGTCCATGAACGCCGATCACATGCTCTAGTAAAAATACGCCTGCGGGTGTATATGCTATCAATCCCATTAATATAGCAGGAATAAAACCTAGCATTAAAATAAACTTTCGGACAGCTAAAGGATCGACACGATAAAAGTTAATCACAATTTGATGAAAATAACTGAAAAAGCTGCTGAGAAGCATAACTAGACTAGCCGCAATAGCAAACGATGAAATGGCTAGCTGCGCATCCCATGTTTTCCCCAGCATCGCATTAATCGCCGGTCCGATCCATACGGATATAAACGAGGATAACAGTAAGGGCCGGTAAAAAGAAAATACATGATGCTTGTTTTCAACAGGGTGATTGTCCAGCTTTTCGGGCATTTTGCGCACCAGTAAACGTCCTTCTGAATAGCTGACAGCCGCTTCGATTATCATGCCGAATAAGAAAATAATCGCTCCAACAACCCCGCTGGTAACGCCTGTATGTATAAAATAAAGCGAAAGCGCATACATTCCTGCCAATCTAATCGCCATGCCAATGGTTAACCATTTCGTCCGCAGATTGTAAATAATGACACCATGGTAGAGACAACGAATGCCAGAGAACAAGCTTACGAACATCAGTACCTTGTACACACGAATAACATCATGGACATTGTCTTCACTTACCCCGAACACTCCCTTGAAAATAAGCGTTCCAACCGGGGTATAGCTGATTATAAAACCTAATAGCATAATGCTGGCAAACACAAGCTGTGCCACGGTAAGCGTCGATTTAAACGAGCGTTTGTCGCGAACGAGTGTGGAGCAGGTTTGCCGCAGCAGCACGGCTGGCCTCTCTGTAATAGCAAGCAAGCTCATCGCAATGGCATAGCTGGCTATGATGCTCTCAGGGTTAGCCGCTCGGCTTAAGGTACTGTTGATAATGACATGTGAAATCGTAACTAAGCTTGCCGAAATGCCTAACGGGAGAAAGAAAGACCAAAGCTTTTTCATACTCACTGCTTGCTTCTGTGGCTCTGATAATGATAGGTTCATAGCTGCTTCTCCTTGCCATATCGTAAAAAAGTGTAGGCGTCCTCCTCCCGGAAAAGATACCGAGAAGCCGCCGCCGAACGTATTTGAACTTTCAAACGTCTCAAGAGCAGATTCCGTTATCGTCATCGAATCATGTTTGATTCATGTGAAACGCACTTTTTAAGTATAACTGGTATTTCTTCCCGATTCACCTTCTTTTTTGGTTGCAAGGATTCATTTGTTGTTTTCATATACGATAAATATATTTCTTTTATCCTTTTCCACAAGAGAAAAGCATGTTGCTGAGTGCAACATGCTTAAGCTTAATATCTTGAACATTCTATTCCTATGCTATAGCAGACGACCTCAAGTTATTTTCCTCAACATCCGAAACACATGCGCAATTGGTGCAGGTCCCTTCATGGCAGCTTCAGGCAGATGCACGGAAATCCCTTCTTTCTCATGTGTCCAGTTCAGCTTCCCTTCCATTCCAAGCAGCTCAATCGACTCCAGCAAGCCTTCATAAGGAATAAAGACCGTCTCTGAAACTACGGTATCAGCTGATGGATAGTGGTTGGCACAATAAACATAATCTCCTTTTTGCGTAAAAGCTTGACTGCCTGTATAGTAAGGCGCGCAAATGCGAGTACCATAAATCGCTTCGCCGTTCACCTTCAGCCAAGCGCCAAGTTCCTTCATGCGCTGGATAGCTCCTTCGGGAAGCCTGCCATCAGGCTGCGGAGCTACATTTAACGCAAGATTGCCGCCCTTAGCTACAACCTCAAGCAAAATCTTCACAATTTGGCGCGTCGGTTTGTATTTATCTTCATATCGGAAAGAGAAGGACGTCCCCATCGTAATGCAGCTCTCCCAAGGGATGTTCATCGCCTCGGTCGGAATGGTCTGCTCAGGGGTAACATAGTTTTCATACGGTCCGCCTACCGTGCGATCTGCTGAGAGCAGCCATGGCTGCTGCTCCCTTGCCTTCTCCACAATCTCGCCAAGGCGAATGTCCTGACCGCTCCGAAGCGGCTTTACCCAGCCGGCGTCAAGCCATAGCACATCTATTCGACCATACTGCGTCAATAACTCCGTAATCTGCTCGTGTGTAAATGCGACAAACTTGTTCCACAGCTCTGGATGCTCCTGCGGGTCGTAGGTAGGCCCACGCCGCGTATTGGTAAGGCTGCGTTCCATATCCGGAGCCCAGTAATAAGGCGTATGCCAATCTGCTTTCGAGAAATAGGCGGCGATAGACAACCCTTTCGCGCGGAATGCATCAAATACATGACGGCAAATATCGGCATATTTATGGGTATGAAACGGTGTCTGTTCATCAGTGATGCGATAATCCGTCGTTTTTGTGTCCCACATGCAATATCCATCATGATGCTTCGTCGTAAAAATGAGGTATTTGAAGCCTCCTTCCTCCGCTAGATCTGCCCATACGTCTGGCTGAAAGCGAATTGGATTAAACGTCTTATTTAAATCAAAATATTGCTGCTTGAATGTTTCGCCATCCTTCTCCCAGTCAATGCCTTCACGCGACCAATCCTGATCCTCGTCGCTTAGCGCCCAAGACTCTACTACTCCTAGCTGGGAATAAGGTCCCCAGTGCATCATAAGTGCGAGCTTCTGATCCTTAAACCATTCCAATCGCTCAAGCGTAACTGGATTATCAGGCCGTATCCAATCACGCTCGCTGCTAAAATTATGCACACCTTCATGAAGCTCTTGCTCTTCTGTTTCTTCTAGCACGTTATCACTGGATAGTTCGCTCATTGCTGCAAAGCCTCCTCCATTCGGTTACTAAGAATTGCCCAATGCATTTTGATAAATTTCAATGTATTTGCCAAGCTGCAAGCCGTCAAAGCCTTTTACATAAGCATCCCATTCCTTGCTGATGTCTTTGGAGCCCGTAATAAACTGTGCCATATTGGATTTGGTATAATCAATAATCGTTGTTTTGAGCTGAGCAGCGATTTCCGCATCATCCTGCGCAATGAATACGCCGTTTGGATACATTTCTTTGGAATGGAATGATTCATATTTTTTCGATTCCGTATTCAAACGTGTTCCGTATCCACCGTCTGCTAGCGGGTCCTGAATAGCCATCCAAGAGGAACGGTATGCATAGGTACGAAGTGAAGGGCCAATTTGCTCCCAGCCATCGTTATGCGTTTGCTTGCTCTCCCGTTGAATATAAGCATACTTAGCCTGCTTGCCATCAATATCTAATTCGCCGTCCTCTGCCTTGCGCCAGCCTTGACCTTCAGGGCCATTCTCTTGCAGCACAATTGCTTCCTCCGTGTACAAATAATCGGCAAGTCTGATCGCAGCGATCTGCTGATCTGCGGTCGCCTTATTCGTAATTGCAAATTGCGATTTGCTAATGCCTGCGAAATTAAGCGTCTGCTGTACGCCACTTGGTCCTTTCAGCGGAGGCAGCGTCACATAATCCTTGTGCCTAGGCTGTGTTTCCGACATATTATAGCCATAGCTTATCAGCGCGGTTGTCACAGCTCCCATAATGTTATCCGGCTCGCGGTTCGCCAGCTGTTGAATCGCATCCGCATTTTGCGTGAAGGCTGCCGGGTCGATCAACCCTTCCTTGTACAGCTTGTTCAAGTATTCAAGCCCTTGCTTCCATTCATCCTTGTTAGCTACAAAGTCGACTTTGTTATCTTTAACTGATAAGAAGGTACCAGCATTTTTCTCGGTATAATCATCTACTATAAACGCATTCATCAAGAAAGCGGACACGTTGCCAGCCCACATTTCATCGGACCCTGTAAGCGGAAGCTCATCCTTCTTTCCGTTTCCGTTCGGATCTTGTTCCTTAAATGCCTTCATGACCTGATAGAACTCCTCCGTTGTTGTAGGCAGCTGGAGCCCAAGCTTGTCAAGCCAAGCCTTGTTGATCCAAAGCTTCAAAGCATTATCGCAGTGGTAGCATTCATTGATTTGCGGCAGCGCATAGATGTTTCCATCTGGAGCTGTAATTGACGACTTCATATATGGAATATCTGCTAGAGCTTTTTTTATATTAGGAGCGTACTTATCGATTAATTCATTCAAAGGAAGGAATACGCCTTGTTTCCCATACTTCATTTGCTCTTCTCTTGTCAGATTAGCTTGCAAAATGACTTCCGGATAATCACCGCTTGCGAGCATCAGCTGTTTGCGGTCCTCAAGCGCATTGCTTGGAACGAGATCCCATGCAATCTTAATGTTCGTTTTTTCCTCCAAAAACTTCGTGTACGTATTCGTCTCCATGTTCTCGATCGTAGGAAGCTGAGGAGCAAACATCTTAAGCGTCATCTGCTTATTCACAATGGGATACGTACCTACAGCTGTAAAAAGATCCTCTTGCACAGCATTTGTTTCTTTTTGCCTTGTTTCCTCTGTTTTGCCATTGCCGGATTTCCCCGTATCCTTGCTGCAAGCAGCTAGAACAATAACACAACTAAGTACGACACACATTAAGATTGCACTGGATTTTTTCCATCCTTTTCTCATAAAACCGACTCCTCCTTGTGATACCCTAGTCACTCCTAGCAGCATGCTGTAACGTTTGTTATTGAATGATTGCCTCGGCCCCAAAGGCAACCCATCCCCCCTCCAAAAGAATCCTCCTACTCACCCCTTCAAGGAACCGATCATGACGCCTTTCACAAAATATTTCTGAACAAAAGGATAGATGATGAGTACAGGTCCGCTTGCAACAACAATCAATGAATATTTCAATAAATCCTTTAGTCCCTGCTGAGCAAGCATCTGATTCGCATTGGAGATCATCGACGCATCCACCGTATTTAAAATTAGAATATTACGCAATACGATTTGCAGGGGAAACAATTCCTGGGATCGCAGAAATATGAGTGCATCAAAATACGCATTCCAATGTCCTACCGCATACATCAGCATCATAACGGCTAAGATTGGCTTCGAGAGCGGGAGTACGATGCTGAAAATAAACCGAATGTCGCTGCAGCCATCGAGGTCCGCCGCCTCGGACAGCTCCTCAGGAATACTGGTCTGGAAGAAGGTTCGTGCTATGATGACTTGAAATACGGCAAGAGCTCCCGGCAAAATCATAGCCCATCTTGTATCCAGCAGATGCAGTTGTTTGACGACCAAATAATACGGAATCAGCCCGCCCTCAAACATCATCGTGATAACAAGAAGAACCATGAAAAAATTTCTTCCATAAAACGTTTTCCTCGCTAACGGATAAGCAAGCATGACCGTCAGAATAACATTAATGATCGTCCCGACTGCCGTATAGAACAATGAATTCATAAATCCAGTGCCGATCTGCGGATTGTTGAATACCGCCTTGTAGCCATCGAGCGTGAAATGGACCGGGAACAGCCATACCTTGCCGGAAACGACAGCCTGCGGCGAACTAAAGGAAGAGCTTAAAATATAGAGAAGCGGCAGAAGCACCACTAATAGAACCACAGTCAGAAAAGCATAAATGAATGCCATGAATAATCGATCACCGTTTGATTCTCGAATGGTAATGTTTTTTTTCATAAAGTCTCCCTTCTGCCTCAATTACCACAGACTATTATTTGAAATTTTTCTAGCGATATAGTTGACGACAATCAGCAATGTTAAATTAATAACGGAGTTGAAAACTCCGATCGCTGCTGAGAAGCTGAAGCTCGAACCCAACAAGCCCACTTTATACACATAAGTAGAAATGACTTCAGAGGTCGCTAGGTTAAGCGGATTTTGCATCAAGTAAATCTTCTCAAAACCGAGCTTCATCAGATTGCCTAGATTAAGAATAAGAAGAATGACGGATACCGGAATCAAACTTGGGATATCGACATTAATAATTTTTTGTATTCTCGATGCCCCATCAACCCTTGCCGCTTCATACAGCTCAGGATTGACGCCAGCTAATGCCGCAATATAGATAATGGCTCCGTAACCGGTATGCTGCCATACATCCGACCAGACATAGATGGATTTGAATAATGAAGGAATACCCATAAAGTTTGTGTTTTCTACGCCAAGCATTTGGAACAATTTGCTGACAATCCCTACGTTTGGGGTCAAGTTGACAATTAAGATCGAAACCATAATAACCGTTGATATAAAGTAAGGTGCATAAGAAACCAGCTGTACACTTTTCTTGAATAGTCCATTGCGCACTTCATTAAGCGCAAGCGCAAGGATGATTGGGGCTGGAAAGCCGACTAACAAGCCATAGAAGCTAATGCCAAGCGTATTTTTCATATAAAGCCAAAAATTTGGAGATTCGAAAAACTGCTTGAAATATTTTAGCCCGATCCACTCGCTTCCAAAGATACCCTTAATGACGTTGTAATCTTTGAACGCGATCACGATGCCCGCCATGGGGACATATTTGAATATAATGAGATAAGCAATCGGCAATAAAATGACCAAATACAATTGCCAGTGGCGAGCCATTTTGCGTAGAGGCCCATACCTTCTTGCTGGGTGTGCAAAGGCCTGCGGAACGGAATGCCATTCATGATTAAGTTTGGACAAGGGCTAGCCTCCTTTAACATTCTCATTTTTGGTTGCGCTTTCATGTGATCATTTTATAAGCTGCCCTCACTATGCAACAAGATACATTAATTGCGCGCTTAACCTTTTTCGCATCGCTGCTCCATAAGAAACGGCAGCACCTTATACTAACGGTGCTGCCGTCCCTATAGCATCCATTTTTCGATAAAAGAACTAACATAATTCTTGCGCTTAACGATTTTCAACTCCATGAATATTCAGCCATTTTGCTGCTTCAGCGTCTCTGAACGGTATTCACCTGGCGAGCATCCAACCACTTTCTTGAACACTCTCGTAAACGAAATCGCGCTTGTGTAACCAACCTCTTCCGCAATATCCTGAACCGTCCTCCGTGTCTCTTTCAAAAGCCGCTTCGCTTCATTCAGCCGAATATCAATTAAGAAATCAATGAACTTCTGGCCTGTTGTTTCTTTGAACAGCTTGCTCACATATTTGGCATTCATATCATATTTCTCGCTTAAATATTCRAGCGACATATTCGGATTTACATATTCCTCTTCAATAACTCTCCGCATCTCCTGAATAATGCCGGCATGCTGACCGCTATATCGCATATCTGCAAGCGTATGCTCAAGCTCTGTCATTTTACCGATGATCGCCTCGTGCATATTTTCCAGAGAATGGCAGTTATCCAATTTCCCCGTTAGAACCGGCAGTGCTTCGCTTTCCCATACGAGATTAAATTCCTTGCCGAGACCAGACAGCTCGCGTCCCAAACTATAAAGCAAGTAATTAATAACATTCATAATCTCGTCCTTAGTGAGCAAGCCTTGCTTCATCTGGCTGAACAAATCGTCTAATTCTGCTCTCCAGCTCGCTTCTGATTTGCGGAAGGCATAAACAGCAGATCTAATCATCCCAAGATAAGCGTATACTTCAACTTGGCCTTGACTCATCATATCCTCGCGTGTAATAAGGCGATTTTCGCCAAGCACCATTTTGTAATTAAGTGCTTCCAAAGCCTGTTGAAACGACTTTGCGATTTCGGAATGCTGCAAGGCTGGATCACCGATTCCTATACTAATTGTGAACTTCATATTTTGTTCAATCCAAGCCCGAATGCTGTCACAAAGCTGAACTAGCATGGCAGCATGAGCATTCCCGCTCTCAAATAAAATAACACTGAGACGAGAAGAGGCTGTCCATTCTGCCCAGCATGCGTATCCGAAGCGTGACGACTGCTCATAAGTAATGCTTCGCAGAGCGAATTTCAACAAATTTTGATCGTTTCGCGAATAACTGCTGCAAAACTCTCCGTACTTATCCAGTTCCATGACAATAAGCGTATGGCGATCCGCAGGCGCGGGAAGCTGCAGCCGCTGCGCTTCGCGCTGCCATTCCAGAGGCGTCAGCTCCGCTCCAGCTTCAATAAGCTGATGGAATAGATTACGTGTCCGTAAATGAAGATCTTCCTTATACTGCTGCTGATATTGCCTTGCCTGCTCCGTTAAATTATCAAGTGCTGATTCGATAAAGACAAACTCGTTAATCCTGCCAGATCCAATGTTTTTTCCACTTTCTGCCAGCGCTAATTTATATCCGCTAAAGCGTGACACAATCTGTTCTACCGGCTTCGCATTTCGCCTTGATATATAAATCATCCATACGAGACCTGCAATGATCATCAGGAGCCCGATCACAAACCATACATTATAAAGCAACGATACCGTTTGAATAAATGTACCTTGCACAAAACCGCTAATATAAGACCAATTCGAATAACTCGATTTATAATTTGCATAAACGCGCATAGAATCTACAGGTTCTGCCTCATTGAGCAATTCATTGCCTGCCCCGTCTTTGATGCGAATGAAGCTGACTTCCGAGTTGTAAAGCTCATGAACTAAACGCTCCAAAGAATCCGTTGCGACATTGACAACAATCATTCCTTTTTCACCCGTCATGAATGGAGCACCTCTCACGAGGCTGACGACATCCTTGCTCTCCAATACCGTGAATTGCTTAAATGTCCGCTTATCCGTCCATTTCTGAGAGATCGTATTGCGATATTGCTCGATAAAAGCTTTATCTGGATAGGTGTCGATATGTCCGCCCGTCGCATTACTCAGCACAACCTGATCTTCATAGCGAACCAGATAGACAGAATCAATGAGTGGATAATAAGAAATCATATCGTTCATTTTCATGACGGCGCTAATGTTAATATATGGGTCGCCATTCTCGTTGCTATTGAAAAAATCGATAAGTGACTTGTTGTTAATCGATTCCTTCATCACCATGTTATCTATCGCTCGCAAGGACGTGTCGATTAACCTCATCGCTTGCAAAGACAACATGCTGTTAGCATTAATAGCTTCTTTCCGACCCTGCTCACTTATTAATTGAAAAAACACAAAAAAAGTGAAGGTAACTACGATAATAAATATCGGCATATAGGAAAGCAGCAGCCGATTAAACCACGATTTGCTCATCATTAGCCCTCACCCTTTTCTCTGATGATTAGCGCCGTTTTCTTATTTATGAACAGCCGCCCTTTACTTGAAGTTTCTAAGCCAAGCAACGAACACATTAACTTTCTCTGCAAAAGCACACTGTCATTATTTCCCGGGTGATGTAAACCAAATAAACCCCGATACCGTTTCCGTATCGAGGCATGGCAGCCTCTTCAGCAGCTATGTCCTCTTCTCATGTGCAGGCCGTGCGAGTTTGGTTTTATTTATCTTAGGCGGTTGCGCTGGTAAGATCAATAAACCGTTTTCAACTTCCTGCATCATTTTCGCCAAAACAGCCGCTTGCCAACACGATTAACGCTGCTTTCTTTGCAATCGGCCATAGGATTAAAAAGCACCATATCAAAAAGCACGAAGACGGCTTAGATATAGTGCAAGCTTATTATATTGTTCTTGCGACAAGGATTTCATCTATGCAATCGGGCAGGCAAGCCCGAGCGATCGCTCCATTTAGTATGGTGGATTATACCCCATTTGCCAATGCACTATTTTGACTAAATGTAACGGTTCAAAATAGTGCTCAAAACAAAATAACGCTTGGGATTAAACTCCCAAGCGTTACATTACTTTTTTTATAATTTTATTTTACCGAAATTTTTTCAAGTGGCTGTGCATTTCCATAAACCGGACGATTGCGGTCTACCGGCTGTGCCCATTTCACGGCATTCGTAATGACGCGTTGAATGTCTTTGTTATGGTACGTTGGATACGTTTCATGTCCCGGTCTAAAGTAAAATACTTTGCCGTTTCCACGTGTAAACGTGCAGCCGCTGCGGAACACTTCTCCGCCCTCAAACCAGCTTGTGAATATTAGCTCGTCTGGAGCAGGAATGTCAAAATGCTCGCCGTACATTTCTTCTTTTTCCAGCTCGATATACTCTCCAAGGCCTGCAGCAATCGGATGGCTTGGCGCTACAACCCAAAGGCGTTCCTTCTCATCCGCTTCACGCCATTTCAAGTCACAGCTTGTACCCATTAATGCTTTAAAGATTTTGGAGAAATGACCGGAGTGAAGAACAATCAAGCCCATTCCATCCAGCACGCGCTGCTGTACTTTTTGAACGATTTCATCCTTTACGTCTCCATGCGCAAGATGTCCCCACCAAATGAGTACATCTGTATTGTTTAATACCTCATCCGTTAATCCATGCTCTGGCTCATCTAGTGTAGCCGTTCCTGCATCGTAGCCAGCTTCAGTTAGAAAGGCTGCAATTGCACCGTGAATACCTTGTGGATAAATTCCAGCTACAACCGGATTTAATTGCTCATGACGATTTTCATTCCATACCGTTACCTTTGCCATTATATGAACACTCCTTATTCATTCAGTTAATCTTAGTATAAAAAATTTGCCCCATTAAGGTAATACTTAAACATGCTGATTTTATATTCAAAAGTGTCTTCCTTTTCTGGATGTACTGAAAAGACAGCTAATAATGACGCGTTTATTGATTCAACATTTCCAAAAGTGGTATACTCCAAAATGGAGGTGATGCATATGACTATCATAAAAACCGCCATTGATACGCATTCCGAAGCGATCAACGAAGAAGTCATTTATCAAAATCCGCTATTGTTTCTTAAAATTTGGGAGATTTACTCGGAAGCTGACTATTTCAGCACGCTTGAAAAACATCCATGGCACTATCATAAAGAAGTAGAATTCCTCGCTATTATTGAAGGTCATTTAGGTGTGCAAAGCAAGCACGGCTATGTCGTCCTCGGACCAGGCGATGTTATGATGCTAGGCGCCTCCCAGCCGCATCGCTCCCACAAGCCGCTTTCGGAAGTACAGCACTATGTTGTGTTTCAGATTGATTTGGGCAAACATTTTGACCAGAGTACAATGCCTTATTTGAATTGCTTCTCCGAGCTGACAGAGCCGCTCGATAAGCTTAATTATATTTTTGACATGAACGAAACAGCCAAGCAAGAAACCCATGCCTTTATTTTGGAAATATTCAAAGAGTCGCAAACGAGGATGAGAGGCTACGAGATTGCTATCAGCTCAATTATAAAAAGGTTGCTGCTTCTGCTGCTTAGAAGCGACAGCCGAAACCTGCTGAACGATACAGAGGAAATTGAACTCAATCGTTTACGACCCGTTCTCGATTATGTGGACACCCATTTAAGCAGCAAGCTGTCCGTAGAGGATGCTAGTTCATTGCTTAATTTGAGCTACCACTATTTCATTAAATATTTCAAAAAAACGATGGGCGTCTCTTTCGTTGAATACGTCAACTATAAACGAATTAAACGATCCGAGCTGCTGCTGCTGACAAGTGAGCTAAGCATCATGGATGTCAGCTACGAGGTCGGCATTACGAACATGGCCCAGTTCTATAAGCTCTTTAAACGGCAAAATCAGTGCTCACCACGAGAATACAAGCTGCGCATGCGCAGCGAATCCAGAGTTGCGATGGAAGGCATGCAGTAAATTAAAATACAAAACGACCGCTCTCCCGTAAAAAAACGAGAAGCGGTCGCTGAATGCTTTAAATTATGCTTTTCTTTGAGAAAACGGTAGGTGACATTTCCTCTCCTGCCAGCTTATTTCCCCGCGTGACATGTACCTCTTTATCGAGAATAACGTGATCAAGGCTAGAATCCTCATCAATCACACATTTCTGCATCACGATACTATTTCGAACAACGGCCCCTTTCCCGATTCGAACGCCTCGGAATAAGATACTGTTTTCCACAGTTCCCTCAATAATACAACCATTAGCCACCTGTGAATTTTTAACGACTGCACTACTCGCGTATCTTGCAGGCGGTTCATCCTTGATTTTGGTGTAAATAACACCCGGCTCGTAAAATAGAGATTTCCATACCTCAGGATTCAACAGCTCTTTGCTGTGCTTAAAATAATTTTGAACGGAATTAATGACGGCCAAATATCCTTTATATTCGTAGCCATACACTTTTAACTCGTTCAGATTTCGAATAATGACATGCCGGACAAGGTCATAGTAGTTTTGATTCACGCTTTTTTTGACCAGATTAATAAGCAGCTCTTTCTTAATGATGATCATCCGCATATAGGCTTTGTTGCTTTCCTTGTTCTGGCGATTTTCTGTCATACGGACGACTCGCCCATCCTGAGCCAAGTCAAGCGTAATGAGGTTAGAGAAATCGTCACGATCAACGTCCATTTCCTTGTAGATGACGGTAATATCTGCATTTGTGCGCTTATGATTCTCTACAGCTTCCGTATAGTTGATATTGCAAATCATATGACTGCTTGAAACGATGACGTACTCCTCCGTGCTGCGGGCAAAATATTCGAGAGAACCGTAAAAATTTTGCAAATCGCCGTTAAAGCCGGGAACATTGCTATTGTTAGGGGGCAAAATAAACAATCCTCTGTATTTCCGATCCAAATCCCACTCTTTCCCAGAGCCCAAATGGTCAATGATGGAACGGTAATTGTTATGAGCGAGTACTGCCACATTGTTAATTCCGGAATTCACCATATTCGATAATACAAAATCAATCAATCGATATCTGCCGCCGAAAGGTACCGTCGCAGTCGCTCTTGAGTAGGTCAGTTCATGCAAGAGCGGCTGGTTGATGCTGAGATTGATGACGCCAAGAACATTATTCATCGCATTCACTCCTATATCAATTGAGAAGAAATGACCATGTTTTCACCGATTAGAGTAATTTCAGCCGCATCACCCGCGCTTCCTACAATCGCGCCATCTTGAATGACAGTGCCCGAGCCGATGATCGCTTTATGAATCGTGACATTGTTCCCAATTTTTGCGTCCGGCATAATGACCGAGTCTTTGATGAGGCTGCCTTCCCCAACTTGAACACCGTAAAAGAGTACGGAATGATCGACTTCCCCAAAAACCATACATCCTTCATTCACTAAGGAGCCTGTCACTTTGCCGGTAGATGCGATATGATGAGGAGGCTTGTTAGGATTTTTAGCATAAATTCGCCACTTCGCGTCATGAAGCGTAAACGGTGGATTTTCAAGAAGAAGGTCCATATGTGCTTCCCATAGACTTTCAACGGTTCCAACATCCTTCCAATAGCCGCTAAAACGATAGGCAAAAATAGAATGGCTGCTGTAGAGCATCGATGGAATAATGTCTTTGCCAAAGTCATTGCTTGATCCAGGGTCCTGCGCATCTGCAATTAATTTCTTTTTTAATACATCCCAAGTAAAAATATATATGCCCATGGAGGCGAGATTATTTTTGGGCAGCTTCGGTTTTTCCTCAAATTCAATAATTCGGTCTTCATGATCCACATCCATAATGCCGAATCGGCTTGCTTCATGTAATGGGACTTCAATTACGGCGATCGTAGCATCCGCTTTCCTTGCCTTGTGCTGCTCGAGCATGAGGGAGTAATCCATTTTGTATACGTGATCACCGGAAATAACTAAAACATATTCAGGATCATATTGTTCGAGATAATGAATATTTTGATAGATCGCATGCGCCGTCCCTTTATACCAGCTGCCGCCTCGTTGCTCCATAAATGGAGGAAGCACGGTAACCCCGCCATTTTTTCGATCCAAATCCCATGAGCTGCCTATTCCTATGTAAGAGTTCAGTACCATCGGTTGATACTGAGTCAGTACCCCAACCGTATGAATACCTGAGTTGCTGCAATTGCTTAACGTGAAATCGATGATCCGATACTTGCCGCCGAAAGGCACAGCTGGCTTTGCTAGCTTAGACGTGAGATGGCTTAATCTTTTTCCTTCACCGCCTGCAAGCAGCATCGCTACACATTCTTTTTTTTGCATTCGGCCCACTCCCCATCGTTAAAAAATTGGATACTTCAAAACGTTTTTTGAATTTTCTGATAATTATAAACACACCTCCTCATTACTATATGTATTCACAAATTTATTTAAAATGTAAGCGTATACAATGTTGTAAAAATTATATTACCTCCTCGTTAGAAGGAAGTCAACAGCAGTTAATTATTATTTTAAATGACTTATTTTTGCAATTTTCGCAGTACTAATGTGCATATTGTATGCCCCTGTTTATGTTGTCAAATTCACTCGCAAAGCCACCTATTTTAGCGAAAATAGCTCATCTTTTATTACGAATTTAGTAGTGATTTATCTATGTCCTCAAAAAAACAGCTCGTTCCTTAGTTAAGGACGCGCTGTTTTTTGTTAACCTCAGCTTTTGAATAAAAAAGATCAAGGATTAAAAAGGCCTTCAGGCAGCTTGGCATCCCAGCTTCTTGCATTCAGCTCTAGTGCGTGGAGAACAACTGCCGCCGTATCTGTAATCATGAGCTCACCTTGAAGAGTGGCATTATGTTTAATTCCAGGGCCAGCACAGCCCCAGAAGATCGTTTTGTCCAGTGGGTGATCGCTGCCATGCTGATAAGCCTGCTCTCCGCCGCCCCCATGATCGGAAACGACAATAATCAAGCTGTCCCTCAGAAGTCCCGTCTCTTCAATGGCTTGTAATATGATTCCTGTACTTTCATCCGTCTCTTCTATGGCAAGCAGCTGTTCAGCTGTATTGAATCCATGCTGGTGCCCCGCTCCATCGGGCAAGTCTAAGCCGATAAACATCAGCAACACATCGGGATTCCCCTTAATATATTCAGCAGCCGCAAGCGAAAGCTCACGGTCATTCATCGATACTTTATGCACATCGATTGTCGATTCGATAATGCCATCATTAATTGGATTCCAGACGCTGAACGCCGCCATTTTGGCATCTGGAATACTATCCCTTACAATTCGGAAAATCGAAGGATATTGCGATTGCTCGGGAAACGTATGTTCACTGGCGATATCATTCGTAAGACCATGTTTTTCAGGGCCTACTCCGTGAAGAAGCGATCCCCAGCATTGCGCACTAATCGTTGGTGAGACCGTTTGAGCGTCAAATGTGAATGTACCTGTACGAATTAATCGATCCAAATGAGGGGTATGCGCATCTTTCACAAAATTCCCTGCTCCATCCCAGCCTATAATGAACACCCGTGCTATTTTCTCCATTCATCATTTCTCCTCTACTATATGAATTAAGTGCTGCCCCAATCCGACTCATGCTTTCCATGCTTATCATACTCACCAACCTTTACGAAGTCAACATAAAAACAACTAATAACAACTAAAAACATATTTTTAGTTGTTATCCTTATTATTTTTTAGAGTATTTTGTTGGTTTCTATGATAAGGACTTGGCTTCGGTTCACTTAAAAGCTGTTATACATATAATGGTGGATGCCAAGCAAATGGATGAAATAAAAGGAGGCTAATAATCAACATGACCGAAGAACAAAAGACGCCATTTGACTATAAAACGTATTGGGACAACAATTACTCCCAAGGCGGCACATCAGGCAGCGGCTCTTACGGTGTGCTGGCGGACTTTAAAGCGGAGGTAATTAATTCTTTTATAAGCGAACACGGGATTCAAAAGGTAATCGAATTCGGATGCGGGGATGGAAACCAAATATCGTTAATGAGCTATGAACAGTATTTAGGTTTGGACGTAGCCAACTCCTCCATCGATATTTGCGCGCAAAGATTTGCCGGTGATCGCTCCAAAAGCTTTCTCGCCTACAACCCTCGACACTTCGTTAACCATGGTTATCTAACATGCGAGCTCGTCGTTTGTTTAGACGTTCTTTACCATATTACGGATGACCATGATTTCAACAAAACGTTAAACGACATTTTCTCATGTGAGGCGGAGTATGTCATTTTATATACACGAATTACAAGCGCCGACGAGCCAAACGTCGTGCCGACGATTCGAGATCGGGATATTCTAAATTATTTGAAAGCCTATAGCAACTACAAAGTTGAGCGTATTATCGAACAAAAACATAAGCATTTATCATCTGCGAGCTTCATCATATTGCAAAGAGAAAAGTGATTCATGATGACCATAAATACAAAAAGGAGTGCCCTACAAGTCATTACTTCTGACCTGTAGGACACTCCTTTTATTTATCTTTGTGCATCATTTGCGGGTCTCAGTCATCCCAGCATTCCACGTCTTCCAAGCCTTTGACACTGCTCTTCACAAATTGCGGATCACGCCCTGCCTTCTTCTGCTGCATATAATTCCGCAGTACATCAAAGGCGATTCGTGATAAAAGAGTAATGGCGATGAGATTGACCACCACCATCAGTCCCATGAACAAATCGGCTAAATCCCAGACAAGCTGCACTTTGGCAACCGACCCGAAAATGACCATCGCCAGCACACAAATGCGGTACAACCATAACCAGACCTTACTGGTGTTGAGAAACTCAATATTCGTTTCCCCATAATAATAATTGCCCATCAATGTGCTGAACGCGAACAGAAAAACCATGATCGCTAGGAAGCCCGATGCCCATGAACCCATATGTACGCTCAGAGCTGCTTGCGTGAGTTCAATTCCGCCTAGTCCCTGCTGTTCATACACGCCTGACAGCAAAATAATAAATGCTGTACTCGTACAAATGACTAAGGTGTCAAACAGAACACCAAGCGCTTGGATCAAGCCTTGCTTCGCCGGATGGCTGGTCGTTGCGGTAGCTGCAGCATTGGGTGCACTGCCCATCCCTGCTTCGTTAGAAAATAACCCCCGTTTTACGCCATGCATAAGCGCTGCGCCAAGTGATCCGCCGGCTACTTGTTCTATTCCAAACGCATTTTTTACAATTAAAGCAAGCACAGCTGGCATATCTGCAATATTTATCACAACAATCGTAAGAGCAACCCCAATATACAAAACCGCCAGCACAACCACAATATATTCGGATAGCTTGGCGATCCGCTTAACACCGCCAATAATGATAACAGCAAATATCGCTGTCATAATCAATCCCACTGCCAGTCGATTGGTGCCAAAAGAGTTCTCAAAAGCAATCGTAATCGTGTTCGACTGCACAGCATTAAATACGAGCCCGAAGGACAACGTAATTAAGATCGCAAATAAGGCACCCATCCACCGCTTTTTTAAACCCGCTTGCATATAATAAGCGGGGCCCCCGCGGAAGCTCTCTCCGTCCTTAATCTTGTAAACCTGAGCAAGCGTACTTTCTACAAAACTCGAGGCTGAACCAATGATGGCGATGATCCACATCCAGAACACAGCCCCTGGTCCACCTAACGCAATCGCGATAGCGATTCCGGTAATATTCCCTGTTCCTACGCGAGCTGCCATACTAATGCAAAACGCCTGAAATGGTGAAATGCTGCCGCGCGGACCGCTTGTAGACTCAAACAGCAGACGGAACATTTCCTTTAACATACGCAATTGCAGTACATTTGACCGCAGAGTGAAGTAAAGGCCAATTGCAATAAGCATAACAATCAACAGCTTCGACCATAAAAATTCATTCACAATACCAATTAAATCTTGAATCATTTGCTCCATTTGTTTCCCTCTCGATGTCGTTCTAAGAATCCGTTCATCGTTATACTTCCCAAGGCAAGGAATTAATAACAATGTAATTTCATCTATTGATGTGATTGCTCGAATACTCATCTGTGTAGGAAATATGTAACCTTTTACTAACATCATTCTAATATTCGGAAGAGACTATGATAGCACAATCGATATGTTTTTCAAAATACACATATTAGAAATATTGCTTTATTAACGCAGCGGATCACTTATTATATCTTTCTGGATACAATTCACGGTTCAATTGATTAGTTGCTTCAATAAAGCTCTTAAGCAGTTCTTCTCCAGATTCCGTTCCCTCAGCTGCTTTTTCGAAATGTGCGATCAACTTCCCCTTCTCCTCTAACTCATGCAGTACTTTTTGAATTAACGGGTCCGTTGAGTCTTTCTTTTTATTGTATGCGGTACTTTCAATCACATATAAGTCTTTATACCCTGCAAGATGGCTATCAAACAGTTCACGAGAACTTGTCGGGTTCATTTCTTCTTGTGCCTGTGCCAGTTTGCTTGCCAACTCTTTTTGTTTATGTTCATTCTGTTGTTTATTTTCAGAGAGAACAACTGTATAATTATTTTCTTTACGTTGTTCCGCCGCTGCAACTTCACTATTGTCCCAATTAGCCCGCATAACAAAGCTGCTGACTACAGCAAAACATCCCATCGCAAACACGAGCTGAGCTTTCTTTTTTAACAATTTACTCACTCCTATAGTAAAAAGTAATGGTGACAACGTTACACAAAGCTTTAATCTATATTTTAGAAATTACACTTTATATGTAAATCATGACGAGAAATAGGTTGAAATTGTTCCAGTCCTGTTGATTTAAGATGAAAAAATTCAAGGAGGCAAATCATGAGTGAAATTGCGAAAACGCCACAACCGCCTTATTATGCAGTTATCTTTACATCAGAACGAACCACTATTGAGAACCAATATAAAGAAATGGCGGATGAAATGGTAAAGCTTGCATCTGTTCAGCCAGGGTATCTTGGTGTAGAAAGTGCAAGAGAAGGGCTAGGCATTACCGTTTCTTATTGGGATTCTCTTGAAGCGATACAAAAATGGAAACAAAATGAACGGCATTTGGTCGCACAGCAACAAGGAATAGCGGATTGGTATAGCAGCTACAAAACAAGAGTTTGCAAGGTCGAACGGGATTATGGTTTCGAAAAAAACTAAACAAATAAGCATGGCGCCGCATCATAATATACTTCGTACGACTACGCAAAAAAAGCTGATTTCGAGTTATCCCAAAATCAGCTTTTTCGGCAATCGACTAGGTAGAACTCGGGGGTGATGATGTTCCCGAAGAATGATGAAGATATGCGATTGCTTCCGTTCGGCTGGAAACCTTCAGTTTTTTGTAAATTGCACTCAAATAATTTTTTACTGTACCCGTCGTTAAAAACAATTCAGAAGCAATAGCTTGATTCGACTTCCCTAGTTTCAATTGCATTACAATATTTCGTTCCTGTGCAGAAAGACCATTCAGCACGTCATCAGGCTGCTCGATTGAATAAGGCTCGGAAATTTCTTTTGGTGATCCTTGTTCATGCTGTTCTGGAAAGTTAATAGCCTGTACAAGACGTTTCTGAATGCGACTGGGATAATTGATTCTTCCTTCTAAACAATCCTGAATCGTAGAGAGAAGCTTCTTAGTCTCAACCCCTTTAACTAAAAAACCGTTAGCTCCATGCCGAATCGCTTCCCATATGTATTCTTCATCCTCGAACGTTGTCAGAACGAGCACTTTCGTATCGGGAAACTCCGTTTTGATTCGTTTTGTTGCTTCCAAACCATCCAACTTCGGCATATGGATGTCCATCAAAACCAGCTCAGGACGGTGCAATCGTACTTGCGCTATCGTTGCCAACCCATCACCCGTTGTAGCTGCAACTAAATATTCTTCCTCCATACTTAAAATAGCTGCCAAACCATCGCGAATTAAGGGCTGATCGTCTGCTATCACAATCGTTCTTTTAGACAATTTGCTCCCTCCGCTCTATCGTTTCGTCTGAATAGGTATGCTTATGTCTAGTGCTACACCAACGGCAGCACGCTCGTTCAAAATCGTTAATTCTCCGCCAATTTCCTTTACTCTCTCATTCATCGCTTTCAAACCAAAACCATGAACAAATTGCGAAGGAACTTTTCCATTATTGGATAAAATAAACCGGATCTGCCCATCACGATGAGTTAGCGAAAACTCAAAATGGGTACTGCAACCATGCCGAATTCCATTAGTAAGGCCTTCTTGCAATGCCCGATAAATCGTTATTTCGACTATTGGCAGCAGTTCAGGCAATGCTGCATCAATCTCGCATGTAATTTCCACCTGAGTTTGTCTCTTCGTTTCATCGATCAGCTTAATAAGCTCAGGTATAAAAGGTTGATCTAGAACATGTTCATGCAGCAGCTGTACCGAGCTTCGCACATCATCCAAACCATTGTGAATATATTCTTTCGTTCTATTGATCATATCTTTTGCAATCGCAAAATTGTTTTTCTCAATCGCATGTGCTGCTGTTTGCAGGCCGGCTAACGCTGATGTCAACGTGTGTCCGACTGAATCATGAATTTCACGGGATATTCTAGTCCGCTCTTGTAATTGTGTTTTCTTTGCTAACTCAATGGATGCGATTCGCAGCTGTTCATTGTCTTTGGCCAGCTGATTTTTTTGCTGAAAAGCAATTTTTGCAAGGAGGCTTATCCCAAAAATTGCAAAGTAGTCGATGATACGAGGCAACATATAAGCTATTTCTTTAAAGGGCGGGAATTGGCGATAAACCAAAAGTCCTAGTACAAAACTGAGATAGCTCATCGTAGTAAAGATAATCGAAAGGTTTCTGCTGTGATAAAAGCTAAATTCTCCAACGAGAATTAAAATATAAATTTGTGCAAAAAAGCTGTCCGACCCTATTGATATAACAGATGCCAAGATTAATTGAATAGATAAGCTCAATATGCCTATCCATCCTTCTAGGTTAATCTTTAGGATGTAATTTCGAATGAAGACGATCGTTATATACGTACATACCAGCAATAAAAGTAAAGCAGATAGCTTGCTCGTATGTAACAATAAGCAAACCGTCGCTCCTATCACAATGATGAACAATATGTGAGTCAATTTGTTATTTAATTGTACATCCATAGTATTGCCCCCGAGTGGGATGATAGATTTACCATTTATTTTATCATAAACATGACTTAAGTCATATGTTCGAGGCAAAAGCAGTCGAAAAATGACGAAAAAGCGATTTTCTAATGATCTTCTTCATCTAGAATAAGCCTTTCGTATTATCTATAATGAGAAAAGTTGGATAAACAATTAGGAGTGGCCATGTTTTTTTCTGCAGGTGAGAGTAAAAAAGTTCAAGGGAGACTTGTAGAAATGCTTTTGATCGTATGGAACGCAATCGGTTGTTTGCTTCTCATTTTAAGTGTGTTTTTCTCCATCCGCTTAATGCTAGAAGGTAAGCATAAACAGTGAAACTCTCCTATGAAGTGAAGAAACCGTCACATGAAGCGATATTTAAAAATATGTACGATATAGAAAATGAAGATGTTAGCGATTTTCTAATTCGAAGGTTAGATTTTGTTATGCAAAGCTTTGCAGCTCGTTATCGGCTGACACAGCGTGAATCAGAAATTCTCATCCTTTCCGTTGTTTATGGTTTTACTAATCGCGAGATCTCCGAAAAATGCGTGATCAGTGAAAAGACGGTCAAAAATCATCTATCAAATCTAATGAACAAAATTGGCGCTCGATCCATGCGAAAACTATTTTCACTGCTGCTCTTCCATGCCTTATCCTCTTAAAAGCAATCCTCCTGCCATGCGGCAGCCATTTAACTCCACAACAACCAATAGCGAAAATTCAGATGCCCTAACAACATGAAAAACCTACCATAAAGGTAGGTTTCGTGTTACTGGAACAAATGTAAAATTGCCTGTGGATTCTGATTAGCCTGAGCAAGCATAGCTTGTGCTGTTTGATTCAGAATACGCGATTTGGTTAAATCCATCATCTCTTTTGCCATATCAGCATCACGTATTCGTGATTCTGATGCGGTTAAATTTTCAGCATAATTTCCTATGTTGTTCGCTGTGTGTTCTAAACGATTTTGCAATGCTCCATAAATCGTTCTATAGTTTGTAACTCTTGTTATGGCATGATCTGCTTGAGCTAGCGATTCACTAGGTATGGCCGGCGGTAAAATAGACATATTGGCAATACCCAATCCTTCCAGCTTCACATTGAAAAGGGGAATAATCATCGTTTGATTTTCATTTGCCCCGATTTGAATATCAAGTCGAGGAGGAATATAGTCTACATCCTTTATATCAGTAGTAACTGTTTCAATAATAGAATCAATTTGACTTGTCGTTTTATACGTTACGAGGTAAACATCTTTCTTAAAATTAAAATGATTTAGCACAATGCCAAATTCCAAAACAGCGCCATCATCAAGATCCGTCGTTTCCCATGATGGAGTAATAACATTGGGGCCAGAGCTTGACGATTGCAAAATATCGCTTCCCGTTGTTAATGTATTAGGCTTAACGTAGCTTCCGCCATTCAAGAACGAAAAATCGTAATTCACAAGATCGTTTGATAGTTCAAACACAGTCCCTGAATTCGGTATCTCCGTTTGATCAGCAGTAACGCCTGTGGGAACTCCGCTGGAGGACGAAATGTTATATGTTCCGTTGTATTCCGGCTTAAAACCAGCACTAAATTTGATTTGTTTATCATCTACACCGGAATTATTTTTAATTTTAAACTCTGCTTTAAAAGACGACCCGTCCGTCGACATAATCTTTTCGATTTCAATACCATCTTTTTCATAAACGGCTGTAATCGCACTCGAGGTTATAGCCGAGCTCGTTAAAGTAAAGTTATCAAGAGTATGAGAGATACCGTCTATTTCAACAGTTATGAACCGATCTTCAAATCCGCCAAAATCGGGATACTGTCCGGCTGTAGTTCCACTTGGAATAAGCTCAGTCTGAAAAAACACATTATTAATAGAGAAATGCTTAATATCAAGCTCTTTATATCTAGGATCGCTGACTAGTTCTCTTCCATAATAATAGGTACCTGTAGTTGTTGTCTCTGTATGGATATGTTCATTTTTTTCATAATTGTTATACCCCTCACGTCCATCAGGTGAAGTAATAGGTGTGACTGAAGCGCTAAAATTGTTAACGTTACCGATCGTTGTATTTGTATTCGAAGATTGAGCGGTTACGGGAACCTCAGTCATACCAATAGGAAAAAAGGATGTTGTCCGTTCATTAATTATAGTCGTTGGAGGAAACGGTCCAGATGTATTTACTTTAATCGTATGACTTGAACGGTCGGCTAATATTTGAAAGTCATCTCGTCCCAAAAGATTAATGGTATTGAATTCCGTTTGGGTAGCAATTTTATTTATTTCTTCTTTAAGCTGTTGAATTTCTTGGTCAATTTTCTGCTTGTCTTCAAACGTATTCGTGTCATTCATACCTTGAATAATCAATTCTCTTTGTCGTTGAATAATATCCGTTATTTCCTGGTATCCGCTTTCAGCAGTCTGAATAAGTGATATCCCATTTTGAACGTTTTTATGTGCTTGATCTAACCCTCTGATTTGAGCTCTCATCTTCTCTGAAATGGCTAGTCCTGCTGCATCATTAGCTGCACGATTAATGCGAAGACCCGAAGACAGCTTTTCCGTTGCTTTAGACGTTTGAATATTATTTTTCTTTAAACTATTATGAGCATTAATTGCAGATGGATTATTATTAATTATCATTATGACTTCTCCAGTTCATTTTTCAATTGGAAGTTTAATTAATTTACGGTTAAAACATAGACTTCGGAACTACTTATAACTACAATTCTAGACCAATGTACCCAAAACCTCCCAAACAATAAAATAAATTTGCTTAGATGCTCATTTTTCTATAAATAAGCAAAAAAACAAAAAAACGCTCGAAAATTCAAGCGTTTTACGATCATTTTTATAGTTGCTCTCTCTTGAAAGCATCACACCACTAAGTTCCTTCACTCATACGACTGCACAGGCTTGACTCCCTCATGGCTTACCGTATCTATGACAGCTTGAAAAAGATTCGGCGGGTACTCCGCAATGCGGTGGCACAAGTACAAATACCATTCATGTCCATAAGTAAGATAAATCCTGATCGGATGTCCTGCTGCTTTCAGCTTGCTGCTCAAATCTGGACGAATGCCATACAGCATTTCAAACTCAGCATTAGAGCTTGATCCCACTCCTTGATTAAGAAGTTGTTCAATAATAGACTCATCATGGGTAGCGATCGATACACGATGTCCTTGGCGGAGCGCGCTCTGAGCAAGTTCAACATAACGATCATTTAGCGCAGGAGAACGAGGTAACGAGTATTCACTGGATTCTTGATACGCGCCTTTGACGATGCGGATACGGCTAGGTGAGGATATAGCTGCCAGATCCTGTGGTGTTCTTTTCAAATGCGCCTGTAACGTAATGCCGACATTCGGATAAATAGAAGCAACTTGCTCAAATATAGTCAGTATTCTGTCTGTCTTTGAGGACTCTTCCATACTAATGAATAGTTCAACGCCAGCTTTCTGCGCCTGCCCAGCTAAATTCATAAGATTCGAATAAGCAAGCTCCGTATCCAGCGAGAGCCCTATATGTGATAGATCAAATGATACTCGTGCGGAGAGCTCATTTTGCCGAGCTTCATGGATGAGCGCCAACATTTCTGTAACTGCTGCCTCACATTTAGCGACATCAGCAGTATTCTCGCCGATATACTCGAGTGATACCGCGTATCCTTTGGCGGAAAGCTCGCTTGCTGCTTCAACTCCATCTTGCCTTGCTTCACCCGTTACATACCGCGCAGCAGCACCTCGCAGCATTTGGTTCAGCTGTGGCGTTTGCTCCACATATGACTTTAGGTCAGGACGACGAGCGATAGATTTGAGCGCAGCTGTAAATTGTTTTTCTAAGTCTGATCTGTTATGCATAATGGTTCTACCACTCCTTCATTCAAGTAAATCTAAGTTTACAAGCTAGACAGGAAGCGGTATTGTATAAAATTGCTCCATTTCAAATAGACAAAGCATATTTTTGCGGCGTTGCCCCTACGATTTTGACAAATGCTTTGGAAAAGTGACTCTGGTCATAAAAGCCCACTTCTGCTGCAATTTCGGATATTGGTCGCTGCTTGGTCAATTCCAGTTTTGCATGATTGATTCTCAGCAAAATCTGATAAGCGTGCGGAGGCAGATGGCTCCATTTCTTAAATAGACGAACAAGATGAAATCTGCTAATACCCGCTTCATTCTCCAGCTGCTCCAACGTAACATTTTCGTCAAAATGCGCATGCAGGTACTCTTTTATCAGTTTGACGTACTTTTGATCCTGTTTACGCTGTGATTCATGTTCAAGATCTTCCGTATTCTGACTCACGAGTGATTGTACCAGCTCAATTAAAGCCGTTTCGACCTCAAGCGGAGTTCCTTTGCTTATAAGTGCCTCCATCGTCCGGTTTATTTGCAATCGACAAGCATTATTTTTACCCTCTTCCAGCAAGTACGGGATATCCAGCTGGCCAAGCTCTGTATGATCAAGGCCTTTAAACCATTCGGGCTTGATGAAAAGCATCTTGTACTGCCACTCCATATCATTAAGAGGATGACAAGCATGCATCATTTTTGGCGGAAAACTAATGACCCTTCCCGCTTCAACCTGAAGCAGCGTTCCATCGCACCATGCGCTCGTTTCACCCTCATCTATAAGTCCAATCGAATATTCCTCATGAAAATGCTTTTGATAGGCAAGATCGCTCCTCATACATCGCTTTGCTTCCAAAAAAGGCAGCGAATCCTCGCGGTAAAAGGTCACAGTTGACATGCTTGTGTCCTCCTCTTAGGCTTCAACTTAACTATTCAGTAAGCTTTAGTATATCATGATTCTAGTGAACTAATGGACATCCATATACACAAAAAAACACGCCCGAATTGGCGTGTTCCATCTTCATGTGTTCACCTCGAATACTTCCTTCGCAACTTGAATCGCCGACGCAGCTCGCGGCCATCCAGCGTAAAACGCCAGATGGGTCAACGCTTCGATCAACTCTTCTTCGTTCAGACCGTTCTCTTTTGCAAGGCGGAGATGATAAGAAAGCTGTTCTGTAAGTCCTCCAGCGACTAGCGCCGATATCGTAAGGAGACTGCGTTCCCGAAGCGATAATTGTTCTCTTCTCCACACGTCCCCGAAGAGAACTTCTTCCGAATATCGCACGAAAGCAGGTGCAATATCCCCAAACGATTCTCGGGCAGTTGATTTGAATTTTCGATGCTTCATTCTTATGCCTCCCCCTTGTTGTCTGGACGTTCGATCATTTGTGCAACGCCGTTACCGAATGACCAGTCCTCAAATTCCGTATCGACCAGTACGACGAAAACGTCTTCTTTCCTCATGTTAAGCGTATTTGATAATAGCTCGGCTAACTTTGCGTAAAAGCTTTTTTTCTGCTCGATGCTTCTTCCGGATTTGAGCGTAATTTGAATATAGAGCAGCCCGTCACTTCGCTCTATATTTAAGTAATTCCGGCTAAAATAAAACTCGCTTTCTTTGTGTGAATGGAAAACTTGAAAGCAATCATCCTCCGGTACGTTAAAATGCTGAATTAATGCATTCATAATCGCTTGGCTTATGATGGGCAATTGCTCTTTCCCATATTGGTTTTCCATGTAACTTACTCTGATGAATGGCATTTTTATATCACTCCTTCAATGAGATACCCCCATTTTACTCCCCACGTATTTATTTGTATAATTGAATAAAATGATATTTCAATTCAATTATACCGATGGAGATATGTGCTATGGACTTAAAGGAACTCATTACGTTTCGAACCATTATTCAAGAAGGAAACTTCACCAAAGCGGCCGCTAAATTGAATTACGCGCAGTCTACGATTACGAATCAAGTCCAGCGGCTGGAGAAGGAATTGGGCATTCAGCTATTTAAGCGCGGATGGGATGCAGAGTTAACCGCTTCTGGACAAATTTTTGCCGTGGAAATTGACAAGCTCATTCAACACTGGAACCATGTAACTGAGCAAGCAAAAGCTTTGCAAAGAGAGGAGATCGGCTCCCTGCGCGTCGGAGGGTTAGCATCGATATTCGAGAATGTGCTGCCCAGCTCTCTGCGACAATTTCAGGAACTTAAACCAAAAGTATCATGTCACTTTGTCAGTGGGAACACCGACTCCTTGTCACGAGCGGTACTCCAGAACCAACTGGACTTTGCCATATGCGGAGAGCCTGCCGAGTTTTCTTCATTTAGCTTTGAGCCTCTATATAATGAGAATATTTCCTTCATTGTAGCAAACAACCATCCCTTGGCTGAAAGAAACGGAATAATATCCTTTGAAGAACTGCTTAACTATCAGATGATCATTGGAGGAAATACCTGCTTGTATTATCTGCGGTTAGCTAAGCAATATTCCCATTACACCGAAACCCCTTTTCTATATACGGTGAATCAAATTTCGGCTATTCCTGGGTTTGTTCAGCGAATACCTTCCGTTGGAGCCGTTCTAGATTCAACAGCGTTACCCACGAATGTTGTGAAAATACACGTTGAACTGAAAGATTCTGCCATTCCAGTTGGTCTGCTGCAATTACGTAACACGGAGTATAATTCGTCATCCAAATATCTTTTCATGCAATATGTAAAAGAGGAACTGCGGCGAAATGAAGTGTATTGAGCTTTCGTTTAGCACCAAAAATAAGGTCAACCAGAAGCTATGATGGCATCTTTCTCTTTTGGGTCTGTTGATGCTCACTTAAGCAAATGGCGGACAAGTGAATTTTGACGTATAATCGAGGCGGGTTATGGAGCTAAACACACATAGGTTCTTACAGTGTGCGAAACGGCTAGGTTTGTGGTCTGTAAGCACATATATGCGCTTATAGAGTTGCTGAAGCATATGGTCATGGTGGGAAATGGAGCAATAAGCACACATAGGTTCTTACAATGTGCGAAACGGCTAGGTTTATGGTCTGTAAGAACATATATGCGCTTACAGGGTTGCTGAGGCGTATGGTCAAGGCTGGAAATGGAGCAATAAGCACGCATAGGTTCTTACAGCGTGCGAAACGGCTAGGTTTGTGGTCTGTAAGAACATATATGCGCTTATAGAGTTGCTGAGGCGTATGGTCGAGGCGGGAAATGGAGCAATAAACACACATAGGCATAGGTTATTACAGTGTGCGAAACGGCTAGGATTGTTGGAGGGTGCCCCTGAAGCTTATTGCTTTTGAAACACCCTCTGATTTACTTCATTGCTAAAGCCTAGGGATAAAGCTCGATTTAGGTTGTCTGCTCATCTTGCACAAAATTTAACACCCGGTCATCCACCGCTGCGGAATCCCCTAGATCAGGCTGATCGCTAAGTGTGATTACAGGCTCAGTCAAGAAGCCATGCAGCTCAAAAAGCACAATCTCGTTGCGTCCCTTCCGCAGCAAAGGCCCTGGAATATAAAGCGCACGCTGAGGTCCAATCTCCCAGTACCGTCCCAGATTAAAGCCATTAATCCATGCTACGCCTTTATTCCAACCATCAAATCTTAAAAAAGTGTCCCCGATCTCTTCTACCTCAAAGGAACCTTTGTAAAATGCCGGAGTTTCTACTTGCAATTCATGAGCATTCGTTCTCTCGTAGCGGACAGATGATAGAGAATCAGGACAAAGGGGAAGCGTCCGAATCGTCCAATTGTATAGAAATTGATTATCAAGGAGCACTCCTTCGGTAATCCCCTTAGGATCACGAAGTCGAGGACCGTAATTGATTCGCCCCATGTTCTCGACAAGGATATCGAGTCTTGCCCCATTTTCCGGAATGCTAATATCTAAGGGCTTAGGGTCCCAGCGCTCCACCACACCTAATAACTTGCCATCTAGAAATACTTGCGCTCGGTCACGAACCTCTTGAATAAGCAGCTTCTGCCCAGATCGAGGTCCTTTTACCCATGTCGAATACAAAATAAAACCGTACGCCTGATCGAATTTCTCCATAGGCTGTATGAATGTCGATTTTACCGGCTCTGATACTTGGTCCAAATTATCAAGCAGTGTCGCGCTCTCTGACAGTGTCACTTTGCCGTATGAATATTTAGGAATCGGCTGCGGCATGTCACCACCTGGCTCGATGCCGTGCTTAGCAAACACGCTGCGAACCGCTTCATACTTGCTCGTCACATCCCCCCACTCACTCAGCGGTGCATCATAATCATAGCTAGTTACCGTAGGCTCATACGTTTTAATATGATTGGCGCCATTATAAAATCCAAAATTCGTTCCGCCATGGAACATATAAAGATTAACCGATGAACCACTATCCAATATTTTATCCAGTTCGTCGGCCACTTCAGCTGCAGCCCGAACATGGTGAGGCTCCATCCAATGATCGAACCATCCATTCCAAAACTCCATAACCATAAGCGGTTCTGTTTCTCTATACTCCCGATACTTTCCGAACGATCCCGCAACTCGCGATCCAAAATTCACTGTTGCATGAACACCCTCTATTGTGCCGCCGAGCAGCATCTCGTCAGTAGGTCCGTCAGAAGTGAAGAGCAGCACGTCTATCCCTCTTTGTACAAGCCCATCTCGAATATAGGTCAAATAGGAGGTATCATTGCCGTAGCTGCCATATTCATTTTCCACCTGAACCGCAAGAATCGGGCCACCCTTCGTAGAGAGCAGTGGAACAAGCTTAGGAATTAATACATCGTAATAGCGATCTACCTTCGCCAAATAGGCACTATCCGAGCAGCGAAGCTGCATATCGCTCTCTTTCAATAGCCATGCCGGCAATCCTCCAAATTCCCACTCCGCACAAATAAATGGGCTGGGACGAACAATCACGTGCAAGCCCAGTTGTCCCGCAAGCTCAATAAACTGGACGATGTCTGCCATTCCTTCAAATTGAAATTGACCTTCCTGCGGCTCATGCACATTCCAAGCAACATAAGTTTCAACTGTATTAAATCCACATGCCTGCAATTTCTGCAAACGATCCATCCAATACTCTGGCACGACACGGAAATAGTGTATGGCACCCGACACGATACGGTAAGGCTCCCCATGCAAGTAATACTGCCCATCTCTAATCTCCAATTGACTCATGGTTTCCTCTCCCAATCTTAATAGTTTCCAATGCTAACATCGAATCTAATTGCTATTAAACACGGCAAAACGTTTTATTATTGGCCGCTCTACCGACTCAAGTACAGTTAAACGTATTCTGTCTGTGGAAATAGGTTGGAAGAAATCTATTTTTTTGTGCCCAATTGCGCTCCCACGGATTATCTCTATCCATTCATTTCCAGATTGAGCCTCAATCTTATAGTCCCGTACCCGTTCTCCATAAGCGATATCTTCCATTGTGATGATATGGTCGATGATAAGTTTCCGAGGCAACACAAGCTCGATAACCTCTCCCTCGCCAAACAGCTCGGCAAGTGGATGATCAAACCTGCGACGAACCTCGTTTCCAAACGAAATAACTCGGTTCACATCTGCTTCCGGCATAAGTCCCCGGTTATCTGGGGTTACATTCAAAAGCAGTGTTGCACCATGACCAACCGACCGATAATAGATGTCCATTAATTGCTCCAAGGAAAGAAGCAGATGCTCCTCCTCAGGATGCCAGAACCATCGGTCCTTCCGAATAGGGACATCGCATTCTGCCGGTACCCAGCGAGGTGTTTCTGGCAGCCATTTCAGATCCCCTTCACTAAACATGCTAACCCGAGCAGATTCAGCAGTATTCCAGCAAGGATAAGGGGCAAGACCATCCTCATTCCCTACCCATCGGATCGTCGGCGCTCCCATATTAAACACCATGGCATCGGGCTGATGCTGCTTGATTAGGTTCATGATTCGTTTCCAGTCATACTCTCTTCCTTCGGAGCCCGCTCCGTCGAACCAGATCTCAACGAGTGGACCATAACCCGTTAGCAATTCCTCCAGCTGACTAGCGTAGAAGAGATCATACGCTTCTGGATCGGAATAACATGGTTCATGTCTATCCCAAGGTGATAAATAAAGGCCAAAGCCAATTCCTTCTTCAAGGCAGGCATCTGCACAATCCCTTACGATATCGCCTTTGCCCTCTCTCCAAGGACTAGAGGCAACCGAATAGTCTGTCGTTGCGGTCGGCCAAAGACAGAAGCCGTCATGATGTTTTGCCGTAAGGACGAAGTATCGGAATCCAGCAGCCTTTGCCATACGCACCCACTGGCGGGCATCAAGCTGGGCTGGATTAAATAAAGAAGGCGAGTCATTCCCATCGCCCCATTCCTGATCACAAAACGTATTCATTCCAAAGTGACAGAACATTCCGAGTTCAAGATCCTGCCAACGACGCTGCTGCTCGGTTGGCACTGATAATGATGATGATAAGTTAGCCATGCTGCATCTCCCTTTCCTTGCACTCCTAAGTTGCCATTGATCCGAGACAAGAAAAAGGAGCTTTGCAGCAGCCATGTCTAGACTGCTCAAAGCTCCTCAATTTCGGTTTCAATTCACTTAACTTTATTTTGTTTCTTTCTCATCAATGATTCTCGTCGCTTCTTTTACCATCCATGCTTGTACATCGTCAATGGAATCGCTGCTAAGCATGAACTTGCTAAAGCCATCTCCGATAACTTTCGTCAAATCAGCAGTACTTGTCGTTACCACTTGTGAAGCATCCAAATATTTAATTTCAGGGCCAAATAATGTGTTTTTAAGCGATTCAACATCATATTTATCAGCGTTTGCACCGATCAAACGATCAAGTACGACGTTTTGGTCTGATTTTTTCCAGCCAGAGAATTCGTTTCTTGATTCCGAATCAGTTGTTGTCATAAAGCGCATTAATTTGAACGAAGCTTCTTTATGCTTGGAAGTCGCACCCATTACTAGATGTCCGCCACCTACAAAGTACTTGCCACCTTCATAATCTTTTGGCTGCGCATTCGCAGGAGGAAGCGGAACTGGAGCAAATGCCGTTTTGAAATCATGCGGATATTGCTCTGTATTTCCTGGGTCAGGAATCATAAAGCTTCCGGAAAGAATCATCGCAGCACTTTCACTGAAAAATTCAGTACGATAGTTAAGCTTCGATGCAAGAACATCCGCATAAGGCTTAGCCGATTTATCAACCGTTTCCATGTCTTTGCGCAGCTGGAAGAAGTATTTATAAGTTGGATCAGCCAAGATCGTCGTTCCATCATCATAACGGAAAGGATCTTTCATCACCGTTTGCGCTGGAGCATTCATATACAATTCCCATGTATGGAAGTACGAACCGTACTGTTTATCCACGCCTTCGCCTTTGGTCAGCTTCTTGGAATAATCGCGGAAGTCATCCCATGTCCAACCGTATGTCGGCACTGGCAAGCCTGCTGCATCTAGGGCATCCTTATTCAATAGAATGAACTGGTAACCTGTAGACATCTGCATGCCGTAAGTTTTGTCGCCCACTTTTGGATTAACAAAATATTCATCCGCAGCAACAAGATTATTTGCAGCATAATATTCATCCAGCGGAGCTAGCGCGCCTCTAGTTGCTCTTTCAATAACCGCTGACGCGCTCGGAACGTTTACAACGTCGACCGCTTCACCTGAAGAAATTAGAAAATCAAGTTTTTTCAACATTTCCAAGGAATTACCCGGAACAAGAATGACATGCTCAACTTTAATATCCGGATTTTCTTTCTCAAATTCTTGCAGCATAGCTTTTGTACCAACCTCTTGAGCTGCACTGTCAAAATTGTAATACTTAATGGTCACTTGCTTGTCCGCCGCACTCTCAGACCCGGTAGCGTTTGAGCTTTTAGGCGAATTAGAATTACCTCCACATGCGCTTAGCACTGCAAAAGCCGCCAACAAAAGACAGATTGAAACTAAAAACTTGCGTTTACCCTTATGATTCATTTTTTTGCCCCCTATTTAATAGCTGACTCATCTTCTTTCATCATCAGTATAAAGATTGGACGATTCATAGAAGAGTATAATTTTGAGGTAAAATGATTACTTTTTTGACTTTTTTTCAAATATCACCCTTTGACTCCGCCAAGGGCAATTCCGTTAATGACTTGCTTCTGCAATATAATAAATATAATTAATAAAGGGATAATAGCTGACAGCGCGGCCATCATCATAATGGCATCATTCGTTGTATAATCATCCCTGAACAGGCTCATACCAAGCGGGATCGTATACAAATCTTTGGATTGCAGGAAAATAAGCGGATTCTGATAATCATTCCATGACCATATGAACTTTATAATAGCGACGGTAGCAAGCACCGGTTGGCAAAGCGGAATGATAATCGAGCGGAAAATCCTTAAATGGCCAGCTCCATCAATTCTCGCAGCTTCCATATACTCATCGCTGATGCCCGCCATGAACTGACGAAGCAGGAATGTGAAATAAATAGAAAACATCCCCATAAAAATAAGCGCAAAGTGACTATCATAAATACCTAGCCAGCGAACCAGCATAAACCGAGGAATTAGAGTGGCCTGATCCGGTATAATCATGAACGAAATCAGAGCCATAAATACAAGGCCTCTTCCTCTAAACCGGAGTTTGGTAAATGCAAAAGCTGCCATAGTGGAAAAGAGCAATGTGAGACAAGTGACAATTAAAGCTATTTTAATAGAATTGAAATAAATATGAAGAAAGTTTACATTTCCCATCCAAACTGCTTTAAAATTGTACAACACATTAATATTTTTAGGAATCCACTCAATGGGAAAACGCATAACATCCTTTTCAAATTTAAACGCTGATGAAATCATCCATATGAATGGAACTAAGAAGAAAATAGATATGGCACCCATGATAATGGTAACAATTATTTTTGATATATTTTTTCTTATGATAAGCAAGCTGACCCCTCCCCCTTATAATGATTCTTCATTTCTGAATTTCCAGGTGACCGCAGTAATGACAGCAATAATCGCAAATAGCAGCCATGAGATTGAAGCCGCGTACCCCATGTTATAATTCACGAATCCTTCCTCATAAATCCGGAATACGATGACTGTAGAAGAATTGTCTGGTCCCCCAGCTGTCAAATAAGAGATAATATCAAATACTTTAAAAGAACCAATCAACATCGTAATAAACAAGAAGAACGTTGTCGGACGAAGCAATGGAACCGTGATTTTGAGAAACTTGGTCATTGAAGTCGCACCGTCGATATCCGCCGCTTCATATAGTTCATTCGAAATACTTGTAAGACCGGCCAAATAAATAATAATCGTATAACCAAGCCCTGCCCAAGAAGTGATGATCGCAATGGCGATAAGTGAAGTTTTTGGGTCCACCAGCCACTTAGGCGGGTTGGAAACGCCTAGATCCATCAAAAACTGATTAATCGGTCCTAGTGAAGGATGGAACAATGCGCTCCACACTGCTGCTACAGCAATAATGGATGAAATATAGGGAATGAAAAACACAACCTTAAAGTAATCCTTCCAAAACACCTTATTGTGAATGAGAACAGCGAGTACCAGCGATATAGCAATTGGAACCGGCACCGTTAGCACGGTATAAAGCAGATTGTTTTTCAACGCTTTAATGATGGTTGGATCATGAAACATTTTAATATAATTGTCGATACCGTTAAACTTAATGCCCCCTAGGCCTGATAACAGGTCCCACGAAGTAAAGCTCAAATAAAGAGAAAACCCAAGTGCAAATACATTCAGCAATAACATACCTATGATTTCTGGGGCAAGAAACAGCCAGCCGATTAATGCTTCTTTCCGCCTCGGAGTCCAAAATTTTCTTGGCTTCTGTAGAATTTCAGGGTTTGTGATTGGTTTAGCAGCTTCCATTTCGTATCACCTCAACATTTATTAAGTTGATACTAATGATAATAGAAATCCATAGGACAAGAACGATGGATTATGACTTCGTAGGAGCAATATTTTGACTTTCCAAATGGGTTATATTCGGCGAAAACACCTTAAGAGTTATGAACAATGGGAACGACAAAAAAACCTGTACCCCGGCATTATCGGAGGACAGGTTTCGATTGTGGCTTCATCTTACATAAGTGTTAATCGTATAATTGGCTTTATATTCACTTGGAGTCATGCCTATATACTTCTTGAACACTTTTGAAAAATAAGTTCTATCCGAATATCCCAGTCCCATAGCTAAAGATTCGATGCTTTGGTTGGACGTTTTCAGCATTTTAGCAGCAATTTTCATTTTATACTGGTGGACAAAATCCGTGAAATTCACACCCGTCAGTCGTTTGAAATAGCGGGAGAAGTAGCTTGAATTCAAATACAAATGACGCGCCATGTCAATTGAGGTAATATTTTCGGATAAATTTTTATCTAAATATTGTTGAATCACCTGCAGTTTTGGCTCCTGGATCACAGGTTCTAATCCCTTCTGCCGGTTTTTCGCAATGTGAATAAGCTTTCTCTCAATCAGTCCTGTTACATCGAGCAAAGTCCTTGCAGAAGACAGGTATATATAAATCCCCTCATCCGACTTCCATCTTGAGAACATTAAATCAATGCTGCGAATGAGTGTTGATAAATCCTGAACCAACTCACTTGGCTCGACTCTATTCTCTTCTGCATTTTTTCCAATATTCGTGACGATATTATGGATACTGTCAAAGTCGCCTTTCATAATCGCACGCTCAATATCTGATTTATAACAATCTAGAAACCCTAGCGGATAGGATAAAAACATGTTCTGTAAGAAAACATTCATATTTGCAACCGTAAACTCACTGCTTTTGTAAAACTCATTTTTATATTGAATCACCTGCTGATAGACGGCTCCAATGGATTGCAGCTCCATCTTATCTGTCACGGTGACTATATTAAGCTGCAATTTCAGAAACTGTAGACAAAGAGCCTGCAGCTCCTGCATGTATTTTTGAAAATAAGGATAGGCATTGTTCGCCAAATTATTTCGGTAATTATACAAAATAACTAAATTTTCTTTTTCCAAAAATGGCGTAATTCCATCATACGAACCAGACAGCTCCACCGCGATATTGTGGATCGCATAAAAAATTAACGAAATATTGTTCTGAACGTAAAGCGATTCGTAAGTTGAGAAATTGATATGGACGACACCCATCATAAAGAAGGGGTATCCCCATGAGATGCCTAGCTGAGCTGCATACCCCACAGTTGATGTGGGATTAACACCATCAATAACTCTTTGAAACAAGCCTTGCTTGAACAGCTCACTGTTATAGTTCGATACTTCATTGTCGATCTTTGTGACTTTCATTTTGAGCAATTGTATCGATTTTCCTAAGCTTTGCTCAAGCTGCTCCGCCGTTAATTGATCTTTAAGAAGATAATCATCCGCATTCAGCTTTACTGCCTGCTGTGCGTAATGAAAATCCTCGTGGCAAGTCAAAAATATGACTCTAATATCCGGTTTCATCCGGCGGAAAATAGCTGCTAGCTCAATACCGCTTTTTTGCGGCAGTCCAATGTCAGTGATGACGATATCAGGCGATGTTTCTTCATACATATGCAATGCCTTTGCACTTGAATAGGTAGCCCCCACTACGTGCAGCTGGAGTGACTCCCAATCGATCATTTGCTGCAAAACCCGAATCATAGGGACGTCATCATCAATTAACATGACTTTATACATCACCGTTTCACCCCTCCGAAGAATAAACATGTCGTTCAATAACAGGAAGATGAAGGAAGGCTGTTACCCCGCCCTGTGCATTTTCATATAGAGCTAACGCCGCCGCTTGACCAAATGTTAATCTTGACCTTTGAATCACATTAATCAAGCCGACCCTTTGATAAGAAGAGGACTGCTCTGAGCCGACTGAATGCAGATGATGGTTCAGTGCAGCTAACTGTTCTTCCTCTATTCCGCTTCCGTTATCCTCTATTTCAATGATAATTCCGTTCTCTACTCTTCTTGCTTGGATCGAAATTTTGGCAGCAGGATTGTCTACCAAACCATGTACAATCGCATTTTCAATTAAAGGCTGCAGCATCAGCTTCGGAATTAATAATTGTTCCAGCCCTGGTTCAAGCTCAACCGTAAGCTCAAGAACCATTTCATTTCTGATCTTCATAATATCGATGTAATGCCCGAGCAGCACGCACTCATTCTTCAATGAGGTCGGTTCATTTACCTTCAGATAGGCTCTTAGCAAGCTCATTAATGAATCGATGCTTTTGCTATGCAGAAGGTCCTTCTGCAGGATAAGGCTGCACTTGATAGAGTTTAAAGTATTGATTAGAAAATGCGGCCGAATTTGCATGAACAAAGCCTCGAGCTCCATTACTCTCTTCAGCTCCTGTTCATGCTCAATATCATGGATAAGCCCCTTGAGCTGCTCCATCATCGTGTTCAACGAATGACCAAGCTCAGCGATATCGTCTTTGCCTTTCACTTCAAGCTTCACATCAAGGTTTCCCATCCCAAATTGCCTGACCGCACGCTGCAATTTTTGAATAGGCCTGTGCAATCTCCTTGCAATAAACATAGAAGAGATGGAAAAAATAATAAAGAGGAAAATAACGCCTCCAATACCCAAATAGAAGGTTCTTGAAATTTCCCCCGTAAAGGTTTCCTTGTTCGCTTCATAAACAAGCGTCCAGTCCGTTTTGTCTAACGTGACTTCAGAACGGAGAATATCTCTGCTTGCTGCTGCATCGTGCGACAGAAGCTCCGTGCTACCAGCAATAAGAGTTCCCTCTGCATCAAATAGCGCTACTTTACCAAACTCAATGGGCTTCAGAACTTTCTCAAAGTATGACTCTGAAATACCAATAATCAGAACCGATAGATAGCGTTTGTCATCATTATCATGAATCACTCTTGCCATATAATAGGTCCCTTCCTTATCGGACTCTTCTTTTACCATACCGAGCCGTTGCAGGGTTTCAGGCCTTTTGAGATCAATTTTTTCATATAAATCGTCTAGGTTTCTATTAACTAAATTCAAATCATCCTCATTCGAAGAAATAATAAAGCCTTTTCTATTGACCAAATACATTCGAATGTTATTATTTAAGGGCTTTGATGTAATGAGAGAAAATACTCCCCTTATGTTCGTAAAATTTGTGTAATCCGCATACGTATTCAACCGTTCTGTATCCGCGAATTTTTTCAAATCTGACCGGACATTCGTATCATTAACGATGAAATGCGATGCAAATATAACATCATCAATCGTTGTTCCAATCTCTTCGATCATGACATTCAAGAAGTTGTCATTGCTCAGTTGAAGCTTCTCAACCATCGTCTCTTTAATGAGCACAAATGAGATGACAGATACGGTAATGATAGGAACAATAATAAATAGGAGAAATGACAGCTGAATTTTTTGATAATAGCTCAACCTAGACATATTTACCGCGCCTCTTTCAAGTTGCTTTCATGACTATTGCAGCAGGGTAGCTTATCGCCATTTTTCGCGTTTCAGGCTTTATTTTATAACGGTAATCTCCTTGACCTTATCTTTCAAGGATATCAACACCACTTCGCCAAAAATCTGTGTGCCGTCAACCATGTATGAATCAATATGAGAGGATGGAGCCCTATGGCATACAACAATGATATATTGCTCTGTTGAATGCGGAATCACAATCCGGCATGCTTCTACGCTCTTGTCCTCTGCCAACTCACCAGTATATAGGTAGACTGGAACTTTTTCAACGATAGGAATGCTTGTTTCTCCCGTGCGTAAAGGGTAAAGAACCTGCATCATCGATGTCGTACCTGAACCAGTTCTCTCGTAGGTCACATATTGGTTAGGCTCCACTAGATTATACTCATAAGAAATAACACCCTCGCTCTGCTCAGCCTTAAGTCCAGCAGTCTGGATCGGAATAATGCAAAGATTTGCATCATTCTCGTTTGTCGTACGACAAATACCCGTCTCCTGCGATAAGCTCAGTTGTCCAGGAGCAAAATGAAAAAACTGCTTAAACGTATGTTCATTCTGGCTTCTAAAGCAATCCACCACAAGCCAAAAATACGGTTTTACAAAGATGATGCTCCTGCTTGGGTAGACAGGATCATTCAAATGAATGTATCCATCGTGGCTCCCGCTAACGTAATCAAAATTCGGCTCCGAAATCCACTCCGTGACTGTTCTTGAAGCTATTCGCCCAAATTGCCATGTATCGATAACTTCCGTAAATTCAGTATCATCAACTACCGTTGTATTATGGGAGCTGCAATGTTTAAGCTGCTTCCGCAGCGGCGTATGATCAGAGTAGTTATATCTTCCCAGATCTGTAAGCAGATCCTTGCCGTATGCATGAATATCGATATGAAGCATATCGGCGTGCCCATGTCCTCCTCCAAGAGGACCACAGCGAAAATAGAGATACAACGCTTGTTCTTCCCAGCCAGAGCGCATCACATAATGCCCTGAGTGTTCAAACGCATAAGATTGCTGCGGCGGTATTTGAACGGGGCAATCTTCATAATAACGAATACCTTCAGGCCCGAAGTTCCAAGCTTGATCAAAATCGACCTTCTCCCAACCAGCAAACAGAAACACGGGATCTTTGAAAATAATCGCAGCAGCCGTCATAACTGACCGAATATCATTATTATCGCTATCACCAAGCATCACCTGTCTATGATCCGGTCTTGCCCAGTAGAGAGAGGCAGCAGCCATGCTCTTTACCGAATGAGTAAAACTAGCTTCCATGGTCATCTTATTTTTTTGAGCCAGAGTCATCATGTCTAGGAAGCAGTTCAGGACCTCATGATGATAGGTAGGCGACTGCTCCCAGTGAATGCCGTCTTTCATCACTTGCAGTCGCGACGTTTCTCTCAGCCTCTCAGCCGTTAGCTGCTGCCAGTGAAGTGTTCGCTTAAATTCTGGAACGAATACGGACATTTGAAATAATCCACTCGTTTCAATAACTCCCCAGTTGCTAATATTACTCCAGCCTGTGAATGATGAAGCTAAATATTCCGCATGCTCATGGAGGGAGACTAACATCTTTGCAAATAGACGCGGCGTCATAACTTGGCTTTCGATGAAATAAGGCAGTGCCTTGATCCAGTTGCTGCAGCGTAGTCCCGCCTCAATAGAGCGCCAAGTTAACGTATTCCTAGTCTGCGCCGAAGGAACGGGATTTCGATCAATCCAATCCTCTAACTGTAGACAGAAGGTGCTCGCGTATTTTTCATCTCCAGTAAGCTGATAGGCTTGTCCAAGTGCAATCCAGTACCGGTGTCGATTCAGCATGTAAGGCCATTCCACATCATGATCTGGAATGTGATTCCAATCAATTAGACCATCAAAGCTAACAGGAACACGGGTACGTTCCATATCCCATTGAAAGCGGAATAGGAAGGTTTGCGATACGACCTCATCAGCTGTATGCAGCACTTCCTGCACTTCATCAGAACAATGTACATGAACATAGTCGCAAACCTGTGGGATTTCTTGCTTTTGCAAATACATCCTTGGATAAGTACGGTCTATAAAATATTGCTTTAACACCGAAAATGCATCATCAAGCTGATTTTGAAGGATGGCCTTCTTTACCACTTCTAACCCTTCATAATCTAGGTTTAATAGATTAAATAGGCGCTCTTCATACTGAGCTTGGTTTTTTGCCTTCATACCAATAACCTCCGATACCCTTCTCAAGCCTCATCAGCGCTTCCAGATAGTAATAATCTCCCCAGATCATATAGTCATCTGGCGACAATCCTCCGTGCACATAATATGATCCATGCTTAAGCAGTCCCTCGGCGTCTTCTTCCCCAATCGTTGCGTATTTCTGAACGAGTGAGGTCATCGATTTCTCAAGATGCTCTTGGAAATAAAGACGTTCAGGGTCTTGCTGCTCCATGAGGGATAGGAGCTCTAATAATCCCGCAGCTACAATCGCAGAGGCCGAGCTGTCTCTGTAGGTATCTCTCTCAATGGGAGCATTGAAGTCCCAGTAGGCTACATGGTCGTCTGGCAAGTGCTCAAGGAAATAACGGGCAAGCCGCTTTGAAGCTTCGAGGAACTTACTTTCCTTCGTGTAGCGATAGGAGAGTGCGAATCCATATACCCCCCACGCTTGTCCCCTTGTCCAAGTTGAACCATTCGTAAACCCTTGATGCGTCGCTCCTCCGATCGGTTCACCCGTTTCTGGCTGAAAGAAGAACGTATGATAGGAGCTGTCATCCCCTCTTATGAGGTAACGCCTTGATTTTTCTGCTTGGATACGAGCTGCTTCCATATAGGATGAATTTCCTGTCTGCTCGCTCGCCCAATACAGCAGTGGAAGGTTTAACAGACAATCGATGATAATCCGGCCGCCTTCTTTCGCATCTCCCTTTTGTCCCCAAGCTTGAATATAGCCGCCAGGTTCACACCACCGGTTCATAAGCAAATCAGCTGCTTGCAGCGTTAATTGTCGGGCTGCTTCATCCTTCTCCACGATCCATTGCGCTTTGGAGGACAGGGAGTATAAAAAACCGATATCATGATGATCGAGCACAACGTGATCCTTCAAACGTTGATGAAAGCTTGTAACAGTATGATGCGCCGCATTCCGAAACCGTTCGTCTTGTGTATATTCGTAGCATAACCACAGCATCCCGCTCCAAAAGCCATTGGTCCAATCATTATTTTCATTCAATTCATAGGTTCCATTGCTGCTGACATGAGGGAATTTTCCCTCAAATCTTTCTATATTTTTTAGCGTCTTTGCAATAGCATCATCAATAGCCGTTTTCCACACGATGCAAGGCCCCTTTCATTCAACCATTTATTAGTTATGCTCAATCATAACGAAAGAATGATCGTCTAATGAGAATGAATTTTTGCAGGAATGTGCAATATTTTGACTTTTTTCACGAACTTCGTTTGATCCATGATTAAAATACAAAAAGAGGTTTCCCACGCCTCGTTTAAGACGTTGGAAACCTCTTTTTTGACCTTCAATACTCGTCTAGCAAGTGTATTGTTTATCCTTTCATTCTTATGGATGACCAATGGTTTTCAACAAGGAAAACTTGTCGCAGAACTAAAAAAACTGGATTTTTAATAACCAAAAAAGCCCCACCGACTTTCGTTCATTCAACGGTCAGCCATGTAGGAGCTATGTTGTAAGAAAATTCTTCTATTTCTTATTCTAATATTGACGCTTTCTCTTTCGATTGACTTAGCCAGAAGCGAATTCAAATGAAATTCCATCACAAAACCCGCTGCCGTTTGGAACGTTCCTCGTTTTCATCGCAGGATTTTAACTCCTATGCGCCTTAAATAACATCATATCAACCATATCATTTCCAAAACGTGATGCTCAAGGATTCAGCAATCCTCTTCATATCCCGCCCAGCTTCGCGCCTTGCAACAGCTGACGTCTCGTCCATTCGTTGGCCACTATGGCATCGCCGTCCATGGACAGCTGCTCATACAGCCGTCTCCTAAGCACGGCAAGCAACTCTGCGTGCTCTAACCTCCCACTCACATTAACCAGTTCGCCAGGATCATTAGTCATATCGTACAGTTCATCTACGTCTGTTAAATTCCAAACATACTTCCAGTCTGCCGTTCGAATCATCCGCTGTGTATAAAGTCCGAACTGTTGACCGTTATAAGTCGATACAACGGCATCCCGCCAATCGGCAGGCTCCTCCCCAGCCAGCAGTGGCACAAGTGAGCGCCCCTGCAAATCCCCAGGATCATAAGTTTGCAGATTGAGAAGCTCCAAAAGCGTCGGCGGCAAATCTAGAAAATTATAGACAAATCGGTCACATCGTCCGCCCACTTCTACGTCCCCGACGCTCGGCATTCTAACAATGAGCGGCACCCGAACAACATCGTCATACATGATGTAGTGCTTATCCATCATACCGTGTGAACCGCACATGTCACCGTGATCTGCGGTAAAGATCACAATGGTATTATCCGCCATACCTAGCCGCTCCAGCGTCCCCAACACTCGTCCAATGGCATCGTCGAGCTGACTAATAATGGCGTAATAACGGGCAACGATCGGCGCCCAGTCCTGCCAATCATAATCGGCAACGCCCCAGCTCTCCAGCTGCTGGCGCTGAATATACGGCTTTCCGGCAAAGGTATCGCGGAAGCCTGCCCACTCCGGGATGTCCTCAGCATCATACATCCCTGCAAAAGGAAGCGAAGGTCGGCAGGGCAAGTGGGGATCGCTAAAGTGCAGCGCCATATGCCAAGGTCGATCTTCGCCTTGCAGCCGCTCCAGCGTCTCACTTGCACGCGCGGCGAACCAATGCGTCTCTGCGTCCTCTAGCGGGAGCGGACTCTGCTCTCCGAAGAAGCCATTCTCGTATCGGGCGTCCGGATGCTTCTGCGAGATAAAGTCATGATAGTCAGCTTCGCTGACGTATGAATCGAAACCATAAGCCGCAGGCCCGTGTACCGGATTGACTCCCCATTTGCCCAAATATGCTGTTGCATAACCGCTCTCCGCAATTGCTCTCGTCCATGTATAGGTTTCCGGCGGCAGTGCAGCCACAGGCAGCGCCCCGCTGTAATTCCATAAGGCACCGAACGTTTCAGGCCTCCTGCCGCGCAGGAGCGACTGCCTCGCCGGTGCGCACACCGGCAGCACGGAATAAGCGTGGGAGAAGGAGATTCCCTGTTCAGACAGACGGTCAATGTGCGGTGTGTGAACGGGATATTTACCGCTGAAGCCCACGCAATCCTCTCGCAATTGGTCTGCCGTAATCAGCAGTACGTTAGGCCTCCGCTCTTTCATCGAGTGTGGCATGCGCGCTCAGCTCCTTTCCTTCCCGCAGACCCTGTATACCGGTCCGATATTCACGCGGCGAGCAGCCGGCATAACGAACGAACAATCGGCTAAAAAACGATGGATCGTCGTAGCCGACCATGGTTGCGATGTAGATGACCTTCTGGTCGGATTCCAGCAGCATCCGCTTCGCCCGTTCAATACGAATTTCGTGCAGCAGGTCGAATACGCTTTTCCCAAACTCCTCGCGCACCAACCGGTTCAGCTGCCTTGTGCTGACATTAAACAAACCGGACAACGCTTGAAGCGTAATTTTTTTGTCAAAATGGCGTTCGAGATAACCGGAAATCCGTCTAGCCATCATCACTCGTTCCGATTGGCGCGGGGATTTATGAATACGATGGCTTTGCATATAGGCGTAATAACGAGACAGCAGAACGAGCAGCTCCACCATCTGCAGGCGAATCAACGTCGTGTGGCCGGGGCCGCGGCTGTTGAGCTCACGGATCATATTCTCCAGCAGCGCCAGCACGGACGACGCCTCCTGCCCGTTCAGATTCAAGTAATGGTTGAAACGGACATCCTGCTTCAGGAAGGGATGCACGTAAAAGTAGTCCATCGATGCCGTGATTTCCAGCTCCTGAAGCAGCGCATCGGGAATAAAGGACGGCATAAACAAACAGTTGATGATTTCCATACTCCCGCCACTCTCTACGGAATAAGCATGCGTCTCGCCGGGATTGATAATAAACACATCGCCCGCATGAATGTTGTAATGGTTACCTTGGAAGATATGGACGCCCTGTCCATGCACCACAAAGACGAGCTCAATGAACTCGTGACCGTGTTCAGAGACAGACGCTTGCACCATCCGATTAATCCAGAACGGGAATTCATCCTTCATGTAACTATTGCTTCCCAGTATATGCCCCATCCTTCATCCCCTCAGTTCGTCATCGGATCAAGATCCGATGGTCTGTTCATGCCGCCCGTCTGTCGCCTGATCGAATCGTTCACGGCGCGGATCCTGAAACCATTCGTCCCACGTCATCCCTGACTCCGCCAAAATCTGCTCAATGCGTCTGCGGAACGGAAGTCCCGCCTCGCGAAGCTGCCGATCCTTCGGATCTTCGCGTCCCCCCAGCTTCTCCTCCACCCAACTATCCAGCTGCCGTTCCAGCTGATCGGCGAGCTCTGGCTCCCGCTCCTCAAGATTTACCGTCTCTTCTGGATCGGCATCCAGATCATACAGCTCTCTAGGCGGCCTAGTAAAAGGCCCCGCGTCGTACGTACGGATAAATTTGTAGCGCTCCGTCCGTATGCCGCGCGCCGCTTGCCATGCGCATTCACTAAGGTAGACAGAATCGTGCGTTCCGTCAGCCAAGTTGAGAATAGAAGGCCATAAGCTTCGCCCGTCCATGCCTGGCGGGTCTGCAACCTTCATAAGCTCGATACCTTCTGGCTGCTCACTGCGTATCGCTTCCAGTATTGTCGGCATGAGGTCAACCTGCTGCACGAGACCTTGCACCCTGCGCCCCTCTGGGATACGACCCGGCCACCGCATAATAATCGGCACATGGACAGTCGGCTCGTATAATCCGCAATGATCCCAATAGATGTCGTGCTCTGTCAGACTTTCACCATGATCTCCGAAAAGAATGAGCAGCGTATCCTCTTTGATACCTAACTTCTCCAGATGAGCGTCGAGTTCCTTCAAACGATCATCAAGATAGCGGATTTCTGCATCATATAGCGCGTCGTAGTAAGCGCTGTCGGTCACTGGGCCAACGAGATCGTAATGGTGGTGCTTAAAGAAAGGATAGGCGGGATGATTGTAAGCCGATTCCATGCTTCGGTTGTTCGGATCATACGGATCCCGCCCCACTTCATAAAAGTCTGGAATATAGGATTCCGGCGGCAAATAAGGCGTATGAGCATCCCAGTAATGAAGGAACAAAAAGAACGATTCATCCTTATGCTCCGCCAGCCATGGCATAGCTAAATCGTTGACCGTTCGGCCGTCGATCCAGCGATTGCCGCCAACGCTGTTCGTATAGTAGCGATAACCCCGGGCAAACCATTCCTTAAGCTGGTACAAATTGTCCACCGCCGATGTCGTGAAGCCCGCGCCGCGCAGCAGGTTTGGCAGCCACGGGGTTGATTTGGGCAGATGCGTCAGCTCTGAGCCATGGGAGACAATCCCTGTCGTGAGCCCTACTTTGCCTGTAAAAATGCCAGTATGCGCCACTTCGGTTGGAATGTCTGCGGCATAAGCTCGCTCGAACAGCACACCTTGCTCGGCAATCTGGTCCAAAAATGGGCTTGTTGGCTTCGAATAGCCGTACCCGCTCAGCCTTGATGCACGAAGCGTATCCAGCGATATCAGTATGATCTTCATTGTATGTCTCCTTCGGGTAGTCCGGTATTCCGGTCCTTATTCACCTCTTGGGTTATGCTCGCTGCGCCGCATGCTTGAACCTCATATTGGCATGCAGCCAGCCCATTACGGCTTCGCCGTTATTCTGCAATGAAGCAGTAGCGGTATCGATTATGATGTCGGGCGAGTGCGGTACCTCGAATGGATCGGAAACGCCTGTAAAATGGTGCAATTCCCCGTTTCTCGCTTTAGCATACAAGCCCTTCACATCACGGCGCTCGCATTCCCCGAGCGGGCACTGCACATAAACTTCCACAAATCCGGGCAGCTGCGAACGGGCATAGTCCCGCATTTCCTCATAAGGTGTGATGGCAGAGACGAGCACATCTACGCTATTGCGAGAGAGAAGCTTAGCGACGTAGACGATCCGTTTAATATTTTCCAATCGATCCTCCCGTGAGAATCCAAGTCCTTTACAAATCGTTTCTCTAAGCTCATCGCCATCGAGCAGCTCCACATGCCGCCCTTCCCGCAGCAGCTCTGCCGCTATATGCTTGGCCGTCGTCGTCTTGCCTGCTCCCGACAAACCCATGAACCATATAACCGAGCCATGTTGTTTATCCAAGTTGTCCTCTCCTCTCGCCAAGTTCGGTCGCTTATCCGATTGCAGGTACATCAATGGGCATCCCGCCGGACTGATGCGAGCGAATTGCAGCTTCAATAACTTCCTGTGCGGCAAGCGCATCCGCTCCTGACGCCTCGATCTTCTCCGGCGCATCGCCAGCTTTGACCTGCTCGATGAATCGATTGATCCGATGGGTAAACGTATCATTGAAGCCCTGCATCCCGCCAAACAGCGAGTTGCGTACAACGAGCAGCTCGTCGGAGTAATGCGGATAATATGTCATGCTTTCATACACGTTATCGATAACAAACCGGCCTTCATTACCTGCGACTTCGCAATATTCAATGGGATGCCGCATCGACATGTCGTAGCTGCCGGTCAAGTGGCCAACCGCGCCGGATGCAAACGTCACATTGACGGATGAGGTCGACCAGCTCTGCCGTCTCGGCGCCTTGGTCATGAACGCTTGAACCCGCTTAATATCACCGGCAAAATACCGCATGACATCGATGGAGTGAGGATGCAGAGCACGCATGTGCAGCCATTCCGTATCCTCCTGCGGGTTCTGAATCGTTAGCCGCATATTGACAAAGAGAAGGGAGCCTAGCTTGCCAGCTTCCATCAGCTCTTTCGCTTTGTAAGCAGCCGGCGTAAATCGATGATTCAAATTACAAGCGAGCCGGACGCCCCGTTCCCGGGCGGCAGCAACCAGCGTCCTCGCTTCCTCGATCCGATTAGAAATCGGCTTTTCTACATGGACGTCCTTGCCAGCATCGATCGCAATCATCGCGGGATCAAAATGATGGCTGCCCTTCTCAACACCCGCTGTCGCTACGACGACTAGATCGATCTGTTCTTTAGCCAGCAGCTCTCTCAGATCGGTATACGCTGGAACGCCATGTTCAAGGCCAGCCGCCTTTGCGCGTTCTGGCATCAGATCACAGACAGCCGCAAGCTCCGTATCTGGATGCTGCCGATAAGCACGGCAATGGATTTTCCCAATATGATTGACACCAACGACAGCAACCCGAATCATTTGGATGCCGCCTCCTCCTTGGATTGAAGGGAGCGCGCGCCAATAATATTGCCGATATGCAGTGACTCGTATGCCTGCTCAGACGAGGTGAACGTCTGGCCTTTGCCATGCCAGTTCAGATTCGTATAGATCGGATTCGTACGACCCGTCTGCTCTTCACGTTTTGCAATATGGTCCTCCATCCGCTTCGTAAGCAGTGCCACAACTTCCGACTGCTGCTCCGCCACATTGTTGTTTTCTTCTGGATCTTGGATCAGATTGTACAGCTCTACCTCCGGCTTAAAGTGGAAGTCCGGCTCAAGCGAGCGGATCAGCTTCCATTCCGGTGTGCGCCAGCCGTGCTTGCGCATCCATGTACATTCCGTCAGATACAGCTCGCTTATCCGCTCTGAATCTTCGCTCGCAACCGGCTCAAGCAGGCTGCGGCCGTCGAAGGAAATGCCGCTGTCGATGCCAATCAACTGCAGCAGCGTCGGCATAATATCCGAGATGACCGACACATCCTGAGCCCGTTTTCCCGCAGGCAAACGCCCCGGAAACTTAATAATAAGCGGCACAACAAGCGTACAGTCATACAGGCCGTGATGATCAAAATAACAGTCGTGCTCATACAGCGTCTCGCCGTGATCCGACGTAACAACGACAAGCGTCTCTTCCTCTAAGCCCAGCGCATTCAGCTTCTCGAAGATACCTTGGATACAAGCATCCATATAAGCGATTGCACCATCATATTGCGCACCAACATAGGCTTCATCAGTGACGCCTTCCGGAATCCATGACTTCAAGAAGTCGGCGAACGGCTTGAAATTATAAACCGGCTCCATGGAGTCGTTGGCTGGGTCCTTCTCGTCCTTGCCGTAGAACATCCGCTCGAACGGCGCAGGCGGCAAATACGGCGAATGCGGATCCATATGCCGCATGAACAGCAGAAACGGCTTATCCTCTGCCGCCAGCCGCTCCAGCTCTGGAATAGCGACATCGTTTAGATTTTGCGCCTTAGGCGTACGCCCCGACTCGTCAGGCACCCAAGATTCATAATCGAGATACGTATGGAAACCGCGTGATGATGGATTGCCCGTGAAGCCGACACATGACGTGTTATAGCCGTTCTCCGCAAGCAGCTCAGGCAGCGTCTTCACGTGACTGCCAAGCGGTCCTTCGTGGCGCAGCGCCACAACGTCGGTTCCGAACACATCCATACCCGTCAGCATCGATGCATAAGCAGGCGTTGTCGGAATGCCCGGGCTGAAATGTTTCTCATATAGAACGCCCTCGGCAGCAATTTTGTCCAGATGCGGAGTAGTCAGCCTCGAATAACCATACGCACTCATATGATCCCGACGAAGGCTATCTATGCCGAACAGTAGAATATTTGGTTTCTTATTAGTCATTTTGAAATCCTCCTTTTGGATGAAAATAATGCTTTTATCGCGCGTTCAGCTGTTTAAGAACCGCATTTAGATAGCCGTACGACTCAGCGGCTACGATGGATACCTGCGCAAGCGTATGCTCAGGTGAAGCACCAATGACCTCAACGACGACCGGTCCGTCGTAACCTCCATCCACCATCGCTTTGCAGTAGCCATATAGATCGATGTCGCCCCGTCCGCACGCCTGAAGCATGATCGGGCCAGGTCCCTGCTCCCGTCCTTTGCAGTCACGGATATGAACATGCTTTACGCGACTAAGCACAGCGGGGAGCGCTTTCTCCGCATTTTCGCCGGCACGGTGGATATGGCTCGGGTCCATGTCGATGCCGAACGCGGGGGAGATGATCGAGTCCATCGCTCGCAGCGTGGTCGGCGTATTGTGAATGGCATTGCCGACATGAGCTTTAACGCAGAGCGTGATGCCATACGAAGCCGCTCTCTCTGCCATCCGCGCAAGCATCTCGATAGATGCCTGCAGGTCTTCTTCGACACCTAGCTTTCCGCCAGGACCAACGTTTACGATTGGAATTCCAATTTCAGCGGCAGCTTCGAACGCTGGGAGCAGCCGCTCCTCATTGAGCGATGCAACCTCAGTCGACAGAAACGTCAGGCCGTTTTCCTGCACAATCGCCTGCAGCTCGCTCTTCTGCTGCTTCCAGCGGCTGAGATCCAGATGCTCGCACATGCCTTGAATAGCGGCAATCTCTACACCATCGTAGCCGCAGGCCGCAATATGCTTCGCCGCTTCGGCGAAATCGAACTCTTTGAACAGTACGGAATTGACACCTAGTTTAATCATGTATGAGCCCTCCTGAATAATGGATTAGTAAAACATGTATTAGTTCATGTTCCAGCGATACCTACATAGAAATCGCAAGCAACAAAATAGCAACTCGCTATCTTAACTGAGATTATTTCAGATAAAACGGATCGCCGTGCAGCGGCGGCAGCGGCTGAGGACGAACGACCTCTCCCCCGCGTTCATACGATTCCTGTACGGCATGCACATACTCCAGCACAGCAAGCGCATCGCGTCCGCTGGCGCGCAGCGCATCCGGAGACACCTTGTTGTCAACATCCTCCAGAAATGCATGCAGACGATGGTTGAAAGTCCGGTTGAAATCATTTGTTCCGAAATCCGTCACTTCAGGCTCAATCGGAACGCTGATCGCTGGAATGCCTTTCTCCGCTTTCCAGAACGATACTTTCTCGACGCAGTTCTCAATGGTGAATGTCCCCTTCGAGCCCCCAACCTCAAGACTCCACCATCCGCCTAATCCGTAGACAGCATCGCCGCGCTGACTCAATAAATAGCCAACTGCACCGTTTGCGAACTTCATATGGATACTGTTGATGGACACCATAACATCGCCTGCGCTCCGGCGGAAGCCTGGACGGTCGGAGAACGTCTGGATGTGCGTAATATCGCCGCAGAAATGGCGCATAACACTGAATGGGTGGGTCAGGAACGCCCGCATATGGAAGTAAGGGTGGCCTTTCACTTTATCCGAGCTGGCAAGCGCATAGTTGAGCTCGCCGCCGTTGAAGCCCATTTTGGCCAGACAATAAATTAATTCGCCCACCTCTCCGCTCTCCATATATTGCTTCGCCTTCTCCGCCGGCGGCGTGAAGTAATGGTTCAGGTTGCAGCCTAGATACACCTTCTGCTTCTCCGCAAATGCCACCATCTCGCGGCCTTCTCGCACATCGTTGCACAGCGGCTTCTCCACGAGCACGTGCTTTCCGTAAGACATCGCTTCCATCGCCGGTTCAAAATGCCAGCTGCCGTTGTCAATGCCGCCTGTCGTCACATCGATCACCTGAATATCAGGCTCATTCTCGATCATGTCCTTAAGCGTATAGTACGCTTTTACACCGTGCTTCTCTGCAGCTGCGTCGGCGCGCTCCTTAATGACATCGCATACCGCTACGACATCAGCCAGTCCATCCTCCTTGTAACAGTTCGCATGGTTGTTGCCGATCCCGTTCATGCCTACAATTCCGATTTTGACCGCCATGTTCAACTTCCCCTCGTCCTCTGAATTGGATAATGAATTTCCTAGATCATATCGATAGCCTAATCGCCAAGCCGTCATAGTTGTAAACGCTTTTATAAGTTCATCATACTGCCAACTTCTGTCCAAATCATGGCGGTTCGGGACAAAAACCTTTCCGATCGAGACTGCTTTTAAAAAAGGAACGGCTCAATTTAGGATGTATCTCAAACAGCTGGTATGCATAGGTCGATCAAGGATCTCACGAAGTGAGATTTGCAGCGACCGATTCACCGCAAGCATCCTAAAAAAACCGCAATCCTAATGACTGCGGCTCTATGAATGAGGACAAAATCAAATGAAATTCGTTCGTGCTCAAGTACTACAGTCCATGCATGTTTATCCCTTAATAGCTCCTGCTGTCATGCCGGCTACAATTTTTTTGTTGAAGAAAATGAACAGAATGAGCATTGGGATAGAGATCAGAACAATATCGGCAAATAACAAATTCCACGATGTCGTGAACCGGCTCATGAAGTTGTACAGCGTCAATTGCACCGTCGCGTTGGAGGAACCTGGGAAGAAGTAAAGCGGATTAACAAAGTCATTAAATACGTTTATCGATTCAAGCACAATGATGGTTGAAGTAACGGGCTTTAGCAGAGGAAAAATAATACTAAAGAACAGCCGCCCGCCGCCCGCGCCGTCAATTAATGCGCTCTCATCAATTTCACGCGGCAGCGTTGCCACAAACGCTTTGTACAAAATAGCTGTAAACGGAAAGTGCAGCGCAACCTCCACGAAAGTGATGCCTGCAAGCGTCTTGAACAGGCCGATCGAGTCGAGTACCCAGATCGTTGGCACGATCGCGGGCGGAATCATCAAACCTGCCAAAACTAGAAAGTTTAAGAAGGAAGAAAAGCGCCCCCCTTCTCTGCGATGCAGTACAAATCCGGCCATCGCGCTGACGATGATCAGTACAGTGATCGATAATACCGTAAGCAGCATGCTGTTATAAAAAGCGCGGACTAGCATATGATCGGCAGCAGTCAACACATCCCTGTAATTTTCCAAGATATGAAATGATTTCGGCCACGACATATTCATAAGTGCAGATTCGGCTTGATTTTTAAAAGAGTTGATAATGACAAAATAAAACGGAATCCAAAAAATGGCGGTGCTGAGCACCAGCGAGAACACGGCAACGATAATCCTCTTAGCTGCGCTGCTTATCCCCCTGTTTTCGCCGCGGTTCAGCGGTTTGCCCACGCCTTTATTCATCATTCGGCTCATTTCGCTGCTCATAAGTGCACCTCACTTTTCGTTAGGTACTTATACAGAGGAAACGCCAGCAGTGACACACCGACAAACAAGATAACGTTGCCCGCAGTTGCTAGGCCATAAAAACCCGCTTGATACTGCTTGTATATGATCGAGGCGATCAGGTCGGTCGTGAAGCCCGGCCCACCCTTCGTCATGGCCCAGATCAGGTCGAAGGAACGGAGCCCTCCGATGAATGAGAGTATGATGACCGAATTCATCGCCGGTCTGCTTAAGGGAACGGTAATATAACGGAATGCGTTCATGCTGCTACCGCCATCAATTTTGAGCGCTTCGTAATATTCGCCTGGAATGGCTGAAATGCCTGCGATATAAATAACGGTAGCAACGCCGATACCTTTCCATACGTCTACTAAGGCAACAGACAGAAGCGCAATCTTCGTATTGCCAAGCCAATCGGGTCCGTTAATACCAAATACAGCCAGACTTGTATTGATCAGCCCTTGCGAAGGATGCATCATAATCGAGAAGGCGATTCCGACCGCGATCGTGCTAAGCAGCGTTGGGAAGAAAATAACAGAACGCAAATAGTTTTTAAATAAAACGGTAGAGGTGAGGAACGCACCGAGCAAGAGGCCAAGGATGACCTTGAGGCCGCAGGTTACAACCGCATAAATTAACGTGTTCCTGAAGCCGATGCTGAGCGCCGTCTCTGAGAAAAATGTGACATAGTTGTCGAAGCCGATGTAATTCCAATCGGTGAGCGTCCAACGCGTCATACTAAAGAACAGCGATAATACCGTTGGCAGCAAATAAAAGACGAAGTAGATCAGAAATGCGGGAATAAGAAATAAATAAGAGTAAGTCCGAATCGTAAGCTTGGTCATGGCTCTCCCCTTCTTTCCGGAGAAAACGGACTCCGCAGCTTCTTGCGCGGAGCCCCGTCTTCAACTAGAATTCCCGCATGCGGCGGGCGTTCTACCAGCCCGGTAGATTTAACTGCTGCGCTTGTTTCAGTACATCTTTGTCATAATCCTCGGCGCCCTTCTGCGCGGAGGTGATGCCGCTGCCAACAGCGACAGTGAGGTTCTCAAGGTTCGGGCCTTTGACCGGCGATACGAACTCCAGCGCAGGTGCCGTCTTGCCTTCATCGAAGTATTTCTGCATTTCTTTGACACCCTCGTAAGCATCGTCAGGGAGCTCAATTCCTTTAATCACATTGGGGCCTGCCGCCTTGACTTTGGAGGCAAATATATCTTGGCCTTCCTTAGACACGAAATATTCCGCGAACTTCTTGGCGGCTTCTACTTTCTTGCTGTTCTTGTTGATGTACAGACCGCTCGGCATCCATACCGTTAGTCCGTTGACGTCTGCGCTGTCGCTCGGTATTGGGAAAACGCCGATGTCATTGATCTTGTCTGGGCTATTTTGCAAGATGGAATCAAGTGCGCTAGTCAGCATCGGATAGTGTACACCTGTGCCATCGGCCAGCATTTTCAAAGCAACGTCATATGTTGTGGCTAGGAAGTCCTTATTCATATAGCCTGCTTTAAACGGTTCCTCCGTCTTTTCGAAGCTGCGCAGTGCAGCTGGTGTCGTTGCGTACTTCGCCTTATTGTTCGTGTAATCGTCTGCGAAATTCGGAACCTGCGCCTGCAGGTTGTAGTAATCACCGAGAACAAACAGCTGGGACGTCCAAGTATCCTTGTAGGACGCGATAACAGCGGTTTTGCCCGCAACTTTGATCTTCTCATTGTTCGCCATGAATTCGGTCCATGTTTGCGGGACGGTTAATCCGAGCTCACCGTACACCTTCTTGTTGTAAAGTATCGCACCTGCGGAGCTTGATCCGACGGGCGCGCCGTACACCTTGCCATCGACCGTAACTACCGTTTTGAAGGAATCAAGCACGTCCGCCATAAACGATTCATTCGTCAGGTCGAGAAAGTTATCCACCGGATTAACTGCCTTCAGCAGCGAGCCCGTATTATAAACGAGAAGGTCGGACATATCTCCTGTTGCTAGGCGCGTCTTGACGAGGTTGTCGCCTTCCGTGCCATCCGGTTTGATGTCATACTCAATGGTGATATTCAGCTTTTTCTCTGCTTCAGTGGCAACAGCCTTGAGCGCTTCGAGCGTTGTGCCTGAATTGCCTACCATCAGCGTTAAGGTCGTTTTCGCTGCAGGTTCGCTTGTCGTGTCCGTTTTCCCGTTCGTAGCGCCGGTGTTGTTCTTCGTCGCAGAGGGGGTGTTGTTGCTGCTGCCGCATCCAGCGAGCAGCAGCAAGATCATCATCACGCTTGTCACAAATGCGAGTGTTTTGGCAGTCGTTCGTTTCATCGTTCTGGAGCCTCCCTTTGTAGGCATGGACCCTTGCTCCTTTCGGCAGCCGTCCATCGTTGCCTCTTTTTGCATCACTGATGCTGTAAGTTACAATATGATGAATACGCTTCCATAAAGAGCGAGCTTCCGTTCCAAGGGCCCGGGTTCCCTCGTATTTTCAGTCTAAGGGTTTATGTTTTTGATGAATACCTGCTCATTTGCTATTTTAAGGGGGGAATTTTTCCTTTTCACAACAGGAAGTGGTTCGGGCGAGGAAACTTCCAGCTTGCGAGATTGCATCGCCTGCAAGTCGTCTAACTGCTTGCTAGTACTTGGATCATTCGCTCAATTTGCGTTTTGCGAAGGCGGTCGGTGTTTCGCCTGTTATTCTCTTAAACAAATGAGAGAAATGTTTGGCATCCTCGTAACCTACCAGCTCGCCGACTTCAGAAGGACGCGACGTGCCGTCGGCTAGCAGATCCTTTGCTTTGCTGATCCGGTACCCACTCACATAATCGGAGAAGGTGTAGCCCGTTTGGCTTTTGAACAATCTGGATAAATGTCCAAGACTGACATGATGATCAGAAGCAAACTGCTGAAGGGAAAGGTCGCCTTGATAGTTGGCATGAATCCAGTTCATCAACACCGGAATGAGCCCTTTTGGCTTCTGTTCCTTTGATGTGTGTGTCCCTGCAATCCCGAATACTGCTGCCGTAAGCCATTCCTTGATTGGCTCATAGTCGGTCACTTCGTGCAGCAAGCTCATATCCTCCTGCAGTAGAATCAATGATTCTGCTTGCAAATTGAACTTCAACGAATAGAACAAATCGCTAGCAAACTGCACCAGCTGCTTTTGGGTGACCTCTTTGTACTGAAGACCCTTGACGATACGCGATATCGTATCTCGTCCTCTTGCCATCTCGCCCGCTTTAACCTGTGCTTGCAGTGCACGCGCCTTTACCCATATTTCGGAAATATCAGGCGCAGCCAGCTTCATATCCGGTGATGCCAAGGTCGGCTCGCCGATTCGCAAATGCTCTTCAAGCTGCTTGCCAAGGCGGATGAAGCTGCGATTCAGACTCTCGTTCTCTTTCTTTATTGTAAAGCTCACATGGAGAAGAATGCCATGGGTGTTCACATACTCGAAGAGCGATTGAAGCTTTGTCTTTAGCGACTGCGTAAATGCTTCATTCCCAGCGGGCAGCAGCAGAACTCTGCGGCGGGCGTCAATCGTAATGCAATGACTATCCCGCTCCTTGTTCAAGACGCTCCCGAAATGCGAGAGAATATCCGATGCCTCAAGCCCGGCATCCTTCCAAGTAAGCGGCGATGCCCAGTTCTCCAGAAGCAGCAGCACCATGAACAAACGCTGCTGCTCAGATTCGGTTGGCTTAACATGCTCCATCGCATCCGCCGCCATCAGCCGCTGGAGAAGTGACCACGCAACAAGGTCGCTCCGGCTGCGTGACTCGTCTTCAATACGCGCAAGCAAGCGGTCAACCGCCTTGTAAAGCGTCTCTTTCTTAACTGGCTTCAGCAAATAGTCCGTCACGCCAGTTTGCATTCCCCGCTGTGCATAAGCAAAATCGTCATGGACACTGAGAATAATACCTTTGACGTCAGGATGATTGCGGCCAAGCTCGGTCAGCAGCTCCACACCGTCAATGCCCGGCATTGTAATGTCGGTCAATACGAGATGTGGGACTACGGATTTCGCTGCTTCCAGCGCATCTTCCCCGTTCTCAAACGCAAGCACACGATGCTGCGGCTCGTAACGTTTAAAGAGGGCCTCGAGCTCCGCAAGCGCCCACCGCTCGTCTTCTACCAAAAATATATTCATCAGTCGGCCTCTCCCTTCACCTTGACGAATCGTTCATACGGGAACGTCAACCTAACCGTCGTTCCACGGCCTGGGGAACTTATCAGCTCTACTCCATATTTGACACCATGGAACAGCTTGATTCGCTGCGCGATATTGGACAGGCCTATCCCCTGCCCCTCCTCATCGTAAGCGTCCACCGCCTGTACTCTCTCCAACCTTCGGCGCAGCATGTGGATGCGCTCTTCTTCAATACCACAACCGTTGTCGGATACTTCGATAATCAGTTCACTGCCAAGCCTCTTAACAGCGATGTTGATTCGACCGCCTGACTTGACCTTGCTCAGTCCGTGAACGATTGCGTTCTCAATTAGCGGCTGAACGGTAAGCTTCAGCACCGATGCTTGCAGCAGCGCTTCCGGCACGTCCATATAGAACTCATATCGATTGCCGAATCGATGCTGCTGAATATTCATGTAATTGCTTATATGCTCCATCTCGTCACGCAGCGGGATGGGATGATGAAGATTTGTCATACTGTATTTGAACAGCTCGGCCAGCGATTCTGCCATCTCGGCAACCTCTTCAATGCCTCGAACCCTGCTGATAGACTTCATAATGTTAAGCGTGTTATACAAAAAATGAGGGTTGATCTGCGCCTGCAGTGCCGATAGCTGCGCATTCTTCTCCGCCAGTTTGGATGTATACACTTCGCTAATTAAGCGTGTAATACTATCCAGCATGTTGTTATAGATACGGCTCAGACGGCCGATCTCATTGTTGCCGGCCACCTCCATTCTCTGGCTCAAATCCCCCTGCTCGACACGCGTCATCTTTTTCATCAAATTACGGAGCGGAAGCGTCATCTGATAAGACAGCATATAGGACACGAACGCAATCAGCCCCATCGCGAGCAGGCCAACGAGAAAAAGAATATAACTAGAATGTTTCTGCTTGGACAGCAGAAATTCGTTCGGAATTAGAATTAACGTATTCCATTTCGTATAGGAGGATTTCGACGTTGTATAAATATAGCTCACGCCGTTCCACACCACCTCATTCGATTCATGATTGCCTTGGAAGATGGATAGATCAATTCCAGTGTCATTGCTGCCCGTCAGCTCATTCCTGTCGTCATAGACGACGCTGCCTTCATCGGTAATGATGAACGCTCTCATATTCCGTTCAACGTCGTTGCTGTCGGAATTGACGAGCATGTCCTTGATGACATTCACATTAATATTAATTTTCATATAGCCTAAAACATCAAGGTATGGAATGCGGCTGATGTTCCGTACGAAGGATATCACCTGAGCTTCACGATCACCGCCCGTATTCTCCGCCGTGACGGGCAGAAGCAGAAATTTGACTCCGGGCATATCCAGCCGATTCTGATACCAGCTCTCGCTTTGAAGATTGAAGCTTATTTTAGGTCCCCCCGCCTTCGATACAAAATAAGCGATGTCGTCCGTGGTGAAAATATAAATGCTCTGGAGCTGAGGGCGCGGCTGAAGATGGGTGAACAGTCTATTGTTGATCGTCAGTTCAATTTGATTCTGCGTGACGGAGTCCGGGATGCCGTAATGATCAATTAAACTTTCTTGAATAATTGGATCGCCAATAATAGACACGGAGAGCTTCTCCATATCCTGAATATACAGCTCAAAGGTTCGGCTGAACTGCCGAGAAATCGTGTCCGAAAGCGCTAACGTTTGATTTTTGATATCGTTTACATTTTTATAGTAGAAAATAATACAGGTCAGCATGACGATGAACAGCGATACCGCGGAGAAGACGATGAACATTTTACTCTTCAGCAAGTAGTCGTTCCAATTTTTCATCATGGCTTCTCCTCTTGGTAAACCTTTTTAAATTAGTTACTATATTTTCACTTTTCTAGAGTAATAGACAGATAGCAAATTATACTGAATATGCAGTAATACAGAAATGAATATGGAATGTGTGATGTCTGCAATGGTTCCAAATATGATCCCGCCTATGAAAGCAAAGAACATAAACCTTACACTTAATTTGTTTAATGTATAGTATTGCAAATGCGAGACTGCAAATAATAAGGAGGAAATGAGGATTGGGAGTGTGAACTTCTATTTTCGACACGCATGCTAGTTTACCTTCCATGATTCTATTTGAGATGAATAAATAATCAACTTATTATTCCTTTTATTTAGCCTTTAAAAAATAAAAAAGCCGCCCTTAGGCAGGGCGGCTGCTCTTGCTTATTTCAAACCCCATAGTGCTGGCACATTCGATGGTTCCCAGCCAGCTAATGATGTATGAGGCTGAATACAATAATAGGTTTTGCCTCCGTAAGTAACGAGGTCGTTTGCTTTGTAGCTTACATTTGGTGCCCAAGCGCTTACCGTTCCACCGTTTGCATCAGTCGTAGCGGCAACTGATGTGCCGCTCGAAACATTGCCCGCGGCATCTTTCGCCACTACAGTAAAGGCATATGCCGTATTTGCAGCAAGACCGCTAATTGTCGTGCTCGTTCCCGTGACGTTCACGTTGGTAGAACCATAAGTCACGGTATAACCGGTTACGCCAACGTTGTCAGTAGATGCTGTCCATGAAAGACTGACGCTGGAGGATGTTTTGCCTGTGACTTGAAGATTCGTTGGCGCTGTTGGCGAGGTTGTATCTCCCGTAGCTGGATTTGTCGTTACTGGAAGTGCATTGCTCGCTCCCGAAATATTCCCAGCTGCATCCTTCGCTGTTACAGTAAATGTATATGCCGTATTAGCAGCAAGACCGCTAATTGTCGTGCTTGTTCCCGTGACGTTCACGCTTGTAGAACCATAAGTCACGGTATAACCCGTCACGCTAACGTTGTCAGTAGATGCAGTCCATGAAAGACTAACGCTGGAGGACGTTTTGCCTGTGACTTGAAGATTCGTTGGCGCTGTTGGCGGGGTTGTGTCTGCCGCTGGTGGATTCGTCGTTACTGTAAGCACATTGCTAGCTCCCGAAATATTGCCAGCCGCATCCCTCGCTTTCACTGTAAACGTATAGGCTGTATTAGCAGCAAGACCGCTAATCGTCGTGCTCGTTCCTGTGACGTTTACGCTTGTAGAACCATAAGTCACGGTATAACCCGTCACGCCAACGTTGTCAGTGGACGCACCCCAAGCCAAAGTTACACTATTTGATGTTTTTGCAGTGGATTGAAGGTTGCCCGGTACAGATGGCGCAATGATATCTGCACTACCGGATCCTGCCAAATCGCTCGCCAGCTTGTTTAATAGTACTTTGTTTCGGTCACCGCTAAACTCCCAGAACATGGCACCGCCAAGCCCTTTGCTTTGAATGAAGGCTGTCTTGTGCCCGAGTGATTCTGTATCATCGTAGGAGATAAAAGTACGTTTAACAGCGTTATATAAGTAAGGTACCTTCGCTGTATCATTCCAATAACGTGTGTAGCCGTTTTTATTAATGTAGTTGTTTTCGAGATCTGTATAATCAAATAATCCCGCTTCCCATGTACCTGCAGGCACGCCAGAGCAGCTTTGATACTGCCCATTACCGGTCGCTGCGCAATTGGCCCAGCCCCGACCATAGAAAGGAACTCCCAACACAATTTTACTAGCTGGAACACCGGCATCCAAGTGCCCTTGCACGCCAGACGCACTGTTATATGTCGCTGCGTTTGGAACGCCCGCCGCTGCTGCTGCAGGATCATAATTCAGCGGAGCATTGTGGGCGCTTACAGTTTGCCAGCCACCGTTGAAATCATATGTCATAATGTTGATCCAATCAACAATCGCAGCAATATTACCTAGCTCGGTATTCTGTGCATACGTCGGACTTGCACCAGAGGCTATCGTCAGCAAATAAGTTTTACCATCCGCCGTACCCGCAGCATTAAGCTTCTCGCGAATCTTCTGAAGCAGCAGCGTATAGTTTTGCTTATCAGCAGCCCTTACGCTATTGCCAGCTAACCCTCCGCTCACTGGGTATTCCCAGTCGAGATCAACGCCATCAAATTGATATTTTCGCAGGAAGTCTACCGCTGAATTAGCGAATGTCTCCCTTGTGGCTGCACTGGCCGCAACATCAGAGAATCGGTTCGACCAACTCCATCCGCCTACAGAGATAATTGTTTTTAAATGAGGGTTAGCTTGCTTCTGCTTAATCAGCTGCCCAATATTTCCCTTTATCGGCTTATCCCACGTATCCCCCGGGAACGCTTTCCCTGTGTCGATCCAAGGATCGCCTAATACGATTGTCCCATTTGGCACGTTAATCGAACCCACTTCGTCCTGACAAGCCCATGTCACAGGATTAGGTCCTGTCGGATCTGAATTTCCGTGAATGCCATTCCAACAAATATCTGCAAACGCATAATTAATATGAGTCACCTTGCTAACATCCATATCCATGACATTGTAATTTCTGCCATAGGCACCCCAAGAGGGATAATACCCGATTATCTTTGAATTTGAAGCTGCTTCTACCTTTTGTCCACCAAATGCTAGGGAATAAAACAATGAGAGGATGAGAAAAGCAACCAACAGGATAACACTACTTTTTCGTACCAATGCTCCGCCTAGTACCATTTCTTAAATACACCTCTTCCTTCAAATTTGAAATCGCTTTCAATAAGTGAATATCAAATAGACTCTGCCCAGTCACCTCCTACAGTAAGGATAAAAACAAAGGAAAACCGTCACATCATAGTTCTGCTAAGTCGTTTGAACAAGAGAAAAGAAGATTGCACAAAGAAGATCGGGGGGGGAAAAGCGGTGTAAAGCGAGTATCTGATATGTTTCTCCCTTTATTGTACGAGGTAGCTCCATAACCAAAAAGAAGGTTGATTATGTTATTAAGGGATAAATATCTCTTATTCTTTGAAAATGGGTTTTTATTTCAACTTCATAGAAACCAGAATCGTTTAATATTATCCTTCTATAGCCATTTATCCCCTCTGAGTTCTTTATTAGAAAAAGGTATCACAGCACAAAAAAACACGCTAAACTATAGCGTGTTTAACATAAATGCCTTGTGAATTTTCGAAAATCTTACTCTAATGAAACGATCAATACGTTCTATTCAATACTTTTCAATGATTCAATCATATTAATTTGAGAAACTTTTCGCCGAAGCAGTAAATTAGAAAGCGTAGTAAGCAAGAACGCAAGCAGGATAGAAACTAACAGGATCGTTATGTTTAATTTATCTGGGATTTGCTGATGGGGACTCGACAATGCCTGAACAATAATGGTGTAGATATAGCCGCTGATCGGTAACGCTACAATGACCGCAAAGGCGGTTAAAATGATATTTTCGGAAAAGATAAGCCGGTTTATTTTATTTTTTTGATAGCCTAATACCTTCAGTGTTGCAAGCTCACGAATCCTTTCATAAATGTTAATGGAAGATATCGTATAGATAGCCCCAAAGGAGAGTATGACCGCACAAATGATAAACATAATAAATACAAAACTATTTTGCCTCAAAATATATTGCGCGGATTTCTTTAGATCATCCTTATCTGCGATTGAGTCTACACGTTGATCCTGCTCAAAGAAATTACGAACGCTTATCAGATCTGCGGAGCTGTTCGCTTTAACTAAAACCGAGGTTGGGCGATAGTCTATGCCTAAACTATTCATATATTCGGGCGTGCTATAAAACGAAGGATTCGAATATTGGTTAGATATTTTTAAAACCTTCATGTTCACCGATTTTTGGTTAAGCTCTGGTGCTGTAAATTCCATTTGGATTGTATCGCCTTCAGCTATATGATACTTGTCAGCGTAAGATTTGGGTATTAGTACACCATTGTTTTCTAAACGAATTCTTTGATCATTTTCATCAAAGAAATGAATAAGGTCGTTTTCTTTTTCCGTAACAACTAATGTGGCATTTTCTTTGACATCTTCTTTTATAAAGGCAACAGGAAAGGTGGATAATCTATGACTTTTTGCAATATTGGAAGGGAGATTAATCGAATCAGAAGATGTTCCTATTGCATAATCGACTCTCAAATCATAGGTATACACCTCTTCAACTTGATCAGCCACCTTCACCAAAGACATTTGTGTGCCAAATGCAGTGATCAATAAAACAGTGCTTACAACAACACCAACGGAGCTCGCTAAAGCTTTTTGTTTATTTAAAAATATATTTCTCAAAATGAGCTTATGACTGTAGGAAATTCGGCTCCAAATACCCGGAATTTTTTCAATGAGCAGCTTCTTCATCTTCTTTGGCGGTTTAGGACGCATCGCCTGGGCTGCACGTTCATTTAATATCGTTCTGCCACTAAAGTAACATGACAGGATTCCAAAAGCGCTGGAGAAAATAATAGGAGGAATAATAGAAAATATTGAAAGTGTGAATGAAATATCAGGCATAGAGTAAGCTCTTGCATTCGACGCTGTAATTAATGGAATAAATACAATAGCGGATATGACATAACCAAGGATAGAACCTATGATGCTTGCCAGCACAGGATACCCCATATAATGAAGCATAATATTTCTGTTTTTTACACCTAATGCTTTCATAATACCTACTTGGTTTCTTTGTGAATCTATAATTCTCGACATCGTAAGGAACAGAATAACCGCTTCAATTAAAAAGAGAACGAGAGGTATAACCTTACTCATCAATTTATTATTATGTATCGTTTGATTTAATTGAGAGTAATTGAAAGAGCGTTCTTTAGTTTCTTGAGTTAAATAAGGGAGTTGTTTGGATTGAACCTCAATGGTTTGACCTATTTTATCAATATCGTAACCCTCTTGAGCCTCAATCATGACTTCATTATAGTAAAAGCCGTCTGCGATTGCAGTAATTGTCTCTTCGCCAATATAAGCGATTCCGCTGGTTTTATGGTCCTGCGTTTCATTCTTTTTGGTATGTTCAACATTCTCAATCAAGCCGCTAATTGTAAAATTAAAGTTTCTTCCATTCCTGCTAATACTGATTGTGTCACCTAGTTGTAAATGATGTTCTTTGGCATAAGCGGAATCTATTACGATTTCATCCTGTTTTGACGGGATATTGCCCGTAATAATCGTAGACGTATTTATTTCATTTTCTTCAGGAATCGAATGGATTTTTAATGTAGCTTTATAATCTTCAAAAGCTTGCGTGGCATCAAAGCTATACCGTCCTTCTATTTTATGAATACCTGCGATCTCGCTTAGACGAGCCACATCATCGCTTGAAATTTGGCTGTAGTATACATTTAAGTCGCTTAAATGATGTTCTTTAAAATAAACCTTCGTATACGCGCCAAGATTGTCGCTCAAAGTTACAAGCCCCGTGTAGAAGAAAGCTCCTACTGCGATAACCAAAACAAAAGCTATAAATTGTCCTATCGATTGTTTGATATCCCTTAATGACTTTAAAAATAATTTCATAATTACCATTCAATCCCTTCAACACTTTGTTTTTCCTGATTTATTGTGATGCTCTCTATCCTTCCGCTTTTAACCTTTATGACTTTATCAGCCATAGGAGCAATTGCAGAGTTATGTGTGACCACAACAACGCATTTTTTCGTATCTTTGTTCAAATCTTGAAGAAGCTTCAAGACAGACTTGCCCGTTACATAATCCAAAGCTCCGGTGGGCTCATCACAAAGCAATAGTAAAGGGTTTTTGGCAACCGCTCTCGCGATAGCAACTCTTTGCTGTTCCCCTCCAGATAACTGGGAAGGAAAGTTTTTGATTCGGTCTTTTAATCCCACTTTATGTAAAATATCTTTAGCGTCCAAATGGTTTTTACATACTTCCGTCGCAAATTCAACATTCTCTAGCGTGTTTAAATTCGGAATCAAATTATAAAATTGAAATACAAAACCTACCTTCTCACCACGATATTCCGTTAATTTTTTTTCGCCTAATCTTGTGATTTCATGGTCACCAACAAACACTTGACCTGAAGTAGCTGTATCCATTCCGCCAAGTATGTTCAATATTGTACTTTTACCGGCACCGCTTGCACCTAAAATGACAACGAATTCCCCCTCTGATATGGAAAAATCAACACCAGCTAGCGCCTTAATCGTCACTTCACCTATGTTGTATTCTTTCGTTACATTTTTAAAATCAATTAACTTTTTCACTACAGTCATCTCCTTGTATCCTATTTTTTAGAACATGGTTTGTTGTTTCATCGGTTAACTTATGGAGGCAACGCCCAATCGCTGCACTATTCTTCCATCATATACCATCCAAAAGAAATGACCTTCCCTCAGTCGATGTATTTTGCTCTCCGTCTTCAGAAGGAGTTTGATCGATCTATTGTCAAGGTATCGCCAACAAAATCTGATGATAGCCCCTCAGTTATGATTGTTACTCCACTTGCTCACAAAAAAAAAGGAGCAGCCTGTAATAGGCTACTCCTCTTGAATAATACCTTTTCACTTAAGCTTCAGCTCAATTTCTTAATCAGTTTGTCCACTCGTTTTCGTTTTGTATCCTTTTCAATATCGCCCAGTCGTGAGGAAAGCGTCTTTATGAAAAGGTCTTTGTTATTATCGTTAACGATGGCTATTGCATTCTCCGCATACATTGGAAGCTGATTGGTCGGACATTTCTTAAGCTGTTCGATGAGTAATGTGAATGCATGATCCGCATATGGTTTGATCGAACAAAGTTTAATCAAAATATTTACTCCGTGATCTTTGGTGATTACCGAACCTTTGTCCGTAATATCAACAATTTTTTCTAGTGCTAAATATATAACTTCCGGATTTTCAAGAGTTATTGCATCTAGTGCTGTCATAGCCCCCCAAACAAGTCGATTGTTTCCATCATCAAGCAATGTTACGAACTCTTTGCTGTATTCAGCAATTAATGATGGCCTCAGATCTCCTATCTCATAGAGAACTTTAATGCAATCACTTTGGATGTTCTTGTCATTGTTATGCAAGTTATCAACTAGCTCTATTACCGCTCCCTTATCATCTCGATCGGCAATATATTTCGCCAGCTCCTGGTTAGGACCTTCGTCTTTGCGGTTAAGTGAAGCTGCTAATTTGTCGATTATGGTCATCTGTTTCACTCCTTCAAAAAATCTATTGCATAATTTAATTCCACGTCCTGCCCATCGATATATTTCATCTTAAACGTTTGCTCGTTCATCGGAACCGTGATATCGGGAGTTGCTCCGCCAAATCCGCGTTCATCGCTATCGCCTTGAATCGTTTTGTCTTGATTAAGTGATCGGCCATCCGGGAACTGCACGATATATCCTCCCGGCATTTTCATCTCTATAGGAGCGGACACGACTCCGAACGAACCGTTCGTGGACGCAAAGCCGATAATCTTGACATTTTGCATTCCTTTCAAGAACAAAGGCAATCCTTCCCCTGAGCTCGCGGTGTTCGAATTAATGAGGACGGCGATTTTCCCTGGAAAGTAAATCCGCGAAGGATGAACGGTTCTGGTTTCGGCGCGGTTGATTTCGAAACGACCCGTATTTCGATTGTAGTAACTGACGTATTCATAGATCTTCTTCTCGTTCACAAAATGTCCTGCCATTTGGGCAACAAGGTTGTCGTCTCCGCCCGGATTATCCCGTAAATCGATGATGATTCCCTTTACGCGTTTCTCTTGAAACTCTTTTAATAGGTCGTCCAGCGCTTGCGCAGGATCGGATTGTGTCGTTCCGGGAAGAAAATATCTGATCTTCACGTGCCCGTATTCCTCCCGAAGGATCTCGCCTTCTACGGGAGGATCTTCTTTTTTCAGCTTAATTTTCGTTTTCCTCAAGGTCTCGTATTGATCGTCGTAGGCTGTAAGCGTCGCATTCTTGCTCGATTCATCATCCCGATTCCGAAATTCGACTTGGATTTCTTTGCCGATTGGAGCTCTTGCCAAGAAACGCCCTTGATTTTGAATTCGATCTCCTTCGGTTGCCGATGGGTTCTCGCTCCAGGACGTTTGGTCCAATGCTTCCCGAACGTTTTTCCCGTCCCACGAAATGATTTCGGCTCCGAGTTTGATTCCGCTTTTGTCAGCCAGGCTGCCAGCTAACAGTAAGCTAACCAATACCTTGCCGTTATCCAATTGAACGGCGCTAATTCCGACTCCGCCGCCGACTTCATTTTTAAACGTGTTATTATCGTCGTACAGATGTTCATTCGCGATTTCGATATGGCCGTCGCGGAAAGAAAAGAGGTAATCCCTTAAAGTTTTATAGTAGAGGCTCGGATCATGGTTGCTTTCCGCTTGGAGGAAAAGAGGCTCGTATTTCTTTTTCTTTGCCTCCCAATCGATTTTTTTCCAGTCTCCAAAAGGGTACTCGGCGGACAACCTTTCGTTCATCGCGATAAAAGCTTTGGAATAGCTCTTATGGCTTAAATCGCTCACCGGATTGTAACGAACTTCTCCCGCAACGGTTAATGCCAATAGCGTAGGAAGGGTACCAATGACGCAAACGATAACCATGACGATGCGAAATTTCGAAGACATCGGCTTAATGGCCGGTTTAAAGACTCTTCTCGCAGTACTTAAGAATAGGATGGCCGTAGAGGAGTAAATCAACAGAGCCAGTAAAGAGGAGTCGCCTTTCATAAGGCTAATAATCGCAATGATTACACCTGCGCTCGGTATAAAATCCAACCAGCGGTTATTTTTGAGAATGGGCCAAGCATACCTCAGCAAGACGAACAAGTTTAATGCACATAAAATCATTTCCCAGACAGTCAACCATTTCAATGAATCGAAAACATCTTGAATAAAGCTCATCGTTTCTATTCCTCCGATCAGTTATATGTGAATCGAACTGAGTGTATTGGAGAAATATGAACGGAGCGTGAACTTATTTGCAAATGGCGGAATCGTTATGCAAGGCAGCGGGAAGCATCACGGTAAACGTCGTGCCCAGTCCGACGGTGCTCTTCACCTCTATGCTTCCGCGATGGAGAGCAACGATTTTGTGGGAGATGGCAAGACCGAGACCATTGCCGCTTCGGTCTTGGGCCCGCGACTTGTCCGCTTTGTAGAAGCGCTCGAAAATAAAGCTTAAATCGTCCGGCGCAATGCCGATCCCGGAATCGCTTAGCGTAACGGCAATCTCATGAGGATGAGGCCGGCTGATCGCGATGAGAACTTGACCGGCGCGGGGCGTGAACTTGATGGCATTCCCTAGCAAATTCATCCAAACTTGATTGAGTTGATCCCGGTCGGCCGTTATTTCTACGCCGGCTCCCGAAGGGGACTCTATGTCGACGCGAATGCTTTTGGCCGACCACTGGGGCTCGCACGCAACGATTACTCGTCGAATTTGCTCATCTAGTTTATACGATTCTATCTCGAACGGATGATGATCCGATTCGAGGGAAGCGAGCTTCAGCAGATTATCGCTGAGTCTGGATAATCTGTCGCTCTCGGAAACGATTATATCCAAGTATTGGACGCGATCGTCCTCCGCAATAACCAGATTGCCATCTTTTAGCGCCTTCGCGAATCCGGAGATGGAAGTTAACGGCGATTGGATTTCATGGGATACATTTGATACGAAATCCTGTCGCATCCGCTCCAATTGCTTGATTTCTAGGGCCATGTCGTTAATGCTCCGCGAGAGAGTTCCGAGCTCGTCTCCGCGATTGATTTTCAACTCAACCTCAAAGTCCCCTTTGGCCAACCGCTTAGTCGCATCCGTCATCGCTTGAAGAGGCTTCACTAGGTATCTGCCGGCAATGAGAATGCACAAGCTTCCGATCGCAAGCATGAGGAACAGAATAGTGAATAATAATCGGAAGATCGTAATTTCGTTCTTGGAAGAGCTCTGCAAAATTAAAGCATAATGTTTTCCTTCGGATGAAAACGGAAGGCCGACGAACGTACCGTTATCTTTTCCATGCGAACGGTAAGGCTCTCCTCGTAGTACCATGCGAACCGATTCCGAGTTAATCGCTTCGACCTTCTTGCCTTTGGTCGGGACATAGGAGTTCATCCCGCCATTGTCGTCGTAAAGCTGCAAGGTATAGGAAACCAATTCAGCCATATCATTCATGAACACATCCAAATCCGGAGGATTCGTTTGCTCGTACACGCGTATTATACGATCTCCAGCCGCGATCATATCGTTTTTACCCGTAGCGTTCAGATCATTCTGAAATAGAGCAAGGGCGAGAAGAAGGGATGAGACCAAGCTGATGACGATGGCGGCCAGAAAAGTCAGCACAACGCGAACGTATAACGATTTCATCCCGGATTCACTCCCAGACGATAGCCGACACTGCGTGCCGTTTCAATGCGAAAATGGCGGACGTCCCCGGCAAAGCGTTCCCGAAGCCGCTTGATATGTACATCGACGGTTCGGTCGTCGCCTTCGTAATCCATGCCCCAAATCTGGGTGATCAGCTGCTCTCTCGTAAATATCTGCCCCGGGTGGCCGGCAAGCATGAACAGCAGCTCGAATTCTTTTAGCGGCAACGCTAATTCCTCTTCTCCCCGCATGACCTTATACGTTTTCCGATTCAGCACGATTTCGCCCAATGATATGACCTGGGACGAGGCAATACGGGATCGCTTCAGTAACGCTTTAACCCGCATAACAAGCTCAACCGGATCAAACGGCTTCGTCATATAATCGTCGGTCCCGAGCTGGAAGCCTTTTATCTTTTGACCCGATTCGCCCTTGGCCGTTACCATCAGAAGCGGAATGTCGGGATCGCTTTTCCGAATTTCTCTGCACAAATCCCATCCGTCCATATGCGGCATCATAATGTCGAGGATGACCAGATCGATTCCCGAACCTTTGACGATAGCATGCGCATCGATGCCGTTGTCCGCCTCTGTCAAATAGAATCCTTCATTCTTCAAATAAAGGCGCATCAAGGCGCGAATGTTAGGATCATCGTCCACGATAAGAATATTGACCATATAAACAATCCTCCACTTGGAAAACGATAGCCTTACGTTTGAATGTTGAACGCTGCAATCCCCACCTTATATTCACTGGACGGACCACGCGGTGGCATGCGTACAACATCAGAAGCACAATATAAAAAGCAGCCAAAGCGAATACAATACGGCTGCTTTAAAAGTATAACATCTTCTGATTGTCTGGAGCTTTAAAACACAGTTTTCTGGTAAAAAAATGAACCAAGCATTGTGACATCACAACGATTGGTTCATAACCATCAAACACGATTTCTATGATTACGGACTATTCCATACTGTACTAGGAACCTCTCGACGCAGCACAGGGACCACTTCAGTAGCAAATCGTTCAATTTGCTCACGTTGCTCCATTTCTGACAAGCCATCTACACTGATGCTGACCACTTGGTGCCCGTAAGCTTCATGATAGTTTAAAATCTTCTCGATCACTTTATCAGCGCTGCCGATCAAGGCAGGCCCATTTTGTACATTGTCCTCGAGGTCTTTGAAAGGCGAGTTGTTGTGCTGCGATGCAGCCGTAGCATGGAAAGCATCGTAATAGGGCCTATATCGTTTGACGGCTTCCTCTGTGGTGTTCGCCAGATATAAGCTTCCAAATCCCGAGCCAACCATTGCTTTTTGAGGATCATGGCCATAATGGGCCAATCTCTCGCGATAATGATCGATTAATGCTTTATATTTAGCCTGTGGGTGAAACGTATTGGAGGAAAAAATCGGTTCACCATATTTCGCAGCCAATTCGGTCGACAGCGTGCTAGATGCGCTTCCATGCCAGACCGGAATTGAATGCTGAAAGGGTCTTGGCTCGGTAGTCACATTTTCAAGCGGTGAACGGTAGCGCCCCTGCCAGGTTACGTTCTCTTCATGCCACAAGCGCTTCAGTAGTGCATACCGCTCTGCAAGGGATTCCCATTGTTCGTCTTCGGTAATTCCAAAAAGCGGATAATGGCGAGGGTCGTTTCCTTTGCCAATAATCATCTCGAGTCGACCTCCCGAGAGATGGTCCAGTGTGGCATAGTCCTCAGCAACACGCACTGGGTCGAGAACGCTTAGAACGGTGACCGTTGTAAGCAAACGGATCTTTACGGTTCTGGCAGCAATCGCGGTCAGAACGACTGGTGGCGAAGATGAGATAAACGGTGCTCCATGCCGCTCTCCAATTCCATAAGCATCAAAGCCAAGTTCTTCGGCAAGGACAGCCTGTTTAAGTACGTTCTCAAATTTCTGGTGGGTGGTCAATGTTTCCCCGCTTACAGCATTCGGTATGTTCATCATTAGGCTAAACAAAGCAAATTTCAAGATTTGCACTCTCCTCTCTAAGCCGGACTCAATCGCTAATAAGCTCTTTTCAAACCTACCCTTTGTGAACATAAAAAAAAGCATGGATTTAATAATCCATGCTTCCGGTTGTCCAGACAGCTTGTAATTCCGATGAGTTTAATATGTTTTATATTTTTTAAGTTATCATCGTTGCACAGCATTGTCAATCAACGCTTTTTGACCCTTCTTCTTGGGGTTTTATCCTTTATTCGTCGCGGCTCACACGAAAACCTTGATCGGGACCCATGCCATTTGCCTCAAAATTGCTCAGATAAGATAACTCGCCAACATCACCAAGCCAGCCCCCGCCCTTCACAACTCGGGTAGAATTACTATTGCTTTCTGAGTCTCCAAACCCGTTCCAGCACCATTCCCTTACATTGCCTGACATGTCGTAAAGCCCTAACTCGTTGGGTTTCTTGACACCGATGGATTTTGTTTTGTTATGGTTGCTCTCTACTATAGGCCAGTTCCATTCTCCTGATAACATTTTATCTCCAGCGTTTTTCCAATACCATGCGACATCATCTGCATTATTGCTTCCGCTGTAGGTGTAACTTTTGCTCTTCTGACCACCGCTTGCAGCATATTGCCACTCTGCTTCTGTCGGCAATCGGTAACCATTCGCTCCTGCATTGATCGTTACTGTCCATTTTAGATTATCGTTTTCACTTGTATTTTTCGGATCTTTATTATTCTTGTCTATGGAGTAATACGGTGTTAATCCCTCTTTGATACTCCTCTTATTACAATACTCCACAACGTCATACCAACTCACCATTTCTACTGGCAAATTGTCGCCTTTAAATTCCGAGGGATTGCTCCCCATAATCTCAATCCACTCTTTTTGAGTTACCTCATATTTGCCGATATAAAAATTCGATAATGCTACTTTTTCCCCATAGTAGTTGGACTTCTTGTTCATAAACGGTCCGCCCTTGACTAAGACAAAGTCATCTGGTATTTTATTCGAAGTTTTATCAGGCTTTTCTTGCGAACAAGCACTGACAACAACCATTATTGCTATGATAAGAAAAACGATTAGTTTTCTCATTGTTATATCTCCTTTAAACGTTTAGGAAAAATTATAGTCCGTAACAGACTACAACTCTCCTCTGGCAGCATCGAGGAGCGTTTATCTTATGGGAAACGATCCTCAATGCGTCCAAACTGAAGGATCCAACTGGATGGATTCTAAAAGATAATAGTCAAGTAGCATGTAGGTTCTATCATTTTTTGAAATAGATAAGGCCGCAGGCTGTGAGACCGAGCGACCTTAACATTATCAAAAGATTAAACACATTCTCAACACACTAGATTCATCGTGCGCCAATTCATCGCCCTAATTGTAGCTGAACGGTTACCAAACCGTGACGTTAGAGCTGCCACTGCTTTGATATCCTTCTGTCGCTAACACCTGGTAGGACCAGCTGCTTCCGAGGTTCATTCCTTTACTCTGCCATGCACTTACGTGGTTGCCAAAAGTGATAGCGACGTTGCTGCCTGTCGCTCTCTTAGACTGGCGGACACTCCAGAACTGGGTGAACGTTTTTGTGCCGTCAATGGAAGGTGCATTGACTCGTTGCGTCGTATAAATATCGTATGTTCCTCCATCACTGGACACTGTGCCTTTAAATGTTCCTGTAGGTCTATAAGTGCCCCAGCTATCAACGACGTAATATTCAATGAGTGAGTTTCTTGTCCATCCATAGAGAGTCAAATACCCATTGCCGGACGGCGCCCAGACGCCGGCATTATAGTTTATTGTTCTAGATGGCGATCCAGTATTCCAGCCTTTACCAACCACAAAATTTCCGGTGTTTGACCAGCTGACACTGTAATTCCCACCAGATCCATTAGTAGCATTAACTGTACCGCCACCATCGGTCCAGTTTTGCCAGTAGTCTGTCGCTGCACTTGCGGATACTGCAAACAAGCTGGAAATACTCATTGAAGCTGCAATAACTAGCGTAAACACTTTCTTTTTAAACTTAAACATATATTATTACCTCCTAAAATTTAGTGTTTGTTACTGCTTGCCTACACACTACTTGAATATTACCTTTTATAAATTTTTATAAATCTCTCTCCTTTCATTGTTTGTCGGTTGTTTTTCCTTGCAGTACAGTTCGTAACTTGTCCTGTTTCAAAAAACGTGAAATCTGTCCCTCCTATCTAAAGGAATTTTTCTTTCAACACAAGACAATTCATGTCTTGATTAACTAAATTATAGAAAGTAAGCGCATACATTACAACTTAACAAATTATAGATTTGCCCCCACATATTAACTAATATTTTGAAACGCTCAAGGAACCAAGGTCTGCACCCGCCCCTCAATATCGTCAGCATTCCCTTTTTTAAAGTAAGATCTATCAAAAGAGCCCCTATCATTCCGCTTGGAATGACAGGGGCCCTTCGCTATAACCTATTAAACAAATGCAAGATACGGAACTACAAGTGCTAAATTGAGTTAGCCTTCAACTGTTATTCTCGGCTTGGTCATCTTGTTATTCCACTTTGCTTAGAGCAAGCTTGGAGAACAGATCTTGAAATACCGCGTCACGGTCAATATAGCTTGCACAGCGTATCAAATGTCTTGTGCTATCCGTGCTCCAGCGGAAATCCTCGGAGATGATTGGGCTTGGAATAAGCCGCGAAGGAACCCACTTGGGCTGATTCAGCCATGCGATAACCGAGATATCCCATATCACTCTGGAATAGGCGAAATGATCATCCTTGCAGTTTTTGTACGTCTCATAGAGGTACTCTCCAATTGCGCCGGAAGGCTTTACATAATCTCTAACCTCCGATAGTGTCGTGCGAAGGTTTGAAGCCACTCCCATGCATGGGATAAGGACCAATGGCACTCCGCAGTTCATTACGGTTCTCGATGCGTAGAGATCCTGTTCGAGATTAAATTCGCGAGTGTCAGGCCAATCCAGTGCATGGCCTCCCAGCCAGACTACAACGATGCGCTCAATGATTCGCGGCTCTAGCAGAATGGCACTCGCAATATTCGTAATGGCACCGATACCGACTACATATAATGGATCATTCTTATCGCTTGCCATTGCGCGTTCTACTAGGTTTAGAGCTGCCTCGCTGCGAATCGGGGAGCTATCAGTAGGCAAATAAGCTTCGGAGCCGCGATAGACTGGGACATCCTCTCGATTCATTAACTTAAGAATGCGAATGATTTCCTTATAGCTTTTTTCCATCCCGTCATCGGGCCCCGTAGAGAGCTCATTATGAAACGGTGCTGCATATAGAGCCTGAAGCTCTATTTTTTCTGGTGACAATAGCGCATAAATAACTGCAAATTGGTCGTCGATCTCGTTAAAAGTATCCGTATCGAGCACCATCCTAACTCTACTGCCCGGTGCCTCCAATTTGCAAACCAGCTCATCTACGGGCAATGCCCCGAAATCTAGACCCATATCATCTACCTCCATTTATATAATGAATTGGCTTTTCAGCCATGCTATAATGAATTCATTTTATAAATAATTTAAATAATGTAGTAGCATCATACGGTCGTTCTATATCACGAATTGGCTACGATGACAGGAGAGCTATGAATGGCAGCCTCATTGGATTTCTTTTATCAAGAAACGAGAGCGAAGCATGAGCATATTGCAATGCATCACCATCAGTGTTATGAGCTGGTTTATTACGACTGCGGTCAGGGGACAACTCGAATCGGGGATGCCGAACATGTTTTCAAGGCAGGTGATTATGCGATAATTGCACCCTGCACGCCTCACGATGAACGGCATGGCAAGCAGTCGAAGGTTATGTTTACGGGATTCACCAGCACCATCTATCCTCCCTTGAAAGAAGGAATCTACCAGGATTCCCCGTCAAGGCCTATTCTTGGCCTCATGCAGATGATGGCCAAAGAGCTTCGTGATAAGCCCCCCTTCTATAAGCAATTGCTCGATAATTTGATTTCGCGTCTATATTTGGAGGTACTTCGGGCTCAACCTTCCCAAGAACCAGATAGCCGCCATAACATTATCCGATTCGCCCAGGCTTTCATCGATGAGTACTATACGCAGAAAATTGACTTCCAAGCTCTTGCCGACCAATCTGGTTATAGCTATGATCGGTTTCGTCATTTATTCAAAGAGAAGATGAGGTTATCTCCCAGCCAATATATTTTGCAGCGTAGGATCGAGCATGCCAAAACATTGCTTAGGCATACCCCCTTGCAAATATCGGTTATCGCGATGGAATGCGGCTTTTCGACGGATGCGCAGTTTTGCAGCCTGTTTAAGCGGGAAACGGAAATAACCCCGAAGCAGTATAGAGAGCTCGCCGGTGATTAGAGGTGAATGAGTAACTTATTTTCATAACGTATTAAGCCGTAGTTCATAAAAATACTGCACAATGGGATGCTTTAACTTCATCTTCTCGCCCATGTTTAAAAGCCGCTTTTTCCCAATTCGTCTGTCCACCAAAGCTAGAATATTCAATAAAATATCATTGCTCTCTAGGCTTTCCTCTATAGAAGTGGATAAAAACTTATTAGCGACAACGACAAAATTTGATTTACTTAATGATGATTGTGCTGAAAAAATTTCCTTAGCATATTCGGATAGTTTTCTGCTTCTTGCCATTACTTTTAGACGATCCTCAGGAACTTTCCCATTGGTATCTTTTCTCACCGTTTCAATTTCCTCATGGTTGATAGGAATTTCGATAGCTGAATCATTCTTAATTTCCAGCTCCGTCTGATACCATCTAATTAAGGTAGTGCTATCACTCATACTGAGTACGTTCTTTTTATCTACCGCAATATAACATTGACCTGCTTTGTCAGGTAAATAACGATAGCTGGTTGCACGATATTCGAACCTGCCATGTAAAGCAGGAGAGAGAAAACTCTCAAGCTGTTGCTTCAATTTGCTCCAGGACATATTGCCTCCTAATTTCTATGTTCTATATTATAGATACCTATTGAGGGATTCGTAGCATGAAAAAACCTCCACCGCTGTGAGTGGAGGCCAACATAACGCTTGTTATCCATTATAACAAATTCTAACGTTTATTGACGGTTTCTAAATATTACCCTATCGAGCGCTGCTGAACCGATCCATCACTTAATCTCAGCCAAGTATCAAACGTTCTGGATCCCTGTTGCAATTCAATCACTCTTGCACCAATTGGAATATCCGTATCCCATATAATATAGCTTGAAGAGCGTCCATAACAAAGGCGAATGCCATGATGCTCGCCCGAATAATCATTTCCGTGATCATGCCCTGCAAAGGTCCCCATAACATCGCCCATCTCTACCATTGCGGAAAATAAACCGCTGTTAATACGAGGGCAAGAAACCTCTTCTCTTTTTTCGCCATGGCACTCGGACTTATCCCATACCTCTTGATACTCCGGCAGCGGAATATGGAAGAATGCTAGTGAAGGGATAGGTTGTCCTCCGTTCTGATCCGTGAATGTCTTCGATTGTGCCGCATACCAGTCAATTTGATCTCTGCGAATCCAATCATATCCATGAATGTGAGGCAAGGCAGAATAACTGCCGCTATCCAAAAAATATAAAGCTGCCGCGAAACGTTCATCACTACCCTGTATTCTCAATACATAATTGCCTACACCGCTGACATACTCAGCCGTCCGTTCAGCGGCGCAATAGCTATGGCTCAGTTGAATTTCCATTAGCTGTTCCCTTGTAATTCCCGCTTCCGAGTCGTGATTGCCGAAAATAGCAACCCACGGGACTTTCATCGCTTCTATAGTTGATACTACATCTCGGAATGATTGCTCTGGATTGCTGCAGCGCAAACTGCCAATGACATCACCTGCAAATACAACAAGATCAGGCTGCTCCGTCTCCATGACGGTTCGCATCATGTCAGCGGTTCGCTCATTTAGGTCAGCGGCATCATCCATATACTCGGTATCAGAAAACTGGACTATTTTGAATGTACCGTCAGTACGGAATTTTAATGCTTTATTCATTCCGAATCTCCCCAACATAATAAAATGATAGCTCCTTAATAGTAGGCTCGCCTTGCGACTTTGTCACGGTTAGAGTGACGCCTCGAACTTTAACTGGCGGAATTCGTACAATAGCCTTATGACCAATATTTTGTCCCTCATATACCGTTATGGTTCGATGCGATTTCTCTGTCATAATATTGATTTGAAAACTCAAAATATGCTCCCCAGAAGATAAATCCTCTTGAATAACAATATGATCAATCAGATGTGGATCAGCAGGCTCATAAATCCATTCATTTTGGTTGTGAGTACATTGCTCCAAGGTCGCGATGGGGCTGTCAAATCTTCTTCGAATTTCTGCGCCCATTGCAGCGAGTCGGCTTGTGTCTTTCGAAGGCAGCAAACCTTGTCTATCCGGGCCGATATTCAGCAGCAAATTCGTACCGTGCCCTACCGAATAATAGTATAAGCCTATGAGCTGATCCAGACTTTTGATCGTATGCTCGTCGCTATCGCTATAAAACCAATTCGCTCTCATCTGCACATCACATTCCGCAGGCAGCCATAGCTTATCCGTCAAAGCTTCCTTTTCCTCGGTCATGATCGAAAACTCAAGCGAATCCACGACATTCCAGCATGGAATCGGCGCAATGCCATCCTCGTTCCCGACCCACCGGAAATCAGGATCTCCCATATTAAAAATTAAAATATTCGGTTGAAGGCGGCGAATTTCTCCGATGATTCGTTTCCAATCATATTCATGATCCTCCGAGCCACAACCGTCAAACCACAAAATATCAATCTCTCCATATTGACCTAGCAGCTCTGTAATTTGATTTACAAAATAATCATCGTAAGCGCTTGCATCCTGGTTATAGAAATCCGCAGATCCGTCAAAAGGAGAATAATATAAACCAGGCTTTACATCATATTTTCGACAAGCCTCTATAAACTCCCGAACAACATCGCCCTGACCATCCTTCCATGGTGATTGTTTCGTAGAGAACGAGCTGTACTTCGACGGCCAATTAGAAAACCCATCATGATGCTTAGCCGTAAGTACAGCATAATTCATTCCGGCTTCCTTCGCCGTACGGATCCATTGCTCACAATCCAATTGCTGCGGGTTAAACAACTCGGGGGACATGCCTCTTGGATCAAAATCTACGTACCCTTCATAAAACGTTCGTAGACCAAAATGCACAAATAATCCGAACTCCCAGGATTGATATTCGAGTTGTTTCAGGCTTGGCTTAATAATAGAATTTACTGTCATCTTAAGCACCTCTTCTTCATTAATGGAGTATTTTTATTCACACTAGAAAATAACCTACTAACTCATTTTCGCTTTATTGTGATATTCATTCGAGCCAACACCAGTATATTCCTTGATTTTTTTATAAAACTAAACCAATTTCCGATACCCTACCTCTAGAAATAAAGACCACTGGAACTCAAATTGTTTTTAGGCGCAGATTGTTGGGAGTTTCATAATTTTTTGAAAAACTCCAGCTTGTATATTGAATCTACTTTTTCCAGTACATTTCGACTTTCTTGCATGAATTTTACAAGCGAAATTTTCCCCTTGTTGATGAAGACACCCGTTTTCCCCCTATTCACTCCGAATGCAGCTTCATAAAGTCGCGCAACCCCCTTGCTTGGAGCGGAAAAGAAAAGATTGCGAATCGGAATCATGTGTATTGGCATCCCCGAACTTCCGCTCATAGGTGTTTTATTGGGTCCTGGGCAAACACTCCTTATTTCGATACCTTCTACAGAAGTTGTCTGTGATGCTGCTTGCGTCCAGAGAGAAAGAGCTAGCTTTGAAGTTGCATATCCACCAATTATTTTTTTGAATTTAGTCGGATTCTCTAGTTTCTCAATTTCAAACTGTTTCACCATTAGCAAAGTATTGGAGGAGGTATTGACTATTGTTTTCATAATTCCTTTTAACAGTAGTTCTCTTAATTCCATAAAGATGATATAAGGAACTACCGCATGTACCTCGAATTGCATTTCCCGCTCCTAGTAGTTTATCTTCTCAGGCATAATACCTGCATTATTAAAAATCAAATCGATTCGTTCTTCACTCGATTTGATATCATTTAGGGATTCTCGAACAAGAGAATCGTTATTCTGGAAATTAGATCGGATCAAAGCTATTACTTGCATTCCTTCCGAGAGCAACCGTTTTGTTAATCGGAGTTGAAAACCGTAGTATACTCAAACCCATCTACAAAGCCAATAACGAAGAAATCGCATTGCTTGAGCTAGATCGTTTCGAGGAAACGTGGGGAGCAAATACCCGCTCATTGTGCTCTCCTTGCGCCAAAACTGGGACGCGCTTGCTACTTTCTTCAAGTATCCAGCAGAAATTCGAAAGATTATATACACAACCAGCATCATCGAGAGCTACCACCGTCAGCTGCGAAAGGTGACGAAAGGGAAAAGCATTTTTCCAACGGATGATACCCTATTAAAAATGCTCTATCTAGCCACCATGGACGTAACTCGTAAGTGGACAGGTCGTATGCAAAATTGGGGACAAATGCTCCTCCAGTTCAGTTATCTGTCTTCTTCCCGGATCGAATTGGTCAGTATCTCAGATAATTTCTCCCCTCGGTGAGAAAGCTGTAAAAGAGTTTACACAAAAGATTTGACAGACCCTATCAGAAAGACGTTTTAATTATAATATACTGATTTATCAGTACAATAGACAATTTTGGCGTTTATTATTACCTGACGAGTTTCTTTATCTATAAACTGTTCTGTTGTATAGGGATTATAGTAAGCTTGTCTTAATCCCTTGACATTAAAATTCAATATATTCTTTTGTTCTTTTTGATAGAAAACTCCTCTAATAAAGGCATGTACATTTTTTTTTCGTTCGAACAGAACACGTAATCTACCTTTTATTGAAACATCAAATTGAGCATCATGTAGTGCTATATCCTTAACATAAGTAATAACTCTTCTTGATTTAGCATCTCTTACTGAAAAGCATTTCTTATTAAAATGAAATGCTATTAATAATACCTGCCCATCTCTTATAGCACTAGCTTCCCCAAATATATTTTGCATACTGAATCACCCATTCTTTTATTATTGTTAATTAGTATGCTAACTACTGGGGTTTTTATAACAAGATTCCTAATAAAAGAACTAATCGTTCATAACTTAATAACCACATAAAAAAGCTATTGAATAACCAGCGTTACTATCGCGGGTCGTTCAATAGCTTAATTAATTTCTTTTTTAGATCACTATACTGTGCACACACAAGGGACAGTATCTTCTTCTAGTGATAAATATTTTTGAGCTCCTTCTCTATCTAGTATTTCTCGATACTCTCTTAATGTGAATGGTCCACCATCACGTTTTAAAATTGAAACATTTTTTTCGAAATGTGTACGGAATTGCTCTTCCATTTCTTCTTGCTCCATATAAACGTCTGGCCACGTTTTGTAAAGATGAGCGTAATGTTGAAAGCCACCTCTCACACATCTACCACCACAGTTTGCATGTGAGAACCCGAGTTCATACATAATAGGTAGCTTTATTCCCCATTTCTCTTGAATTATTTTTTTAGCATCCACTTCCTCCCGAAACGTAGTTATTAATGGAAATCTCGTTTCAACTGGCTCAAGTGGATAATGTTCATAAAAATCCTTTAAGTTTACAGCACGATGCTGCTCATGACGCCCAATACCAAAATATAAGATAGGCTCTAGGTTATGTTCAGTCCGTAATTCTTCTAAGAAAATTATAGTATGTCTAACTTTTAACTCTTCCGAACATTTTGCAAGACGCGAATTACCCATAAAACGATAATCATAAAAAACCTGCTCGGGTGTACGTCCATCTGTTCGATATGTTATTTCCATACCTAAATAATCTGATACCTCGTGCATAAATCTATAGTTATCTTCATGTTCCCACAACGTATTGGTGAAAAACAAAATACAATTTTCTCTACCATATGTTTGCACCATATGGTACGCAACATATGCTGATGACGCTCCTCCACTATACATAGCAACATGAACAGGTTTCCGGGCCATATTAAGTATCCCCTTTATAATGATATAAGACATTTCAACTAAACTTCTTGCATTAGCTTCATAAGCAAAAACTTAATCTCCTGATTAGAAATATCTTTACCTGCGTACTTAAGAATGTTCTTAACATTTGTGTAGAGTAGTTGTGACTTTTTTGAAAGTTGAATCGTTTCCAACGCAACCTGCTCTTCATTTCCTGTCGCAAACTCCTTTGATGCTTGAAGTACTTGCCATTCATGTGTGAACTGGTTGAGGAAAAGTTCCTGAGTTGCATCCGACCATTCAGTTCTTTCAACCCCCACCATATGATGAATTAAAAGTTTCATTAAGTCACTAGCGTCATTGCTCAGTTGAGGTAAAGTCAAGAACTTGCTATTCATACCTACTACTTCTACATTATCACTAGAAATATGTACTAAAAATTCATCAATGTTATTGCACCCTGTTATAGACAGCAATTTTTCTATCAATATGGACAGGTTTGTTTCAATGAAGTCTTCCAATTCTTCTTTGGCTTGTAATAGTGAAAAATCCCCTGTGGTCAATTCATTTATAAGCCTATAGGGATCTACTTCTGCTGATTTAATCAGATTTCTAGAGTTAATTGTTACATCAGATAATTGATACGTAATCTGAGCGAATTTCGGAAGTGACCTCAACCACTTTAACATTGCTTCTGTGACATATAAAATATTTGAACATTCATTTGGTTCAAGTCCAAATAAACCACCGATATGTATTAACTTATTTTGTTCATCCAAACTTATATTAAAGAACTTATACTCGTATTCAGCAGAACGTTCAATAAGCTCATAAATTACTGTGCCATTTAAATGAGAAGCATGCATATCATGAGCATAAAACATAATCTTTTCCCAGACATCTCTTAACAATGACACAAAAAGTACAGGAATAACGGAACTACGGATGCCAAATGGGGGTAATAAAAATAACTTCACTAAATCAGAAACACGACCATTTGGTTTTCTTAGTAGTTCTGCTTGTAAAGCCAAACGTAATACTCCTAAATTCCCATGACAAATAATTCCTTGATCTAAAGACATTTGGTATCCATTATTTTTTAATACACTAGCATAAATTAAATAGTTGGCTCCATACCCTTCAATGCCTAAGTTAGGCTGATAGGGTGATTGTATTAGGCGATCAATAACATCAATTGCAGCTCTTCTCTGAACAGCTGTTATTTTCCTCCGATTAAACGATTCATTGCGTATTTCAGGAGTATTGGGATATTTTCGTATCATTCGATTCGATACAATATTTTCAATTTCCCTAATACCTTTAATTTTGATGTTATTTCCTGCTAACCACCAATTCAACTCTGAAAATAGTAGATACTTATTCACATAAGACTGTATAGAATTATTAATTTCTTGCTTTATAAATTGTAGTTCATTCTTTAATCTTGAATCTATAGAAAGAAAAACAGGATCTTTAATCATTTGAGTAATGATTTCATGTCTTTTTAAACTAATTTCTATTTCATCAGATGTGAAATTCGGCAGTGCAACGATATAATCACTTATATTTTCTTTAATTAGTTGTTGGGTAGAGTCAAATAGATCCTCATGTTCAATCAACACAAAAAATATTCGATCATCAATATAATCAGATGTAAGCATTACGTCTTGGAGATCTGCTAACCATACAAATTCTATTTGTGCATACCTAAGCATACTCATTTGATCGTTATACTCATATGGTAATACATGTTGGAGTGTTAGATGCTGCTCCAGAATTGCAATTTTTTCTTTCTTACTTAAAATAGTCGTAATCAGTCTTTCATTAATTTCCTGCTCCACATCAACAGAACTACCTTCAAACAGCTCCCATTGGTTTAATATTTGATTGAATCTTATGACTTTCTGATATGATAATTGTTTCAGGTTTTCATCAACTAACTCAATATTCACACCTAGCGCAAATGAAATGAAATTAGTAGACAATAATTGTTTTGCCGTTAAATTCGTTACGGACCACAATGTAATTAACTGTACTATTCTAAGTTGAATAGGTTTATTTAGTGATATATATTGAATAACTTTTTGATAAAGTTTAAGTGCTGCTAGTTCTTTGTTTTCCTGGTTGTCATTAACAAAATAGTAGAACAACTTATCAGCATGATAATAACCTTTCTCATATTCAGCATGATTAATAAGTCCATATCGTTCTTCATCTTCAAAAAATGAAAATAAGGTTCTTTCATTTTGTCCAAGTATACTCGACAAATGAGGTAATAAAGTAACAGCTGCTGGGTGTAAAGGATACATACCATTAATCACATAATTATTTAGTTGAAATGGCGTAAAATCATTAAATAATGAGTACGATTGTAGATCATCGACAGATTCTAATTCTTTTTTTTCATTTAGTGTTCGCTGATTGATTGGAGATGCTGCTTCATAAGCTAACTGAAGGTATGTATTAGGATCAGTCTCAAAAGAATAAGTACGAAATCTTTTTTCTACCTTCTCAAATTCTAATCTAATGTTTTCTTTACTTTGTACCGCATATTGTCGAATATTCTTATGCCCAATAATTAATAGTTGAATGTTACTATAACTATTCGAAAGCTCTGCCAAGTCTTGTAGATCCTGCATATTTTGCTGGGACTCTAGTGATTGTGCTGATTGTAGAAAGCGTCCAAACTCATCATATACAATTTGTAATCCTATATTTTTTTTATTTAATTCCCCTAATATAAACTGAATGTTTTCTATAAACTCTTCCTCCTGGTCTGTTACCAAAGCTGACCCTGAAGTTACCGAAGGATAGAATGATTTAAATTCACTTATAAGCTGCTCATCGTACCCTTTAATTAATTGTTTCCACTCATTTTCTTTCAAGTTCAATTTTTTTATATGTTCAAGAAATTTTGTATAGGTTCCAGAGTATGATGTTTTCCATAGATCAATTTTATTTATAATTGTGGTAATTTCATTAGGAGTGCTTATTCCAATGTCTGCTTCATGAATAGAACGGTATATGGCGCTGTTAATAATTTTTCTTAAATTGCCCGTCTTACCATTAATCACAACAGGAATATAAACAATCTTATTATTATTTATTTTTAGTAGCATATCTGCCAATTGAGCATCATATTGTTTGACCTGTTCATAAAATCTTTCAAATAAGTCTTTAGGAACTTGTTTCGAAAGTAGCTGACAAACAATAGATGCTAATAACGATTTACCTGTTCCATATGGACCTATTAGTAAGTGAGAATGCATTCCACGTTCTGTTAACAAACTTTCAAATATACCGCGAAATGCCTCCGCATGCGATGACGATAATATATATCTGTTCAAAACATTATAATCATCTAAGTCGAATTGAAGATTTATACTTGATTTAAATCCTTGCATCATGCAAAGCCACCTTCCGTTGATACGCCTTTTCTAAGAATGAATATGGATCTTCTTCAGGAATATTCAAGTTGTAGATCTGATTCGTTCTAATAAAGGTGGCATGATAAAACTTGCTGGTTTGAATTTGTTCTAAAACAGCCAGAATTTGATTAGATGTCAAATTGAATATTTTACCCCATAGAAGCGGCTTGTACTGAATTTCCTCTAAAGTGAGGCTTTGAACTTGATTAGATTTGCAATATTTCAATAGGATAAAATAAAGCGAGTCTAAATCTAGTTCATTGATGTTAGGAGTTTTTTTAGCAAACACATCCCTATTCTCATGCAAAAGCCTTAAACTAGATAAAGGACTAATCACTACTTCTTCTGGATCCGAAGTATGGTTAGATCCGATTGTATAGAGTTGTCTTAGACACTCTAAATCACGCTTTAAAGTATTGTCAGAAACCTGCTTTTTACTTTTTGATTGAACCCATAATTTCAAGGACTCAAATACTTCCTCAAACGTAGCTGACCGATGAGTTGATTCATTAAAAAACCAGTACCAAGAACTAGCTTGTTGTTTCTCAGATGCTAAAAAATAATGTAATAAGGATGACGTTAATGATAATCTAATAAAACGATCATATTCATAAACCATTTGCCCAAAAGCAGTTATCCTGTGTATTGGTTTTTGATCATCATTTTTACTTTCTGTCAAAATATTAGTCGCCAATGTCCAAAACTTTAGCGATTTCACCATATTTCTACCTAATCCAATTCGTTCAAAGCCAAATTCATCATAAAAAAACCGATCTTTTTCTATATCCTCATTAATCATCTTCATTGCTTTTGATAACCAGTTCATTCGTAAGTAAAAACTTTGATGTTGCCCAAATCTCATGGAACTAGTTCATCCTTTCAAGCCGAGGCTACTGTTGGCCATTTTTAAAATATTGAAGTAATGCGCGTTTAACTCCCAATGTAAGTAGTGGGCTCTTCCCTCGTTGAGCTGTCGGTGTTTCTAACTTCGCAAGAAAATCTCCTTTTCCTGCCAATTTTTCAGCACCCTCTTCATCTAAAATGATCTTAGAGGCATGATGATCAGCAGCTTTTAATGCCAACCTTCCAGGCAAGTTATTCCTTATATTAGTAGGAACAATATCTGCTTTAGGGCTTTGAGTACAAATAAGGAGATGTATTCCCGCAGCACGAGCTTTTGCTCCTAGCCTCACAATTGCGTTCTCTACTCTGCTGCTCATACTTTTCTCCTGAACCATAAAATCTGCAAATTCATCAAAAACAACAATGATATGAGGTAAATCCGTATTTGTCACTTCTACAAATTGATCAATACTAGTAACTCCTTCTTGTGCAAACGATCTATAACGTTGTTCCATCACTTCTATAAGATTTTCTAAAGCAATAATTGCTTCTTCGATCTCCGTTATGACTTCTTTCGTGTGTATACGATTTTCGTAAGTGAGGAACTCAACTTTTTTAGGATCAATAAAAATGAATTGTACTTCACTAGGTTTATACATACACATCAATCCTAGAATGATGGAATTTATGGTCACACTCTTACCGCTACCTGTCCGTCCTCCAATGAGCAAATGAGGAGTATCTGGACTAGAAAAATCCATAGATATAATTTCGTTTAGCTGACCAATTCCTAGTGGAGCCACTAACTTCTTTTGGATTTCCTTTTTCCCGAGATCTTTTCTAACCAATTCCATAAATTTCTCAAAATAAACGATTTCAGGTTTCTCGCGATTAATATCAATATTAATTCTGCCATTCCGGATCGCAATAAGTGGAATAGATGAAGATTGTAACCATAGTTGGATATCTTTTGTTTTATTTTCTATGCTGCTATATGGTTTGTCGCCTGGAATCTCGATAATAACTCGAATAACACTGACCCCAACCAGAGTATCCAGTATCTTAATTGGAATTCCTACCTGATTGAAATTGAAGCGTAATTTTTTATGATATAGTTCCAGTAACTCAGTCACATCATCATTTTGATCCTCGTACGATAATGTTTGCCCTTGCAATGCTTCAATTTCCGGATAAGTCTGATTTTGAATAACATTTTCTTTTGAATTAGTATCTTCTGCTTCAATAGTGACTGCTACCAAAAATTCACTAGAAACAAAAACATCCGATTCATCTGTTTTATCCTTACTTAAATCACTAATGGCACTATAATGTACTGTTTCTTCGTGATTCAATATTAAATCTGTTTGTTCCTGATTATCCTCATATCCCATTTCGTCTTCAATTAACTCCTGATCTATGCTTAGTTTAGTCTCAGAGATATTTAAACTTGAAGTTACGAATTGTTTAAGTTCTTGAATTTCTTCATACTCAGGAATAAACTGCTCTGTTGTAGCACCGAGAGTATTTAGAATATATGAGCGATTATAAATTCTATTATTATATTCATTCAGTAATAGCTCTTGAACCTCACCATTTTCTTGATCACTAAAGTTATAGTGGTCTAATAAATTGGATGTATATACAAAGGTATCAATTGAGTTGGAAATTTTCACATTGATTTGACTTAAAGGTGCGCTTTGAATATGACGTAGTAAATGTGCATGTTCAATAGAATATGTTCCAAACTCCAATAAATAGTGGATAAATTCTTTGCGCCAGAGCTCTGCATTCATGTGCTCATCGTTAAATGAAAATAAATTACGATAGAGCTCAACCCCTGCCTTTACTTGCTTAATGGCGTCAAATCTTTCTTGTTCTAAAATCCCATGAGATATGAATTTCAGTTCCACTAATTCAAATTCAATAAATATTTGGTCATCTATTCTTTCGATCTTTGTACCTACTAGATCAGGTCGTCTTAAAGAACGGTTAAACCAAGGTAACTCATCACATAATGACCAAATATGTAGCACATCATTTTTTTCCATACGTGCTTGTGTCGACAAATAAATAGCCATAAGTTCATGTGCAAACTTGCCTGGACCAATGGCTCTGAGAACTACTCCACCCGAGATTTCCTTTACCCGTTCAACTGCTTTTATGATAATATCTCTATTGATTTTGTCATTTTTAAGTAGCGAAATATATTTTTGATATAAGCGATCATAATAAGCATGATCCGCCATTTCATTAGCCAATTTTCTAATGTAATTTGATGAAGAAAGAATAGTACGATATTCCTTATTCTTTCCTGCTTTTGATTTGTAGCGAATTATCTGTGCCTTAGATGATACTTGACGTAATAAAGACTTATCTAAATAGCGATCTATAAATAATGACCAATTACAACGATCGTGCATAAAATTAATTAAATGTGTATCTGAAAGACTTGAAATTGAAATTATGTTTCTAAGTAAATAATGCTCATTTGTACTGATTTTCTCGTTACTCTGGATAATATATTGCATCTGGTAAAAATACTGCATCACTTTGGGCAATTTTTCACTGACATAACTAATCCTCTTTACAGCTTCATCCTTTTTCAAAGGTTCTTTATAAATCGTTTCAAACCAATCTATTGTTTCATGGACATCTATTTTTTCTAACTTATATTTAATATGCGAGGTCTTTCCAAAATAATTTACTAAAACCCCGATATCTGCATCCTGCAGCTCGGTAGATAATCTATTGGTAATTGCATTGATATCTTGTTCCGCTATTACTTGAATATCTACCTTCGGAAATACATTGGCTCCGTTTAAGTAGTCTTCTTCATGATTTAACCATCCATTAAAAGATTCATGAAAACTTGCCCCTTTAGTATCACTATGGACTATCGCTTTTATCTTATTAACATCAGTATTCTTAAATAAAGAATCAATTGATTTAGTTACATAATCAGCATGTGGACAATATAGGAAGACTAGGTCTAAACAATCCTTTGCATATGGATAAACCTCAAAATATGTCTTCACGGTATTCAACAACTCTTCCGAGAACGTTTCTACTAATTGTTCTTCTCCGCTAGACGTACCATTTAATGCGAACTCCCCTTCCCCCATTCGCTCTTGTTGCTCAACAAGATATTGATCTCCTGTTCCTTCTGCAACAAAATAATTGGGAGCCAGATGTGAAACTGAATTGACGATATGCTGCAAATAATCATCTAATTCTTCAATTCGCACATTACCCTTTGACAACTGATTGACCCATTTGTTTAACTCATAATCTATTTGACTCAAGCGCTTTAAATAACTTAATAAGCGAATCGGATTAAGCAAGGTCAACGTTCTTTGCTGAACTGCGCCGATCTCACTTTTTTTACAGTTATACTGGTCAAGTGCTCCTAAACAGCTAATATATTGAATAATATGTTTTGAAATTAATGTGGATTGATGAATATTTTCCAGCAAAGTCTCTAGCTCAATTTCTAATAAGTCAATATCTATGCTGCATAATCCCTGTTCTAGAGCTCCTGTGATCATAGTGGTATATATTAAAACAAAATCCTGAAAAGCAGTATAAGATTCTTTAACACCTAATTCATTGGTTGCTATATATCCTTTAGTTCTATCACGAACATCTTGTAATACATCAATAAGCTGTGAATCCGTCCCAAAATATTGTTTGATATAAGGAATATTGCTATTATCCTTAAGTTGTTCAATCATTGATGGTAATTGATATGCTGTTAATTCCATCAACTTAAACTTTCTCGAATTCAGCTCGAACCCATGCTTTACTAGCTTTATCTGGAATGAAACTTGAGTTTCCTTCTCTTTGTCTTCAATTAACGGCATACTTAAGGCATCAAATTGAATTTTCGGTATTATCAACTCTATATTATTCATATAGAATTTCAGCAAATTGACTATTGCTTCACTTGCGTACTTGTCTATCACCGATAATTCAAAACTAGCCTCACTAATACTATGCTCTTCATGTGTTTCTTCAAGCATTGCAAGACCTTCATATAATAAAGCGTCAGTCAGTTCATAATATTCATGTGGGTGCCTCTGGCGCTCAACAATACGTTCTAGTTCTTTAAGTAACTTCGGTTCTGATCGTAAATCATCATTAAATTCATCAACAAACTCTTTAATTTTATCGGGGTTATTCCCCTCTTCAATTGCTTCTAATGTATCTGATAAAAGTACATTTTGATCTTTAGACAGTTTTGTACTTAACTGTTCTATAAAACCTGCTACCTTTTGCTCAATCTTAGGTTTCTTAGTTTTAAATTGAAATACCGCTAATACGAACTCATAGTCATATTTCAAAAACTTACTCGATTGGTTATTGATATATTCTAAAGCATCCTGCCGGAATGATTCCGGATCGATATTTTCCCATATTTCATGTTCATATTGATTTGCTTCTTCACTGTTAAGAAAATTATATAAATTGTTTACCAGATCTTCTTTATTAGTTGCACGTCCATCTTTTTCAAACCTAGACAAACTAAAGTTTTTTTTCAGACGTTGCAATCCTTCTTTTTGTGTAAAGGCCAGTTTTTTGTCACAAAACAATTGTAATTCATTCAAATGTCCTTGAATCTTATCTATAATTGAAATTTGGGGATCATTCACAATTTCAATTAGAAAAGATAATACATTACGTAATTGGGGTTCTGTAATTTTTTGATACATTGCAAAAAATGTTTTTAGAGTATTTAATTCATCTGCATAAATATTAAAGTTCTCAGCTAGTATTCCATATAGAACATTCATTCCTTCAAAGCTCATTAATCGAGCCTCGTCGATTGTAAATATATTTTCTAAACTTTGCGCTTCTGAAGAATTATCATTAAGAATAATAATAAGCGCACTGCCAGAAGATGTATTATTTCGAAGCCATGTGCTCGTCTCATGAGGTCCACAACGATACATGTCAAAACCTTCAGCATATTTTAAAGTTCTTATTATCGGGTTGTAATGTAGTACCAAATCTTGCTCCGATTCGCTAAAGGCATTTAAAATAAATAACATTGCACTATCATCTATACCAGATATCTTTAGAAATAACTTTTCTGCACTCTGCTTCTTTTGTTCAATAAAATATTGATTTACTAATCGAAAAACCCATGTTCCTAATAATTGATAGGGTAACTTATGCATATGTTAATTCCTCCAACGAACTTGCATATGGATTTTGAATCATTGCTGTAGCATCTGAGAATTCAATTAATAGTCCATTCTGTCTTAATTTGTTTCGCAGTGCCTTCTCATTTTCTTGAAAATATCTTATATTGAGATTAGATTTACTATATATTCCGCATTCTCTCGCTTGTGCTTCTCCTATGACAATTTGATATTTATTATAAATCTCATCCAAAAAATCATAATACTCCATTTTCCCCATAGGCTTTATGGTTGTAAAAACAATCATTTGTAAAAATGAATCTGAAATCGTGTATCTATAATTTCCTACTGATCCTCGTCTGAATGTTGCAAATCCCCCATCACGTGTAAGTACCCTAGTTATATTAAGTTGATGTTTCTTTAATTGATCTGAAACTGCATCTTTCACAACTAAATAGAACTTAGAATATACTTCTTTAGCATTTGAACACTTTTGAAGTGTACGAATAATTACATCTTTACGAGAGCGCATCTGATTTAAACCCAACAACTCAATGATGTCATTAGGATTTTCCTTCCATCTTGGAAGGTGTTCTTCTATTTTATTATAATCCCCAAGGGCTTCTCTAAACTTCCTTTGAAACTCATGTTCAAACCTTGCTTTAATCAGATTCTCATGTTCGTCAAAATTGCGTGATGAGATTTGAGTTATATGTTTATTATTCCCTTCTAAACAATCAAAAAAGTAAGTATGATTTTTACTATCTAAAATCGTCGCGCGCTCATGCATATATCTAGTTAGTTGAAAACATACTAGTGAAGTTAATAAATGAAACATTTCATATATATCAACGTCAAGTAATAATAACTGCTCCAGCTCCATGGAAAACATCTCAAATAACGGTTGACTTTTTTCAGGTTCCGGTAGTTTTGGAACATTATCATCATTATTATCCGTACGTAATAAACCAGTTTGATTATTTTGGTTTTCTGATTCTTCGAATGCACTCGATATTTTATAGACCAATTTTTCAATAACTTTATTTCTAGTTAATAGGTCTTGAAACCGCGATTGAATAAAGTTACGGCGCTCTGCATAATTTTCTGTGCCGTATGCAAGCATTAAAAAGTACAATTCCCCACCCCGAGCAAAAAAATTGCGCTCAAACGAAAGGTCCCTCCCTTTCTTTCTTAATTCGAAATAAAGGAGAGACTCATGAAGGGGATATAATGATCTCGCAAACCATGATCTATCTGCTTCTTTACCAGTTGTATTATACAAAGTGACTTCTAAATTACGTAAAAAATGCTTAATAACATACAAATCATTTTCTTGAACGGCTTGTTGAAGTTTTTCTTTTTCATGGTCATCTAGTACAAGGACGTCTCTAACGCTGCCCTCCTTAACACCTTCAAATATGAATTTCCTAAGGCCAACCGCTTTTGTTCTTTTATATCTGTCTTTCTTAAATGAATAATCGGCACCAAATAAGACGTTTAAAAATTCCAATACATATTCAGGACCACGTTGTCCATCTTTAAAACGGTGCCCCCATATGTGTGCAGATAACTGAGATGTGAACTTATCTAGCGAGTGTGTTTGTTCCTTAGTTTCCATAATTAAACCCCCGTTATCCAATATCTATGTTGTTAGCTACATAAACTCCCTTGTGAGGGTCCATAGCAAACACACTGAGAATAAATTCTTCGATTTCGCTTTTCTTAATAAGATCATTCTTAAACGTATTTAGTAATATATCTACTTCTTGTTTCAAAGTAACAAATAACCCTCCGCTAGCAAGTCTAAGTAAGTACTCAAATACAGGCAATTTCACTTCAAGCTTTGTCTCATTATTTACTAAAATATAAAAACGTGAAGGGGTATAATCAATGTCTATTCGTAAGGAGTCTTCTATGATTTTAATTTGGTTTACCGAAAACACCTGATAAATCATCAAATTTTCATTTACCGCATACAGTTGAGTTTCTGATTTACTGATTAATTTCTTAGAAAATGCAGAATTCAATCCTTGTATTAATTCCCTGCGAATTATCGCGTGAGAATGTTTATTCTGCAACCCGTCCAAATAGCGATAAAAGTAGCGGTAAGGTACTAAGACCTTCCTCATCTCTTGATTGTCTTCATCTATTTCGAAAAAATATTTCCGACGGAACTTAGGCATTTTCTCGAAAATCCTATGTTGATCCATATTAGGATTGTGAATACGGTAAAGTTCAATTAATTTACGATAATAGCCAAAGAGCAAGTCCACCTCATCGTTAAAGACATCTTGATGACTTTTAATAGTTTGTTCATTCCCGCTGATATCGCCATTCATAAGAAAATCATCAATGATTGAGATCGAAGTTTGACCAGGATTAAATTTTCTGAAATGTCGAATCGCGCCCATTTCCCCAGAGGTGACATCCGGCATTTGAATTCCATAAAAGTTATCGTAATAAACCATTTCTGATAATTTTTCTATATCTTCATAGTCTGCATTTAAAATATCATTACATGTAAGTCCTCCAGTTATCACATAACTTAAATGGATTAATATCTCTCTCATTGTTATATGAATACCTAAACAATCAATTAGACGATATTGTTCTACGAGACGGTTTTCTACTCTTTTTTGAGACATTCTCCTATGATTAAGTGAAATTATACATCTCTTCTGCTTAGTACATGATTCACATGCATTCCAATTCTCATCTTTATTCCATTCCGCTAATATTCTCTCAGCGTAAATCGACGAAGTTACATCTTGTAAGTTAACCAAATGCAAGTCATTATTATTCACATTGTGATCCAAAAAGCGGTCTCTTACTTGTATATATAGTTTTTCTAATGAAGAGCGCTGGGACAAACATTTCGTTAATTTACCTTCGTTTGCAGCTATTAAATAAAAAACCTTATTTTCATGTCTATTCTTTATAAATCTATTCAATTGTTCTAACTCTTCAAAAATAACAGCCTCGGTAAGTTCAGATAAATCTTTAACAATTCTTATCGTTCCCATATTATATGCCACATCGACAATACCACTTTCTGGCCATTGATCAAGCTTTAAACCAGTAATTTCCTCATAGACTGTTCGACATAGTCGTGTTTTACCGTCACCAGCATTTCCTGTCATTATGACGCTTCTAGGATTTCCAGAAAAAAGACTAAGTAAAAACTGTTCTATCTTTGTATCAATGTTTATTTTGTATTCATCATTAGAATTTGAGTACTCATCATATATTTTCGAATGATTAGGAGACAAAACATTGTATTGGTCTAAATATTGTACAAATGAGTTCATATTATCCTCCCAAGATTTGAGTTGCATTTCCCACTCTTAATTTCTAAATATTCATCCAAAACAGAATATATACTGTAATCCACTTATATACCCCTATGTAATAATGCTCATTCCAACCTTTATCAGAAAGCTTTATCTTATCAAGCAATAATTATATTCTTGATAAGAAAAAATAGTTATTTTTTAGTTGTATTATTATTTAAACATTTTTTCGTTTTAAGCTTTTTTAATATTCATTATAGTAATAGGAAACCTATTTTCATTTCTAGAGAGTAGGTCTAAAGAATTAGATTCGACACATTAACAAAATTTCCTTCTTTTTCTTCTCTTATATAAATGTTGGATGTTATATTTAGAAAATTTAATAATATAATTCAAAAATTATTAGTCCGAATCTAGAAACAGAAAGTTGGTCATCATCTATATCCATTAAGTTATAAATTAACATTCTGAAATCAAATACAATTTGTAGGTCTATAGATTCAATCAGATAAAAGACTTACTCAAAGTTATTAATAAGAATATATGAGGTTATTTGGAATATTTTATTTTTTAAACATGGAAATAAGCTTCCGAATACGCCTGTATGTTTTCATCACTACTCTATCTCAGATATATCCTTTCGAATGGGTATTGCAACACCTTATGCATTAAAGACTCATTCAGTAATCTATATTAGGCTTAGAAGCCTTACTTACGAATTTTCGTCTCCTCAATACAGACTCATTAAGTTCGTGTCCCTCAGACCAGAGATTTGTCGCGAGCATGCTTCAGATTTCACCTTAATGTAACACCATTGTCCTACGCTATCTATTACTTCCTACAGCAATCGGGACATGAAACCTAGAGTTTACACCCATGCAAAGGTGCACTAAAATAGGAGCAGTTCCCACCACCCCTCCTCCCAAGTGATCAACACTAGGTCAGGTTGGCGAACTTTAATCCAGCCATTCCGATCACCTCGTTTCTGATGCGTGATCGGCTCAATGGTGGATCGTCTACACTAAGTTAGACAGAAAAAAAGAATGAAGGGAACAGAGAAGGAGCGAATCTACTATGCCAAAACCAAGACGTACATTTACTGCCGAGTTTAAGAAGCAGTTGATCCAGCTCTACGATAGTGGAAAATCAAGAGCAAACATCATTAAGGAATATGATCTGAGTGCTTCTGCATTTGATCGTTGGATCGCACAAAGTCAGAAGACAGGTTCCTTTAAAGAAAAAGATAATCGCACAGAGGAAGAGAACGAACTCCTAGCATTACGTAAAGAAATTCAACGTTTGAAAATGGAGAACGATATTTTAAAGCAAGCCGCGCTGATCATGGGACGAAARTAAATGTGATTCGCAATAATGCACACAAGTACTCGGTATCAGCAATGTGCGCAGTCCTACAACTACCACGAAGCACCTATTACTACAAGTCTGAGYCTGCCGCTAACGAGGAAGAACAGCAGCTAGAAGATGCGATTCTAGAGATCTTCTCAGCTAGTCGAAACAACTACGGCACACRAAAAATCAAGGTTGAATTAGGAAAGCGAATCTTGTTAGCCTCGCGCCGTAAGATCGGTCAGATCATGAGCAAACATGTCCTGGTATCTAATTACACGGTAGCGCAGTACAAGCCTGTTAAGAACGATTCTAATGAGGCCGTCGTTGAGAATGTATTACAACGCGAATTAGATCAAAAAGAGCCATACGCTGTTGTCGTCAGCGATTTAACATACGTACGAGTAGCCGGTACATGACATTACGTATGCTTGTTTGTAGACCTCTTTAATCGTGAAATTATTGGATGCAGCA